>PXBH01000086.1 GCA_003565555.1 Cryomorphaceae bacterium | reverse complement strand
TCGCTTCTCCCCGCCAGTCTTCGGCCATCACGGCGTGCAGCTCAAAAGTGTCGCCGCGTTTTTCGCAATACGCCCCGAGGGGCATTTGGCAACCGCCGTGAAAGAGATTGAGCACGCGGCGCTCGATGGAGGTGGTCGCGGCGATGTCTTCCCGGTGAATTTTGGCCACCACCTCGCCGATGCGGGCATCGTTTTCGCGAATCTGAACGGCCAGGGCGCCCTGCGCGGGTGCGGGGATGAATTCAGTGGGATCAAAAACGTGGACGTGCAAATCGCTCACGTCGTACTCCAGCCGGTCAAGCCCTGCTTTCGCCAACACAATGGCGTCGAACTTGCCGTCGCGGAGCTTGTTGACCCGTGTGGGCACATTGCCGCGAATATCGTCCAAGCGGATGTCGGGGCGGAACCTTTTCAACTGCACCTTGCGGCGCGCACTGGAGGTGCCGATGAGGGCACCTTCTCTCAGCTCCCATTTTTTGGAAGTGTCCACATTTTCCTTTCGGATCAACAATACGTCGCGGTGGTCGGCGCGGTCGGTGACGGCGCCGATGGTGAGGCCTTCGGGATAGTTGGTTTCAAGGTCTTTGAAGGAGTGAACCGCCAAGTCGATGGTGCCTCCCAGGAGCTCTTTTTCCAATTCTTTGGTGAAGAAGCCCTTGCCTTCCATTTTGTCAAAACTCAGGTGCTGAATGATGTCGCCCTGCGTTTTGATGATTTTGATGTCGACGGTATGCCCGAGATTTTCGAGCTTGGCCTTGATGTGGTTGGCCTGCCACAAGGCGAGGTCGCTCCCGCGAGATCCTATGACGATCTTTTCGGCGCTCACTTTTTCACACTGAGCATCACTTCGCGCGCCATTTTCATGGGCACGGAGATGTACTTTTTCTCCATGTAGTCCATGATTTTATTGAGCACTTCGCGCGATTCGGGGTTGAGCGTATCAATCTCCTTAGCGTACACGCTTTCCAGTGCGCGTCTGCGAATCTCCTTCACGGAATCGGGAATTTGGCGCATGGCCAATTCAATTTGCCGGGTGTGGTAAAGTTCGTGGAAGGCATGCATGCTGTTCTCAATAATCTCTTCGCAGCGGTGGATTTCCGTGCTCCTTGCTGCGAGGTTTTTCTCGGCGGTGGCGCGAAGTTCATCGATGTTGATATAGTCCGTTTTCACGGGAGGATCGATAAAAATCTCTTGGGCAAAATCTCCGGGCAAGGCCAGATCGATCAGCACTTTTCGCCCCTTATCGCCGGCGAGCAACTGCTCGAAAAGCGCACGGGTGACTACGGCGCCTTCGGCTCCCGTGCAGGATACAAGTACGTCAAATCCTTTGTCGTAATCACTGATTTCCGAAAGGGGTGCATAGGTTCCGCCGATTTCCTTTGCGATCAATTCCGCGCGTTCGGGAGTCCGGTTGAAGATGCGGATATTTTTAAAGCCGTGCTTCGCAAGGAAGCGTGCCATGGCCTTATTGGTCTTTCCCGCACCTATCATTACCACCCGCGCATCGAGGGGGATGTTGAGATCGCGCAGCCTGTGAAAGGCAAGCGAGACCACGGAAACGGGGCGCTTAAAAATGGAGGTTTCGGTGAAAATTTGCTTGGCGGTAGCGATGGCTTTCTTCATGACGATGCGCAGCAAATCTCCGGAGAGCCCGCGGGCACCCGCAAACTCGTGGGCATTGCGCATCTGGGTGATGATTTCACGCTCGCCGATCACCATAGAGTCGAGCGAGGAGCAAACCCTGAATACGTGGCTTACGGCATCTTCACCGCGGTATATTTCCGCTTTGGCAACGACTTCCGCGGTCTCATCTGCATCGAGACCTTCACTGAAGTGCTCTACCAGGTTTTTGATATCCAACCCGTTTACATCATCCTGCACGATGAGAAATTCTACCCTGTTACAGGTAGAAACGTACATCAATTCGTCGATCTTCAACGCCGCTTTCAGCTCGGAAAGCACCTCTGCACGTCGCTCTTCGGCGATGTGAAATTTGCCCACCGTTTCCAGGGGGAGGTGTTTGTGGGTAAAGGCGACTGTGAACAGGTTCTCCAAACGGATCTTTTCTTTTGCCTTGCAAATTTCCGCCCTTCGCCGTTTTCAATTGTCACGAAATTGTCAGACGATTCAATTTAGACCCGTTTTAAATAAAACGGCGAGCGCTTGAAGCGCCCCCCGTTGTTGACTTTACACCGTTCCGCGGTCGGTCGGTTCGAACCGCCGGGCAAAAATTAACTTCCGCACATTTCGCAATCGGGACCGTTTTCGATGGAGCAGGCCTGTGCTGCCTGCAATTCTTCCTCAGACATGGTCGAAGCCGGTTGGGCCAATTTGGATTTATCTACGGTAAACTTAATGGCATCTGCCGCGGCTTTGGTGCGGAGGTAATACATCCCCGTTTTCAGGCCCTTCTTCCACCCGTAAAAGTGCATCGAGCTCATCTTGGCGAAATTGGCATTTTCCATGAAGATATTGAGCGACTGCGACTGGCAGATGAATGCGCCGCGGTCTGCCGCCATATCGATGATGGTCTTCTGGCTGATCTCCCAAGCGGTTTTGTAGAGCTTCTTGAGGTTTTCGGGGATTTCGGGGATGTTTTGCACCGAACCGTTGGCGCTCATCAGCTTATTGCGGAGATCATCGTTCCACAGCCCGAGCTTCACCAGGTCGCGAAGCAGGTGCTTGTTCACAATGGCAAACTCTCCGGAGAGCACCCTGCGGTTATACATATTTGCCGTGTAGGGCTCGAAGCACTCGTTGTTGCCGAGGATCTGTGCGGTACTTGCGGTAGGCATAGGGGCGAGCAGGAGTGAGTTGCGCACGCCGTGCGTTTTTACTTCCTCGCGGAGCACATCCCATTCCCAGCGGTCGCTCGGCTTTACATTCCACATGTCAAACTGGAATATACCTTCGCTCACCGGCGAACCTTTGAAGGTTTCGTAAGGGCCGTCTTGCTTGGCCAGATCTTTACTGGCCGTCATGGCAGCGTAGTAAATGGTCTCGAAGATTTCTTTGTTCAAGAGGCGTGCCTCTTCGCTCTCGAAGGGGTAGCGCAGCATCACGAAAGCATCTGCGAGGCCTTGCACCCCGATACCGATGGGGCGGTGGCGCATATTGCTGCGGCGGGCTTCGGGCGTGGGGTAGAAATTGTTGTCGATGATGCGGTTCAGATTGACCGTTACGCGGTAGGCTACATCAAAGAGTTTGTTGTGGTCAAATTTTCCGTCGCGGATAAATTTGGGCAGGGCAATCGACGCCAAGTTACACACAGCGGTTTCCTCGGGCGAGGTGTACTCCATGATCTCCGTGCACAGATTCGAGGATTTGATCGTACCTACATTCTTCTGATTGGACTTGAGGTTGGCCGCGTCCTTGTAAAGCATGTAGGGCGTTCCCGTTTCAATCTGGGATTCGAGGATTTTAAACCACAGCTCCTGGGCTTTGATGGTTTTTCGGCCCTTACCTTCTTTCTCGTACTTGAGGTAAAGTTTTTCGAATTCCTCTCCGTACGCGTCGGAAAGTCCGGGGCATTCGTTGGGACACATGAGCGTCCATGTGCTGTTTTCCTCCACGCGCTTCATAAAGAGGTCGGGTGTCCACATGGCGTAAAAGAGATCGCGGGCGCGCAGCTCTTCTTTTCCGTGGTTTTTCTTCAGGTCGAGGAAGTCGAGCACATCCGCGTGCCAGGGCTCCATGTAGATGGCAAATGAACCCTTTCGCTTCCCGCCGCCTTGATCCACATAGCGCGCCGTGTCGTTAAATACGCGCAGCATCGGCACGATGCCGTTTGAGGTGCCGTTGGTACCACGAATGTAGGATCCCTTGGCGCGAATGTCGTGAATAGAGAGTCCGATTCCGCCGGCACTTTGCGAAATCTGTGCGCAGCTCTTCAGGGTGTCGTAGATGCCGCTGATGCTGTCCTCCTTCATGGTGAGCAAAAAGCAGGAAGACATTTGGGGTTTGGGGGTACCCGCATTGAAGAGGGTAGGTGTAGCATGGGTAAACCAGCCTTCCGACATGTTATTGTAGGTCTCGATCGCCGAGTCGATGTCTTCCTTGTGGATGCCCACGGCCACGCGCATCAGCATATGCTGCGGGCGCTCCGCCACATTGCCGTCAATTTTCAGCAAGTAGGATCGCTCCAAGGTCTTAAACCCGAAAAAGTCGTAATTAAAATCCCGGTCGTAAATGATGGCAGAATCAATTTGCTCCGCGTTGTCGCGAATGATTTCGTACACATCATCAGCGATGAGCGCGGCATTGTCGCCCGTTTTAGGGTCCACGTATTCGAAGAGCAATCTCATGGTTTCAGAAAACGACTTCTCGGTATTCTTGTGGAGGTTGCTCACTGCGATTCGGCTGGCCAGAAGGGCGTAGTCCGGATGTTTCACAGTATTGGTGGCGGCGACTTCGGCAGCCAGGTTGTCCAATTCGGAGGTGGTCACCCCTTCGAAGATTCCGTTGATGACTTTTTTGGCAACTTCAATGGGGTCTACTGCGGGATTGAGCCCGTAGCAGAGCTTCTTAATTCGCGCCGTGATCTTGTCAAATTTGACTGTCTCCTTTCGGCCGTCACGCTTTATTACATACGACATTTGCGGTGGGATTGGTGATTGTTAAATATGGTGGATTCAGGTGTGGTGTTCGAATCAGAAATCAGCGTCCATGGTAAAGCTCTTATCGCCGGCGGAAGCCTTGTTCACGCCTGCCTTTTGGTACTCGGCTACGCGTTTTTCAAAGAAGTTGGTCTTTCCCTGAAGGCTGATCATATCCATGAAATCAAAGGGATTAGATGAATTGTACACCTTTTCATTGCCCAGCTCAACCAAGAGGCGGTCCGCAACAAATTCGATGTATTGGGTCATCATGTCCGCGTTCATGCCGATGAGCTTTACGGGAAGCGCGTCGGTCACAAACTCTTTTTCAATTTCGACGGCATCGGTGATGATTTTTTTCACTGTTTCTTTGGGCAGCGGATTCACCAGATGCTTGGTATACAGGAGGCAGGCGAAATCACAGTGCATTCCTTCATCGCGCGATATGAGCTCATTGGAAAAACTGAGCCCCGGCATGAGGCCGCGCTTCTTGAGCCAGAAGATGGAGCAGAACGAACCGGAAAAGAATATTCCCTCGACAGCGGCAAAGGCAACCAGTCTTTCGGCAAAGCTCCCGTTGTCGATCCAGTTCAGGGCCCAGTCCGCCTTCTTCTTCACGCAATCCAAGGTCTCGATGGCATTGAAAAGCATGTTCTTCTCGTTGTCATCTTTAATGTAGGTGTCGATGAGCAGGGAGTAGGTTTCCGAATGGATGTTCTCCATCATCACCTGAAAGCCGTAGAAAAACTTGGCCTCGGTGTACTGCACCTCTGCGAGAAAGTTCTCAGCGAGGTTTTCGTTTACGATCCCGTCGCTGGCGGCGAAGAAGGCGAGCACATGCTTAATAAAGTGGCGCTCGTTGTCGTTGAGCTTTTCGTTCCAATCCACCAGGTCGGCATGGAGGTCGATTTCCTCCGCGGTCCAGAAGCTGGCTTCTGATAGTTTGTAGTATTTCCAAATGTCATCGTGCTTGATGGGGAAGAGCACGAATCGCTCCTTGTTTTCGGCCAGAATGGGCTCTGTGACGGTAGTGTTTTCGGGCATGATTTCTTCGAGGTTTGCTTCCGAGTTTTTGGGGGTTACTTCTGCCATGATAAATGCGGTCTTTATCCTTCGTGGGTTAAAAATTAAACTGTAGTTCTTTGCTGATATGCCTCTTACGAAAAGAAGCGCTCCGAGGTCGTCATCGAAACTGCACCTTGCTTTCTCTGTCGGTCGGACACAAATTTTGACAAAAAAGCGGGGGCATTCAAATCTATTCTTTTCACATTCGACCGAAGTTTTCAACACCGAAAAAAGCCGGCAATCGGCAGCCCAACCACAGCGCTACCTCCGGCTGTTTTCGTCCCCGGGTCGGTTGAAGATAAGTCGCCTTTTCCCGCCGAAAACCGGCACGATTTTATCTGAAAGAGCGGGAATCGGCCGGAAAACATTCATCCCGCCCCCTGATTTGCTGAGCTTTGCATGCAAAAAACCGCAATGTGTAAAAGTTAAGACAAAATCACTTGCAGGTTAATCCCTCTTGTAGGTCAGCCTTCTGTCGCATCCTGTTTTGAGAGGTGGGCATCGGCGGCCTCCAATTGTGCGAAAAAATCTTCGCCGAATTTTCGGATCAGCGGTTCGCGGAGAAATTTAAAGACCTTGAGGTCGACCTTGGCGCCGCAACTGCGGGCCGGATCGCAAATGGGCCAGTGGTGGTAGTTGAGCGCGCTAAAATCTTTCAGCTCAGTGATGCGAATCGGATACAGGTGGCAGGATATCGGTTTGAGAAAATCCGTTTTCCCTGCCCTGTAAGCGGTTTCGACGGCGCATTTGGCTATACCGGCCTTGTCGAAATGCACGAATGCGCACTCCCGTCCGTCTACGAGGGGGGTTACGAAGTCCCCGTCATCATCTACGGTGAAAACCCCGTTTTTCTCCACCGCCTCAATGCCTTCGGGCCGCATGAAGGGGCGTATTTCCTCAAGGTTGTCTTCGAGGATTCCGATCTCATCGACCTCGAGGGGGGCGCCGCTCTCCCCTTCCACGCAGCAGGCACCCTTGCAGGCGGCAAGGTCGCACAGGAAGCGCTCGGAGAAAAGGTCGTCCGATACCAGCACGTAATCTATTTGTATCATTGCTGCAAAGGTAGCCAAGAATGCGGTGCCGCGCCATTCTTTGCGGACGGACGGGGCTTCCCCCGCGGTCGGCAATAAGAAGGAGCTCTGCGGGCCTTTTGATTTTCCGGCGACAACGAAGCCCGTATGGGAAAGTAAAGCGCCGCAACCTCAAATCCATTACTTTTGCGGCCATGATTGCAAAAGAAGACCTCCTGAAGAAAATCACGGGACACGCCAAAGAATACGGCTTTGTGTTTCCGTCGAGCGAAATATACGACGGCCTGAGCGCTACTTACGACTACGGTCCTTACGGTGCCGAGCTCAAGAACAACCTCAAAACCTACTGGTGGGAGGCCATGGTAAAGATGCACGAGAACATCGTAGGCATTGATGCCGCCATCTTTATGCACCCCACTACCTGGAAGGCCTCGGGCCACGTGGATGCCTTCAACGATCCTCTCATTGACAACAAGGACAGCAAGCGCCGCTACCGGGCCGATGTACTCATCGAAGAGCATCAGGAGAAGTACAATGTGAAGATCGCCAAGGAGGTAGCGAAAGGAAGGAAGCGCTTCGGCGAGAACTTTGACGAGGAGCAGTTTTTGGCCACCAACCCCAATGTATTGCGCAACAAGGCCAAGGCGGATGAAATAGGGGCAAAATACAAGGCAGCCATGGACGCCGAAGACCTCGGCGCGGTGAAGGCCCTGATCGAGGAGCTCGGCATCGCCGACCCCGAAACCGGGTCGAAAAACTGGACCGACGTGCGTCAGTTCAATCTGATGTTTAGCACTGAACTGGGCTCAGTAGCCGGCGATGCGAGCAAGATATACCTTCGCCCGGAAACGGCGCAGGGCATCTTTGTGAACTTCCTCAATGTGCAGAAGAGCGCCCGGATGAAGCTGCCGTTCGGCATTGCCCAGATCGGCAAGGCTTTTCGCAATGAGATCATCGCGCGGCAGTTCATATTCCGCATGCGCGAATTCGAGCAAATGGAGATGCAGTACTTCGTAAAACCGGGTACGGAACTCGACCACTACGAAGCCTGGAAAGCGGCGCGGATAAAGTGGCACCGTGCGCTCGGCCTCGGCGATGAGAATTACCGCTTCCACGACCACGTAAAGTTGGCCCACTATGCCAACGCAGCCGCGGATATCGAGTTCGACTTCCCCATGGGCTTCAAAGAATTGGAGGGCATCCACTCCCGCACCGATTTTGACCTGAAAGGGCACGAAAAGCACAGCGGAAAGAAGCTGCAGTACTTCGATCCCGAAGCGGGAGAAAGCTATGTGCCTTACGTGGTGGAAACTTCCATCGGATTGGACCGGCTTTTTCTCGCCGTGCTGACCGCGGCCTACACGGAAGAGGATCTCGGCGACGGCTCATCGCGAACCGTACTGAGAATTCCGCCGGCTGTGGCTCCGATAAAAGCTGCTGTACTTCCCCTGGTGAAAAAAGACGGCCTGCCGGAAGCCGCGCGCCAAATTATGGACCGGCTGAAATACGATTTCAACTGTCAGTACGATGAAAAAGACAGCATCGGAAAGCGCTATCGCCGGCAGGACGCCATCGGTACTCCTTTTTGTATCACGGTAGACCACGAAGGGCTCGAAGACGGAACCGTGACCCTGCGCGAGCGCGACAGCATGCGTCAGGAGCGCGTCTCTGCGGATGCACTTCCGGAAATTATCGGGGAGAAGGTGAGCATGAAAACCCTGCTGAAGATTGCCGAAAAGGCGTTGTAAAACCCCTATCTGTTGTTGAACCGCGTCATGGTGAGCGCGGGGCCGGCCGTCACGAAGGAGTGCACGGTTTTTACGGCGATGTCCAGTCGTTCCGAGAGGGCGTCCTCCTCTTCGGGAAGCCATCGCCCGAGCACATACTGCACCAGCTGTCCCGGACCGAAATCATTACCGATACCAATGCGCAGCCTGGCGTAGGCTTGTGTGCCCAGCAGTTCGGTGATGCTCTTGAGGCCGTTGTGGCCCCCGTCGCTGCCTTTGGTCCGCAGCCGCTGCTTTCCGAAAGGCAGGGCTGTGTCATCGGTGATTACCAAGAGGTTTTCAAGAGGCACTTTCTCCTGCTGCAGCCAGTACCGTACGGCTTTTCCACTGAGGTTCATATAGGTATTCGGCTTGAGCACGATGAGCGTGCGGCCGCGAAATTTCATGCGACTGATGTCGCCGTACCTTTCGGCGGTGTACAAAGCATCGGACGCCCCCGAGAGGGCGTCCGCTACTTTGAATCCTATGTTGTGGCGTGTATCGGCGTATTCCGCGCCGATATTTCCCAATCCTGCAATGAGGTATTTCATTGTTCGGTAAGGGATGGTATTTATTCCGCTTTGTCGGCTTCGGCAGCGGTCTCTTCGGCACCTTCACCGCCTTCGCCGCCTTCGCCTTCTTCGTCTTCCTCTTCGTCCTCCATGGCTCCGCGGGCACGTTTCACGGCTACCACGACTGAGTCGGGATTGTGGAGAATGGTCACACCGGGAATGGTGATGTCTTTGACGCGCAATGCGTGGCCTATACGGAGCTTGGTAATGTCGAGCTCTGCGTAATCCGGGAAGTCCTTGGGAAGTCCCGCAATTTTAATCCTCCGGAAAAGGACGGCCAATCGGCCCCCGTTGCGCACACCGATGGCACTTCCCGTGATGCGCACGGGGAGCTCCATTTTAATGGGTTTTCCTTCGATCAACTGGAGGAAGTCCGCGTGAATGATCCGGTCCGAAACCGGGTCAAACTGGAGGTCTTTCAAGGTGGCCTCCACCTGCTTTCCGCCGATTTCCAATTCGAATTTAAACACGTCAGGCGTATAGACGTATTTAGAAAATTCGATGATGTCAAGGGAGAAGTGGATCTGTTCATCTCCGCCGTAGACTACGGCGGGAACGCGCCCTTCGGCACGCAAATGAGCAGCATCTTTTTTCCCTACGTTCTCTCTCGGAGAACCGCTCAATGATACTGTTTTCATTGTGTTGTGAATTAAGAAATGATAAAATACTTGCTGATGCTTTGGTGATTGATGGCACTGTGAATAACATCAGCGAACAGATCCGCAGTGCTTAAAACTTTAATTTTGTCGCTCTTCTTCTTGAGCGGAATCGTGTCGGTAACAATGAGTTCTTTGATGGCGCTTTTTTCGAGTCGCTCGTATGCCGGTCCGGAGAGTACGGCGTGGGTACACATGGCGCGCACGCTTTTTGCACCTTTTTCCATCATCATATCTGACGCCGTGGTCAGGGTGCCCGCTGTGTCAATAATGTCATCTACCAGCATCACATCTTTTCCTTCCACATCGCCGATCACGGTCATATTTTCGATTTGATTGGCCACCTTTCGCTGCTTGTAGCAGATCGCGAGATCCACGTTAAGGTGCTTGGCGTAGGCGTTTGCCCTTTTCGTACCGCCCGTATCCGGGGCGGCCATGATCAGGTTTTCCGTATCCAAGCCTTCCAAAAAAGGCAGGAAAATAGAGGAGGCGAAGAGATGGTCTACCGGCACTTCGAAAAAGCCCTGAATCTGGTCGGCATGGAGGTCCATCGTCATGACCCTGTCTACACCCGCAGCCGTGAGCAGGTTGGCAACGAGCTTGGCACCAATGGCTACGCGGGGTTTATCCTTGCGGTCTTGACGGGCAAAACCGAAATAAGGCATGACCGCGACAATCTTGTAAGCGGATGCGCGCTTGGCGGCATCAATCATCAGGAGCAGCTCCATGAGATTGTCCGTAGGCGGCATGGTGGACTGTACAATAAAAACGAAATTGCCGCGAATGCTTTCTTCAAAAGAAATGGAGAATTCACCGTCGCTGAACCTGTTTCTTTTAAGGCTTCCGAGCTTCTGTCCGTATGCCGCGGCAATTCTGCTGCCGATGTCTTCTGATGCCTGCCCGGCAAAAACCTTTACGGAACTGCTCATTTCGTGGTTGATTAAAAGGGCCGCAAAGGTAGCGAACCGAATGCTGAGAACCAAGTCCGAAAAGCGGGCAAAAAAACCCTGCAAAAATCCTCTCAGGTGCCGGAAGTCAAAACGACGAAACAAGGGGCCGTGCGCCGCCACTTTTGCTGAAAACACAAAAGCTCCGCGAACGGAGCTTCTGTTTTGTGTACCCGGGGTGGGAATCGAACCCACACTCCCTTGCGAGAATCGGATTTTGAATCCGACGCGTCTACCAATTCCGCCACCCGGGCAAAAGGCTTGCAAAAGTAAATAAACGCGTGAATACCGCAAAAAAGATTTTCCGCTAAACCCGCCCACCCTTACTGTGCTTTGGTAATCTTTAACGTAGTGCACGGCATCGGCATCCCAACTGTTCGTATTAACTTTACGTACTTTATCGCAAGACTTATGATTGCCGACGGAAAATTGACGTATGACGACCCCGAAAAGCAGCGTCGCTATGACTTGGCTTACCTACGGATGGCCCGAGAGTGGAGCAAGCTTTCTCACTGCACCCGCCGAAAGGTAGGGGCGATTATCGTGAAAAACGGCATGATTATTTCTGACGGTTACAACGGGACGCCTTCGGGCTTTGACAATGATTGCGAAGGAGGCGACGGTGCCACATTGTGGTACGTGCTGCACGCAGAGGCCAATGCCATATCAAAAGTAGCCCGAAGCACCAACAATGCTCAAGACTCGACGTTATACCTTACCATGTCACCCTGTAAAGATTGCAGCAAAATGATCCTGCAGGTAGGCATCCGGAGGGTTGTATTTGCTGAGCTGTACAAAGACGGGGCCGGCCTTCAGCTGTTGAAGGACGCAGGAATTAAGATAGAACACATTCCCACGGGAACATATGAATCAGAACCACAACACGAATAAAATCCTCATCTATTATCCGATTTTTCTGGCAATTATGCTGGTTACGGGTATTTATATCGGGACTTACTTCACCGACAGTTCGGGGCAGTCCGTCATCATTTCCCGAAAAGGTGACAGCCGTGCCGATAAGATCACGCAGATCATCAGCTACATCGAGAATCAGTACGTGGATTCCGTTACCAAGAATGCTTTGATCGACAAGGCCATCGCAGCAATTTTGGAAGACCTTGACCCCCACTCTTACTACATCAGTGCGGAAGAACTGGCGGAGTATACCGAGCCCCTTGAGGGTAACTTTGAGGGCATCGGGGTGGAGTTTTTGATTCAAGACGACACCGTGCGGGTAGTCGCCGCCATTGAGGGCGGTCCGAGTGAGCAGCTCGGCATTACTGCCGGGGATAAAATCATTGCCGTGGACGGTGAAAATGTCGCGGGTACAGGCATCAGCAACGACGGTGTCATCAAGCGACTCAAAGGCCCCGGCAAAACCGTGGTGAAGGTGGATATACTGCGCGGCGCAGAGACCATACCCTTTGAAATCACCCGCGGTACCATTCCGCTCAACAGCGTGGCAACGGGACAAATGCTGGATGATCAAACGGGATTTATTAAAGTCAGCCGCTTCGCACGCACCACCTACGACGAGTTCATTTCTCACGCCGAAGCACTGCAGAGGGAAGGCATGGAGCACCTCATCATCGATCTGCGCGGAAACGGCGGAGGGTACCTCGATGCAGCGGTCAAGGTGGCGGAAGAGTTTTTGCAAAAAGGACAACTCATTGTATACACGGAAGGCAAATCGAGCCCCCGGAGGTCATACCATGCCCGCAAACGCGGCAGATTCTCTGACATGCCCGTTACCGTGCTGATCAATCAAGGCTCTGCCTCCGCTTCGGAAATTTTGGCGGGAGCCATTCAGGACAACGACCGCGGAAGCATCATCGGACGGCGCAGCTTCGGAAAAGGCCTTGTGCAGGAGCACCTCAACCTGCGCGACAATTCTGCTCTGCGCCTCACGGTAGCCCGATATTACACACCTACCGGACGCAGTATTCAACGGCCCTACGGAAAAGACGTAGACTATGCCCGCGATTATGAAGAACGCTTTCACGCGGGCGAAATGGAGTATGCCGACAGCATCCCTGTGCACGATTCGCTGATATACACCACACCCGGCGGTAAAACAGTGTACGGCGGAGGGGGGATTACGCCGGATATTTTTGTGGGACTCGACACGGTGGGTGCATCTGAATACCTTAGCATTGTGAGCTACAGAGGCTTGGTCAATCAATTCGGTTTTGATTATGCAGACAAGCAGCGCGAAAATCTGGGAAATTATCGATCCTTCTACGATTTCGACGACCGATTTACCGTAGACGAAAATCTCTTCCGAAACTTTATCTCGTACGCTGAAAGCAAAGGTGTAAATCCCGACTCATCAGGCATCAAGCGGTCTGCGGATGTGCTCAAAACCCGTATCAAAGCTTACGTGGCGAGAAATATCTGGGGAAACGACGGCTTTTATGCCGTGATGAAAGCAGATGACAATGTGCTCCGCGTTGCTATGAATAAGATCTCGGAAGAAAATTCGGGAAGATCCACGGCAGAAGTGAGGTAAGTGTTCTTAACGCGCCGTACTCACTGAACCACGAACCAATTGTTGAGCAGATTTTCTTTGTTGTACCGCATCGGCTTACCCGTTTTGCGGTCCGTTATTTCTTTTCCCGCGGCACGTGCTATGGCGTGGCCCGCAGCTGTGTCCCACTCCATCGTGGGTGCAAAGCGGGGATAAATATCGGCCACTCCCTCCGCCACAAGGCAAATTTTCAGCGAACTTCCCATCGATACAACTTCCACGGTTCCGTGCTTTTCGCGGAGCTCGGCAAAGAAAGCTTGGGTTTCTTCCGACATGTGTGACCGACTCCCGACGGCGGTAAAGGGCTTCCCGTTTTTCGGAAAAGGGATGGCCTGTGCCGTACGTTTCAAACCTTCGTAATCTGCTGCAGCGTTCGGTGCTACATCTGTTGCTTTAAATGCACCGTCACCGACGATACCCGCATAGAGGTCTTTCTTCACGGGAACATAGATGACACCGGCCACGGGATGACCGTCCTCGATCAAAGCGATATTAACGGTAAACTCTCCGTTGCGCTTTACAAATTCCTTGGTGCCGTCGAGCGGGTCAACCATCCAAAACCGCTTCCAAGTGCTGCGCTCTTCGTAAGGAACAGCACTTCCCTCTTCGCTCAGTACGGGGATCTCGGTAGCTTCCAAATGTGCACAAATCTTTTCGTGGGCACGCTTATCAGCAAGGGTCAGGGGCGACTTATCGTCCTTGGTCTCAACGGCAAAATCAGAGTTATAAACTTCGAGAATTTCCGCACCACCCTCAAGGGCAGCATTCACGGCAATGTTCAAAAGGTTCTTCATGGATTTTATGTGTTTGACCCGTTATTAGCCGGGCGCAAGATAAACAACGTGTAAGAAATACGATGCACAGCGGGCGCCGAGCGGCATTTTTTTACTGCCCGGCGGCAAGAAACGACGTCATGTCAGTTATCCGCAAGGATTTCATCGGGTTCGGGTGAGAAAAAATTTCCGAAAACCAATCCTTTACATGTTCGAAAAAACAGAGTATGTTTGCGCTGAATTTTCGGGCCCAATTTGCTGATTAGATGTAAGTACGAAGTTACGTCATCGGGCGCATACGCTCCGAATGAAACAAAAAACAGGATTGATACGAATAAGTACGAGCGAATGAATGTGCGGGCACATCGTGTGAATCCCGTACCTATTTTTAAATTCGCTCCAAGTTGACAAAACCTATCCCCTTAAATGAAAACTTTCTCAAAATTTTTCTTCGTCATCGCGGTCGGCGCATTGATGGCCTCTTGTATTTCAAACAAGCGGATCGTATATGTGCAGGATTACGACCAAAAGAAGCCGCACAACTACTTGGCGGACACAGTTTTTTCCGCGCTTCAAGAAGACTATAAGATCGAGGCCGGAGATGTACTTTACGTCAAATCCGATCATCCTCAATTGTCGCAATCCCTCGGCCGCTTGGACGAGAATTTTATGAACGACACGCGGATCGTCCAAATGCTGCCCATTCTGGCGGGATTCACCGTGGCCGAAGACGGCACCGTGGACCTCCCGACCATCGGCACGGTGCCTGTGGGAGGACTGACCATATTCGATGCCCATCTTGCTATAGATCGGGCCGCGAGCAGGGTTTTCTCCGAACCGGCCATCAAAGTATTTCTGCTGAACTATTTCGTCACCGTGCTCGGTGAGGTAAACAGGCCGGGGCGATATCCCGTGTACAACCACAAGCTCAACATCTTTGAAGCCATGGGTCTGGCAAATGATGCCACAGACTTCGCCAGCCGAGAGGAGGTAAAGATCATCAGAAACAGGGACGGCAAAAACCACTTGTACTCCGTGGACCTGACCGACCAAAACCTTTTGGACAATCCGAATTTCTTCCTGCAGCCGAATGACGTGCTTTTGGTGAAACCGCAAAAGCGTAAGAAATACGCCACGCGCGATGTCAACAACGTGTTTAATGCCATCGGCTTACTGCTTTCGGCGATTACCATTTACATCTTAATTGCAGACTGATCATGATTAACGAAAAAGAAATATTGCGCCGGGAGGAAGTAGACTTCAGGGGAGTCATCAACCGCTTCAAGCGCGGATGGCCCGTTGTGATGCTGATGTTGGCCGGATGGATTGTCATCGGAGCCGTGTTCCAGCTCAGCTTCCCGCCCCGTTATGAGGCCAAAACCTCCATCATGATCAATAAACCGAAAGGGCCGGACGACCCCGGAACGATCATGTCTATGATGCAATCTCTGGTCAAGACAGACGATTACTTTTACAACAATCAAAAGGTTGTGCTGCGGAGTTATCCCTTGCTGAGGAAATCCGTTGAAAATGTCGGGCTGATCACCTACTACAAGCGCGGTCTTTTCAACACTGAGCTGCACAAGACGGCGCCTTTTATCGTCGAGCTCGACTCGAGTTATATGTCATTTAAAGACTATGAAACTCCTTACAGCGAGCTTTTCAAGGTGAGCTTTGACGACTTCAATACCTACAGCCTGGAAGTAAAAGGCAAATATCCCGTATCTGATAATGACTACGAAATCACCGGCACATTCAATTTCGGCGAGTGGATTCGCTTCGATCAGACCAAATTCCGCATTCTCCCTGCCGACACCGCCGCGAATCCGATGATCACCAAAAGGCACGATATCTTCGATTCCAAATTCGGTTTTATCATTCGCGATGCCAATGCCGCGACCTTGGACATCATCAACTCCATGGAAGTAGAGCAGGAAGAATTGGAATCCACCGTGTTCGGGCTGTACCTTGCCGGCGGATCTCCCGCGCGTCAGCTCGAGTTTTTGGACGTTCTCGGCAAAACATTCATCGCCAATCACATTGAGAACAAAACTCGTCCGCTGCGGCATGCCATTGAATTTCTCGAGCAAGAAATAGCGGAAACCGAGCAGCGGCTCACCACAAGCGGCGCACAGATTGAAGAATACAAAACAGAACGGTCCATCACCAGCCTGAACCGCGAGGGAACCCTGCTTTTGGAGCAGTCAGTGAACCTCGAGAACAAGAAGGTAAACCACATGGTGAAAGACCGGTACTACAACTACCTGGAAGAATTCCTGAAAGAATCCGATGATTACGAATCATTGATCTCGCCTCAGGCATTCGGCATCAAAGATGAGCTGATCATCCGCCTCACCGACGATCTCGTTACGGCTCAGCAAGAGATGAGAAATATAGAGGCCATGGGAACGAGAGACAACCCCATCTACAAGCAGCTGCAGGGAAAAATCGAGTCTAACCGAGCCACCATCATGCGCTCCATCTCCGGATTCAAGTCGAGCAATAAAATGATGATCGAAAACTTGGATTCGCGGATTCGCCAAATGCAGGAGGAAGCCAGTGAGCTGCCCAGGGCCCACCGCGAACTTATGGAAATGGAGCGGTTCTTCCGGGTGAATGAAAAACTCTATATCACCCTGATGGAGAAAAAATCAGAAGCCCAAATGCTTTTGGTATCCACTACTCCGGATTTTTCCATCATCGAGCCCCCTTTCCTGACCACAGTAGACCCGAAGCTGCCCTTCCTGCCGATTACCATCATCGCAGCGATCATATTCGGACTGCTGTTCGGGTTTATTTATCTCTTCATCAAGTGGGTGTTTAATACGAAACTCGACAACCTCACAGATGTGCGGCGCCACCTGCCCGGAGCCTTGGTGCTCGGGGAGGTATTCCACACCAATATTACCAAGCCTACTGAGTTGATGGCTTACCCGCAATCCACGCTTGCGCAAAATCTTTCCAACGTGCAGTACAGCCTGCAGCGTCACCGTCCCGATTCGGGAATGATCGCCCTCGGGGCTCCTTCCTCCAAAAACGGGAAGACCTTTATGGCATCAATGCTCGGTGTTCGTTATGCCCAAATGGGTTACAAAACCTTGATTGTCGATGCGAATTTCAAGAACCCCTCGGCAAAGAAGAACTTCAAGCTCGGTCAGCCCGAGACGATGTTTGATGTGCTCGAAGGCAAAATCAGCTTGGAGGAGGCCTGCATGCCTTCCGGAACCGACAATCTCCACGTCGCAGAATTCGGAAAGCGCACGGATCTCACCGACCGCGAAATTAAAGCGGCTGCGGAACTCTTGGAAAAAGCCAAAGCGGAGTACGATAAGGTGATCGTCGATACCTCTCCTTACGGCAACCTCAGCGCCGCGCTCTACCTGCTCAATGCAGCAGATGCGAGCATCGTCGTGCTGCGCAGAAACGTAACCGGCTACGGTGAAATGAGCCACCTCAGGGACCAAGTTCTGGAAGGTATTCTCTCCGATCCCCTCTTCGTAGTGACCGATACCTTCGACGATGAAGAAAGCTTGAGCCTCTTCAAGCGCCGACCGAAGTACACGGTAAACAAGCCCTGGGGCCTTTTCGGAAGTATCCGCAGACTGTTTACGAGGGTCTGATACGAAATGCGTATCCTTTTTCTCACGACGCAATTGCCCTACCCGCCCGTGAGCGGGGGGGTGATTAAGTCTTGGAGGCTAATCAACCATTTTGCGAAAAAGCACGATGTACATCTGGTATGCCCGCTGAAAAACGATGACGCAGACCATTTGTCTGCCTTTAAAGACGCTCTTCCCGATGTAGAGGTATTCGCAGTGCCTGTGGAGCGTCCGAGAACGCCGCTCAACCTCGTGCGCAGTTATCTCGTTTCCGGTACGCTCAACATATACCGCAATTTCGACGCACGGCTGAAAAAGAAAGCAGAAGAGGTTGCGCAGCGTGCAGACCTCATCTTCGTTGACCACTACGAAACGGGACAGTTTGTACCGCGCAAAACGCGGGCCAAGGTAGTCTTGCACGAGCACAACGCGGAGTATGTGATGTGGGAAAGACTCGCTGAAATTGAATCTAATCCGCTTAAAAAAACAGTGCTGCGCGCCGAGGCTGCTCGGATCAAACGCACGGAACGCAAATACGCCGAGCACGCAGATCTTGTACTGGCCGCACCGAACGATATCCTCGAGCTGAAAAAGATCGGTGTACCGGAGGAGAAAATGAAAGTGACCTACCATCTGGGCGAAGATGAAATGCTTGAGCTCCCCGATACCGAATTTTCCGAAACGGAGAAAGCCCTCATTTTCATCGGCACACTCACTTGGGAAGCGAATGTGGACGGAATTCTGTGGTTCCTAAAGGAGGTATGGCCGGAAGTATTGAGGCGCGAACCCGAAACCCGTTTCTACATCATCGGTAAAAATCCTGACGAACGCATCGTGAAGGCCGCGGCAGACGGGCATAACATCACATTGACGGGCTTCATCCGAGACCTCGAACCCTACCACCGAAAGGGGCGCGTATTCGTTATTCCTCTGCGTTTCGGCAGCGGCATTAAAGTCAAGCTGCTCAATGCGCTTTACCGGGGCATTCCGGTGGTAACCACACCGATCGGCACGGAGGGACTGGACATCACATCGGGCAGAGAGCTCTATTGCACCGCGGACGCAGGTGAACAGGTCGATCATATCCTCGCCCTGCTCACGGACCGGGCCAAGTGGGAAAGCATGCAAAAAGCCGCGCGAAGTACAGCGCGCAAGTATTCATGGGCGGCACTGCTCGAAGCCCATGACCGAGACTTGAATCAGTTGCTGAGCTGAGCCTCCGAACTTAATTTTACCGCTTAACGTCTTTTCGAAAAAAGTTCCCGACCTGCAATGGGCAGGAAAGCCAAGTCATCTACAAAATACCGCCGGAACATGCGCTTGGGCTCAGAGAGAAAGCGGTGAAGAAATTCCAGACCCAGCTTTTGCCAGATCTTCGGCGCACGCTTTTTCATTCCGAAATAAAATTCGAACGAGGCGCCGAGCAGAAAAGTCTTCGGCAGGGGCAAGCCTTCTGCTTTCAAACGATCCAAGACGCCGAGTGCTATGATCTCCTGCTTAGGAAAGCCGAGCCCCAGGAATAAGAATTCCGGTTTTTTGCTCTTGCAAATTTCCGCGGCGGCAAGTATGGTCTTCTCCGCCTCAGCCTTGTCATCAGCGCTGAAATAGGGCGGGGCGTGCCAGAATACGCGGTCATGTTCGCCCTCGAAAGCCTCGCCGAGTGCTGCGCTCGGAAGTACGAAGGCCGCCGCCTTGTCCGAACGGCAAATTTGCTTCCAGATCATGGGGAAAAAATCGCTGCCGGGAAGCCTTGCAGGCATGCGATATCGGCCGCCTTTGAGCTTGCTCACGGCGACCAGAGGCTGCCCGTCGGGCAAGATCCAGTGCGCTTCGCCGAGGGCTCGGGCCAGATCCGCGTGCTCCGGCTTAGACAGTTTTACGATTTGGTCTACATTCGGCGTAATCATGAGCGGAAGCCCCGAAATATCGCCTACATCGGTGTTCCATACATCAGCGAGCACGGCTTGCAAAGATTCCGCAGCGCAAAAATTCAATCCGAACATTTCGACCCGCCTCATTTTCACGGTTTTAAGCGGCGTTTGAGGGTGTCGCCTACGCTGCGCATTCTGTTGAGGTTAAACAGGAGTGCCAATCCGAGCTTTACGGGAAAGGCCGCCAAGTAATAGGCCAACTTGATGGGGTCGGGTTTTACAGGGAGCAATTCATACCCGGCGCTCCGCATGCATTCTCCGCAAATTTTCTGGCACAAGTGAATCTCGGTAAGGTTCAATCCGCGTTCAGTCCAGGTTTTTTCCGCCCTCCCCGATTTGATGCCTTTCTTGCTGCGGTCGTCGGCTTCCGTAGAGGATCCCGCATGGGGTACATCGAGCATGCACTGCATGTAAGGCAGCCCGATGAAGGCACATATTCTCCGCAGTTCTTCCTCGGGATCCCGAAGCATGTTTTCAAATTTCACCGTCATCACCCGCGGATGGTCTGCATATTGTTCCGCGGCGCGGTAGGAAGCATTCCAAAGCTTGCTCATAGTGAGTGGGTGGTAATTCACCCGAAGCCTCAGTACCTCCCGAGGCGTGATGAAATTCGCACCGAGGGAGCGGCGTTTCCACTTCTTTTTTTGCGAAAGCAAGACCCCGCGCGGATCGCGCAGCATGTTGATCACACGCGCTTCGGGAAAATGGGTGAGGATTTCGCCGATGTAAAATACATTTTGCGGCGTCTTTTCACAGGGGCGTGTTTTCCCGTTGACCAGGGCTTCATACTGCATAAATGCCTTGTAAAGCGCCATACGCGACAAGGGGCGGTAAGGAGTGCCGAGCAAGCGGCGGATTTCTTCCGCATACTTGTGACCGTGCACCTCGGGGCGCTCAAAAAAGCCGTCACGCTGTCCGGTAAAAAGCTTTTCAGCAAGTTGCACAGCCTCCGCCTCAGTGATCACCTTCCCGGCATCGGCGGGTGACCAGAGTTTCTCAAAAAAGTGGGGCTCGTTGATGGCATGTACTTCCTCATGGTTGTTCATGACGCGCATCATAAGGGTAGTTCCGCTTCTGGAATTGCCTGTAATGAAGATCACGGGTGCAGTGCCGCGCCCGGCGTCCTGAACTTCTTCTGCTTTCACTTGAAGTCTTTCCAAAGGGTGTACGGTTTATCGGTCTTCAACAATCGCGACAGGGCTGCTACCTCATCGGCGTAAAAATCACGCAGTACTTTTCGGTGCTCGGGGCTTATTTCGGGAATGTTCTTGTCGCTGTACAGCACTCCCGCCAGCTTGGATCGAAGCCTTTTCGGTGTCATCCCCTTTGCAAACTTTACAGCGCCTGACTTCACAAGAAGGCTGTTGAGTGCCGCATTTCTCGGCAGGCTGGCCTTATTGCTCTCAGTGCTGAAGTCAAAAGCGAAATCCGGATCGATTTCCAAAAAGCTACAGAGTTCAGCCATGGTTTTTTGGGGCGCGGCCTTGTACTCCTCAAAGAATACCGCTTTTACCCGGTCGCGGCCGAAGAGATCAATGAAACGCTTTAACTGCTCGGCGTAATTGCCCAGTTCGAGGTATTGATGATTGGCTCCCCATCCCGTCACGGCCGCCTCGGCATCGGAGAACACTTCATCGACAAAGTGCGGACTTCGGGTTTTGGCCTCCCTGAGGTTCATCAAATATTGCGACCACGCTCTGGACACCGGGTTTCTCAAGACCGCTATGGCCTTGGCCTCAGGATTGAACGTATGTATCGCGGCGGCCGCCGACGGACAGACCATGTAGGAATTGCTGATTTCGCCCACAGCCTTTTCGCCGTTTACACGGGAAAAAAGAGCAGCGTAATGGTCTGCCCTGTTCACATGTGCGATGTGCACCTGCTCGGGCATTCCGCGCTTGATATAGGCATCCAAATCAATGCGCACATCTGTGGCATACTCGGGCAGGAAATCCTCCTCGCGAATATCTGCAGCGGCGAAGTGATTCGTTTCCTTTACGGGCGGCAAGTACACCTGCGGGTGCTGAGCCAAATAGTGGTACAGGGAAGTGGTGCCCCCCTTCACTACGCCGATCACGAAAAAGTTCGGTCCTTTTTCAAAATTGTCAACAGATGGCTTCAAGCTGCCCATAAGATCATTGCGCTGAGGGTGCCGACGTGATTCCCGCATTGCGGTGGGTGAGGTGGGATTTTCTTTTCTCGACGGCAGCGTTTTCAGCTTGGATTTTGACTTGGAGAATCCTGTCTTTCTGGTAGAAAAAATAAATGAGTATAAGCGGGGTCATAGACTGTGCCGCATAAATGGTCAGGTAGCCCGTCGTAATGGTATCCAAGGCAAGTGCAAGCAAGAAAAATTTCAGCGTCACCAAAAACACATTACGCTTTATGTGCTTGATGCGCAAGATGTAGTTGATGGCAAGTGCAAACTGGAAATAGAGCAGCGCAGCACCCAAGAAGCCGTACATGAATATTTGACCTACGAATCCGATATCGGATTGGTAGAAGTAACCCAAAAAATAATTGTAGCCGCCCTCTACCCAGCGGGGGCTCACCTTTCCGTTGCCGATCCAAGGGTTCTTTTCAATATACTCATAAGCAATCCTCAGCTCACTTAGCCTCACAGACTCCTCACCTTCCGCATTGAGCGATCCGCCCAAGGTGGAAAAAGCATCGGCAAACATCAGGTAATATTTGGAGTAAATACCGGGGTTGGCGAAATAGACAAGGATGATCACGGCAGACAAAGGTGTGATGGCCCCCAACAGCCAGATCATTTGCCGCCTCGGCGCCAAAGCGGTGGCATACAACGCTACGAGTGCCGCCACGAGCACGGCGATAGAGGTGCGGTCAAAACGAAAAAACACCACATAAACAAAGAATATAAGCCCGTAGAGCATGAGGTGGGGCTTCTTGCGAAAAAAGGCTTTGGTGAAATAATAGATGGTCCCGAAAAACACGAAAGCCATATTAAACCGATAGTACACATCACCGCCTTTGGCCGTGTTGGCGCCCGCAAGACCTGTGTCCTGGTATTGGGCCGGATTGGTAAAGAGGGTCATGAAGTAAAACAACAATACGTTTGCCCAAGCGGTCAGCACAAACATTCTCTCCACAAGCTCAATGCTCACCGTGTTGTTTCGCAGCATATTGTACACAATGAGCCCCCCGAAGATCAAATAAAAGTCACGGAAAGTTCCTATCCCGTACCAGATCGGTTGACCGAACTCCAACATGGCCGCATAAGAGGCCAAAAAAGGCAGGAAAAAAATCAGGACAAGATAAATTTCCAGAGAATTAAACCTCAAATTGCCCGACTGTGCTCTGTGCACGAGCCTGTAGCCCAAATAAATGAATATGATCAGCTCGTAAATCGCCTCCATGATGAGCTCTGCCTCGGGAATCAGGCTGATCAGGAGTACCCGAAAGGTGATCATAAAGTTGAAAAACAGAAAGACGGAAAGCACAAAAGTCTTGTCGAAAATCGCTGATGCGCTGTCTGTTTTGACGGTATTTTTTATCGCGGTGATCATATCTTTTCAGGTATTCCCGCGTACCAATGTGAAAGGTTTCGCCCGGTCAGGGCTTCCACATTTCGGATGTCTTCGATAAAATGAAGGCGGGTGAGTTCCGCTTTTAGTTCCGGATCGACGGATACGCGCTCGATGCTCTTCTCGAGCAACCCCGATTTGGCCGCAATGAGCTTGTACTGCAGCCTGTCCGGTAAGTACTTTTTCATCAGCCGCTTCAGGGAAGATCTTTTGTGGAGCATCTTAATCAGGCCTTTTCTTTTCGGAATTCCGCTCGGATTTAACTTTACCGAGGTGTCAATCGACACATCGGTGCGCAATCCGCAATATTCGAGAAAATCATCCAAAACACCGCGGGTATTTTTGAGCTCTTCCGTAAAATAGACCTTCATATCAGGAAAGACCTCCTTGAAAGCGGCGAGACGCTCTGCGTACATGCTGCCCCCGAGGTAGTCAAACCCCAGCTGCTCCGATATGCGCGAGCGAACCGCTTCCGGCTGTATTGCCTCCTCAAAAGATAGGTGCTCCAGACCGTTCTTCAAAAACATCAGATAATGACTGAAAGCACGGTCTACCGGATGACGCAGGATGACCATGGTTTTGAGCTCACGTTTACGTTCGCCGTAGAGTTTATCGATATTGGCCAGGGTGTGGCGGTGGTTGCTAAATTGAGATACAGAAGCATCACAGATCATTTTTCCCGGGCCGGCCTTGCTGTACATCGAAGTGTAAGCCTCGAAATCGGCGATCTGATACTCCCTGATACCTGAGGGTATTTCGGAAACGGGCCTGTCAAAATAGGAGAAAAAGCCGGGTTCTTTCACCGGCATCACCACATCGGGGTGTTGCTTGAGAAAGAAAGCCAGGGATGTGGTCCCGCTTTTCGCCGCACCGAATATCAAAATATCGGGCAGGTTAACGGATCGGCTGTTCACGTTTACTTTCATAGGGGAGCATACTCTGATTCCGAAAAGACGGGGTCTTCGAACAGACCTCGATGCGCCTTCTCCTCGCTCGAGATGTAAATCTAATACTTTCGGAGCTTAAATGCTCATACGCGAAGTGCCCGCCATGGTTACCCTTCGTGCGGTTAGTGCGGGAAGTTTTGGGAATTCAGTTAAGTTTGCAATCCGCGCTGACGCGCGCGCGGAATATGTAATGAAAGCAAACCTTCCCCGATTTCTCTTTGTCGGCACCGCTAAGGCCGGCACCACTTCTGTCTACCGTCTGCTGCGTGAGCATCCGGACATTTCCGTCCCGGTAAAGGAGACTTTCTATTTTATGAAGGAGAGCCTGAGCAATTTATCCCTGCCCTACCCTTTGCAGCGGGATGCCTCCGATCTGATTTTGGAAGCGGAGGCTTACCGCAAGCTGTACACGAACAGTCCCGGAAAAATCACGGGGGAAATCGGCACGGGATACCTCTACCGGCACGAAGAGAGTATCCCCCTCATCGCCGACATGCTCGGCACGGATGTCCGTATATGCATAATCCTTCGCAATCCCGCCAACCGATGCTTTTCATCTTACATGCACTTTAGGAAGGACCTCTTCGATTCGAAAGATTTTCAAGGAGCCCTTGCGGCCGAACCCGAAAGGATTCGGGAAGGACGCGACTTTATGTGGCACCACAGAGCGGTGGGCCTTTACGCGGATCAGGTGAGCGCTTTTCGCAAGGTTTTTCCCCATACCCGGGTCTGGTTTTTTGAAGACTTCAAACAGGCGCCTGAAAAAATCCTGAACGAAATCACGGCATTCATCGGTGCACCGCCTTTATCCGGTATCGATCTCGAGCGAGGTTTCAACCCCTCCGGCGAACCCAAGCGGGCCTGGCTTCAGAAATTCATCACACATGAGAATCCGGTAAAAAGTGCGCTGCGACCGGCCTTTCGTGTGCTTTTTTCAAAGGAAAAGCGCGAACAAATCCGCAAGGGAGCCAAGGCCGCCAATTTGAAAAAAGGCATAGGTATGGACCCCGAGATCCGCCAAGCCCTCGTTGATTACTATCGGGAAGATGTAGAACGGCTCGGCACAATGCTCGGCCGGGACCTTGAGAATTGGTTGGAGCACTCGGGCACCGTAACGGTTTAATCGGCGCCGTGCGCGTCTTCGGCTTTCTTGAAAAAGGGGTTGTAGAAGGTGCTGATCCCGTATTTCTTGTAGATAAACAGCGCTCCCGCGACGATCCAAAAAGCCGTGCCGGCCAAAGTGGCCCAAGCCGCGCCCTCAAGTGAATACTTGGGAATAAGCAATAGATTGAGGCCTATGTTGAGCACTGCGGATACAGCCACCAGCTTGGTAAAAAAGGCCTGATTTCCCGACATGTTGAGAAACACAGGCACCATACCCGCCGATGCGTGGATAAGCTGGGTAACCGCAAAAATCTGCAGCGTACGAGCGCCCGGGATGAAGTCTTCTTTGATGAGCCCGAGAATGAATTCGGGGAAGATCAAAAGCAACAAGGTAATGGGCAGGGCATACAGGAAAATGACCTTGGTGCTGTAGTGCATTACATTGTTCAATTGGGTGTACTTGTGCGACCAAAAGAGCTCCGATACCTTAGGCATGGCTATGGTCTTGAAAGCCCCGATCACGAAGTTGGTAATCACAGAGACCTTCAGCGCCATGGTGAATACCCCCACATCATAGGTGGTCTCGAAAGATGCGAGCATGACTGTGTCAATCTTGCCGTTGATCAACTGAATAAATGAAGTCAGGATCATCGGAACAGAGATGAGAAAATGGTATTTGAAAGAAAATACGGGAGGTGCTTCTTCGGAAACCTTTTCATTCTTGGACTCCCTTCTGAAAAAGCGGCGAATGAAATACGCTGTTGCAATGAGTGTAAGGACGGCACCGACACCGTAATAGAGTACCGGGTCTTTTTCGTCGGCGGTAAACAGCACTGCAATGGCCGTACCGATGAAGGCCACGGCCTGAAAGCTCAGGTTCCTGAAAAATTCGCTGATGTGCACCTGCTTGAGACCCCGAATAAACTCCACATTTATGGTAGCCAACACTGAAAAAGGAATGGTGGCGGCAGTGATGCGCAGCGGGACAATCAGGCGCTCATCTTCCCACTCATTTACCGCAAGGTAGGGCGCCCACATGTAAAGTCCGACTGCAAGCGCAAGGCTGACCGCGAAGGCATATTTCACAATAGTGCCGTACAGGCTGCGGATCAGTGAAAGCCAGCCTTTCACCCTGTACTCTGCCACAAACCTCACGATGGAGGTATTGAACCCGATGCAGCCCACCATGACCAAAATCACGAGAACCGCCTGCGAGATATTGAAGACACCGAGGGCGTCAACCCCGACGTAGCGGGAGATAAAAATAAAAAGTCCGTAACCGGCCAGCATATTCCCCACGCGGTAGAGAAATGCGTAAGCTCCGCCTTTGTATACCTCGTCGAGGTCGCTGTCGCCCTTTCCGGGAAAAAACTTTTTCCTGACCCTCCCGATAACCGATTTCATCATGCCGCGAAAAAAACCGGCCGTCCCGACCGCAGTTGAGGGCCCCGTTCAAAAGCCGTCGAGAATGATTTCGGGTAAGCCGACCGAATGAAGAAGGAACGGCTCACACACCCGTTTTTTGCATGGTAATCATGTTCCAAATCGTCAGAAGGACGATCTTGAGGTCAAACCAAAAGGACCAGTTCTGGATGTAGAACACGTCCATGCGCACGCGTTGGTACATTTGCCGCACCTCTTTGGTCTCGCCGCGGTAGCCTTTGGCTTGGGCCAGTCCGGTAATGCCGGGCTTCACCCAGTGCCGCACCATGAAAGGGGAGATGAGCTTGGAGTAAAGGCGGGTGTGGGCCAGCATGTGGGGCCGCGGCCCTACCACGGACATTTCACCTTTGAGCACATTGATAAATTGAGGCAGCTCGTCGATGTTCGTTTTTCGCAGAAATGCGCCCACACGTGTGATCCTGCTGTCGCCGGCAGTGGCTTGCTTGGCGTCTGCATCTTTATTCACCTTCATCGTGCGAAACTTGTAGCAGTAGAAAGTATGGCCGTCCAAGCCCGTCCTCTTCTGCTTGAAAAATATAGGCCCGGGCGAGCTCAATTTTATGGCGAGCGCCACAATAGGAAAGAGCCAAGAGAAAATAAAGACCATTACAAAGATCGAGAAAATGAGGTCAAAAGATCTTTTGAAAACCTTGTTGGCAGTGACTTCCAGGGGCTCCTTTGCCACAGCCACAATGGGTGTGGGACCGTTGTAGTCCAAGTTGACCTGAATGGTTTTCCTGTTGAGCAGGTGAATGAACTCATTGAGGAAATTCACCTTGATGTAATTCAAGTGACAGAACTTGATGAGTTCCTTGATGTGGTAATCCGGATTTGAAGGCAATGCAATGTAGACCTCATCGATTTCGTACTCGAGGAGAAACCGGTGAATCTTATCGAATTTTTGTATCCGGATATTTTCTTGCTCCTCCCTATTTTCATAGCCGAAGAATCCCAAAAACTTGTACCCGTACTCAGGGTGCTGGATGAGCTCGTTGACGAAATCGATGGAGAAAGGATTTACCCCCACCACGACCATACGTCTGAAATTGTATCCGCGCTTTCGGTACATCTTCAGGTACCAATTGAAGAGGATACGCGACACCCCGCCGAGCACGAAGAAGAGCAGGTAGTACTTCAATACAAAGGTTTTGCTGTACTTTCCGGGTATCAGAGAGATGAACGCGAGGGTGAGCACCAAGTTGAAAAAAATCGCTTTTACAAAGTCCCAGTAAATGGCGATGGTTTTTCTCCTGCGGTTATCCAGACTGTAATCGCCGATTTTTGCAATCAGCATCCACATAAAGTTGATAAAAAGAAAAAGAATGAGGTAGTCCGAACGCAGCAGGTGACCGAAGGAATGAAACTTGATACTGAAGCCCACGGCAAAAGCCAAGTTCAGCATTACCAAGTCAATGACCAGGTAAATTACCTTCTCGTAATTGGACAGTTTAAACTTCATTTAAGGAGAGAGTTTGGGGAAACCTCCGTCAGTTACGTTCGTTAAGCGCGTTAAGTTACCACACCGCTGCCGCTAAAGCAAGCACCGGCGCGAAATTAACCCAAAAAAAATGAAGCCTGAAAAGGGTGTGAAAATGGAAACAGAGGTCCTTAATTCCAAGTATTTTTACATTTGCCTGCCAAGATTTACACCATGAAGGAACGCCCCGGTAATATTTTCACCTTCCACGATGAGGTTCTCGGAAAGGAAGACAAAGAGGCACTGCTCGGTCAGCGGGCTTATGCGGTCTGGATGACAGGGCTTTCAGGGTCCGGAAAAACAACGATCGCGAAGATTCTCGAGCGGCGTCTTCACGCGGAGGGTTTCCTCACGCGCCTGCTCGACGGGGACAATGTCCGGGACGGTTTAAACCGCAATTTGGGATTCACCGCCGAAGACCGTGCTGAAAACATCCGCCGCATTGCAGAGGTCAATAAACTCTTCACGGAATGCGGCGTGATCACCATCAATTGTTTTGTGAGTCCGACCAAAGAAATTCGCTCTTCCGCAAAAAATATCATCGGCGCGGAACACTTTCTCGAAGTCTTCGTAGATACACCCCTCGAAGTTTGCGAATTCCGCGATGTGAAAGGCCTCTACAAGAAAGCCAGGCGCGGTGAAATCAAAAACTTCACTGGACTCGACGCTCCTTTTGAGGCGCCTGATAACCCGTCGTTGGCGGTAACAACAGAAGGCAAAACGCCGGAGCAAACTGCAGATGACCTGTACCGATTTTTACACGCAAAAATTAAACGAAAATAATGCAGCCCTACAGCCTGACACACCTTCGTGAACTGGAATCGGAGTCGATTTATGTTCTTCGGGAGGTTGCCGCACAGTTTGAACATCCTGCCATGCTTTTTTCCGGCGGAAAGGATTCCATCGTCATGTTTCACCTTGCCCGCAAAGCATTCTGGCCTGCCAAGGTGCCCTTTCCGCTGCTCCACGTCGACACCGGCCACAATTTTCCCGAAACCATCGCCTTCCGCGACTCCCTGATTGAAAAAACAGGCGCACAACTCCACGTAGGCTCTGTGCAGGAGTCGATCGATAACGGCATGGTCACTGAAGAAAAGGGATTCAATGCGAGCCGCAATGCCCTGCAGACCGTAACACTGCTCAACACACTCGAATCGGGAAAATACGATGCGGCCATGGGCGGCGGAAGAAGGGATGAGGAAAAGGCGCGCGCCAAAGAGCGCTTTTTCAGCCACCGCGACGAATTCGGTCAATGGGACCCGAAAAACCAACGGCCCGAACTCTGGAACATTTTCAACGGACGCAAACAAATGGGTGAGCACTTCCGCGTCTTTCCCATTTCCAACTGGACAGAAATGGATATTTGGCAGTACATACTGGCAGAGAACATCGAAATACCTTCGCTATACTTCAGCCACAAAAGACGCGTATTCGAGCGCGACGGCGCATTGCTCGCCGAGTGTGATTTCATCCCGCGCAAACCCCACGAAATTCCCGAGGAAAAAGTGGTGCGCTTCCGTACCATCGGTGATATGACCTGCACCGGTGCGGTGGAAAGCACTGCCGACACCCTCGAAAAAATCATCGAAGAAGTATCGGCAACACGCACCACAGAGCGCGGAAGCCGCTCCGATGACAAGCGCAGTGAAGCTGCTATGGAAGACCGCAAGAAACAAGGTTATTTCTGATTGCCAAACCCCGAGAACAAACATCCCCATGAGCGAAAAAAAGAAATCATCCTACCTCGATATGGACCTGCTGCGCTTCACGACTGCCGGAAGCGTAGACGACGGAAAATCTACCCTGATCGGACGCATGCTCTACGACAGCAAGAGCATATTTGCAGATCAGATGGAAGCCATCGAACGCGCGAGCGCCAAGATGGGCGGAGAGGAAGAGGTGAACCTCGCACTCCTCACTGACGGTTTGCGCGCAGAGCGGGAGCAGGGCATCACCATTGATGTGGCTTACCGGTATTTCGCCACCCCGAAAAGAAAATTCATTATTGCCGATACCCCCGGACACATCCAATACACCAGAAATATGGTGACCGGTGCCTCCACGGCAAATCTTGCCATCATCCTCGTAGATGCCCGGCACGGTATGGTTGAGCAGACGTGTCGCCACTCATTTATCGCGTCCCTGCTCAAGATTCCGCACATCGTATTTTGCATCAATAAAATGGACCTGGTCGACTACAGTGAGGACCGGTTCGATGAAATTAAAGACGATTTAGAGGCCTTTTGCTCCAAGCTGGAAGTCACTGATGTTCGCTTTATTCCGATCAGCGCACTCAAAGGGGACAATGTGGTGAACAAATCGGAAAACATGGACTGGTACAAGGGCAGCACCCTGATGTACGAGTTGGAGAACATCCACATTTCAGGAGACCACAACCATGTGGACTGCCGCTTTCCCGTGCAGTATGTGATTCGCCCCCAAACTACGGAGCACCATGACTTCCGCGGATACGCGGGACGAATTGCGGGAGGAGTCTTCAAAAAAGGGGATGAAGTTACCCTGCTTCCCTCAGGGTTTGCGACCAAAATTTCATCGATTCAGACCTTTGACGGAGAAATCTCCGAAGCCTTCGCACCGATGAGTGTCACTATTTGCCTCGAAGAAGACTATGACCTCAGCCGCGGCGATATGATTGTGCGCACCAACAATCAGCCGGATTCAGAGCAAGATGTAGAGCTGATGGTTTGCTGGATGGGTGACAAGCCATTGGTCCCCAACGGAAAGTACGCCGTAAAACACACCACAAAGGATGTGCGGTGCATTGTGAAAGATATTCGCTATAAAGTGGACATCAACACCCTGCACAGAATAGAGGACGACAAATCCATCCACATGAACGACATTGCCCGCATCTCTATCCGCACCACCTCACCGCTTTTTCAAGACCGTTATTCCCGAAACCGCATTACGGGCAGCCTCATTATGATCGATGAGGCCACGAATAAAACGGTCGGTGCGGGGATGATTATCTGATTTTGCCCTAAGATTCCCGAGAGGAAGTATTATTCGTCGGTATTTTCACGACCTTCTTCACCCGAGGGAGGATTGAGTGCATTCTTTTGCTCGGCCTCCATTTTATCCATAAGTGAATCGGTCATTTCCCGAGCTCTTTCCCGGCCCTGAGAGGGTTGCTCTTCACCCGGGGCGGAGCACGAAAAAAGAAGAATCGCTGCCGCGATTGCCGGAAGAAAACGCGACAGGACCGCAGGAAAGAAAGCAGCGGCGGGCAAAGCCGGGCCGCTGCCGCTTCGGGCGCAGTGCTTACTCAACGGTGACAGACTTGGCCAAATTTCGCGGCTGGTCTACATTGCATCCGCGCATCACGGCAACATGGTAGCTGAGCAGCTGAAGCGGTATCACCGTAAGCAGTGGCATGAGGCATTCATCGGTATCGGGAATTTCGATGGTGTGGTCAGCCATGGACTTCACCTGTTTTTCACCTTCCGTGACGATGGCGATAATCTTTCCTTTTCGCGCTTTGACCTCCTGAATATTGCTCACGATTTTCTCATAAGCACCGCCCCGCGGTGCAATAAAGAATACCGGCATTTCCTCATCAATGAGTGCAATGGGACCGTGCTTCATTTCGGCGGCGGGGTATCCCTCGGCATGGATGTAGGAGATTTCTTTCAGCTTGAGCGCCCCTTCCAGCGCAACGGGAAAGTTGTATCCCCTCCCCAGATAGAGCGCGTTGCTTACATTCTTGTAGTAGTCCGCAATGAATTTGATTTGCTCATTTTTTTCGAGAACCCTTTCCACCTTATCGGGTATGGCATCCAGATCGATAAGCAAGCGGTGAAAACGACTCTCGGTAATGGAGCCCTTCTCGCGCGCCACGTGAAGCGCCATCAGGGTAAGAACGGTGACCTGCGCGGTAAAAGCCTTGGTAGATGCCACACCTATTTCAGGCCCCGCGTGGGTGTATGAGCCCGCATGCGTGGCCCGCGGTATCGATGAACCGATCACATTGCAAATTCCGATAATGGTGGCCCCTTTGGATTTGGCCAATTCAATGGCTGCAAGGGTGTCGGCAGTTTCTCCCGATTGGGAAATGGCAATCACCACGTCTTCCTCCGTGATGACGGGGTTTCGGTAGCGAAATTCGGAGGCGTACTCTACTTCTACGGGGATCCGGGCCAGGTCTTCGAAAAGATATTCTCCCACAAGTCCGGCGTGCCAACTCGTTCCGCAGCCGAGAATGATGATGCGCTTGGCATGTACGAAGCGCTTGATGTAATCCCGAATACCGCCGAGCTCAACGCGGCCCACATCGGGGCGCAGACGTCCGCGCATGCTGTCCAGCACAGAGCGCGGCTGCTCATAAATCTCCTTCAGCATAAAATGCTCGAAGCCTCCCTTCTCAAGCGCCTCCAGCTTGAGCTCGAGCTCCTGCACGTAAGGCGTACGCTCTCTGTTCTTGATATCCATCAGCTTGAAGCCCTCTTCAACATCAACGATAGCAATTTCTTCCTCTTCGAGATAGACCACATTTTTGGTGTATTCTACGATCGGAGTCGCGTCACTGGCGATATAATAATCCCCTTCGCGACCGATGCCCACGACAAGCGGACTCCCTTTCTTAGCCGCAATCAGCTGATTTGGGGTATTCCGGTCCATCACCACAATGGCATAGGCACCGACCACCTCATTCAGCGCAATTCTGACCGCCTCGAAAATGGAAACGTCCGCATTTCTTCGAATGTCTTCGATCAGGTGTATGAGAACCTCCGTATCCGTATCGCTGTTGAATTGGTGGCCGCGTGCGGTGAGCTCCTCTCGAAGGGTGCCGTAATTCTCGATAATTCCGTTGTGGATCATAACCAATTGTCCGTCGCCGGAAGTATGCGGGTGGGCATTGACATCATTCGGAGGCCCGTGGGTGGCCCATCTTGTGTGTCCGATTCCGACCGTTCCCTCCGGAACACCGGCACCCGAGACCAATGCTTCCAGCCCTGAGACTTTACCCTTGCACTTAAAGGTTTGAATATTTCCGTTATGAAGCACGGACACCCCCGCGCTGTCGTAGCCTCTGTACTCAAGCCTTCTCAAGCCGCCCACAAGAATGGGATAAGCCTCTTTGTGTCCGATATACCCTACTATTCCGCACATAATTCAATAATTGGTGAAAATAACTTCCATTTTGGTATTGTTCTCCGGGGTGACGGGGTCGGGGTATTCCGGTCCGTTGATGACCACCCTGTTTGCCGAAAAGGCAGCCCCGCTCGATACGACCTCGAACCCGTTGAATACACGTGTGCCGTTGAGCACTTGCTGCAAATAGCGCGTCACCGTAAAGCGGTATCTCCCGTTTTCGGGGTCCCAAGTACCGCCGATGAATCCCGCCCCGTCGATTTGGTCATCCAGAAGGAATGCATTGCCCTGATCGCTGAGGCCGAAGATGAAAAGGTTATCGGGCGGAGGGTAAGCCGTGATTCCGTCGCCGCGCAAAGGGAGGGTGATCACCGCCTTATTCACCGCCAGGCCGGTTCCGCGCAGGGCATCGATGTGTGGCAACTCAATGCGCAGTTTGGTCCCCGCAGCGGCCTGCACATAGAGATCTCGCTGACCGGCTTCCCGATCCATGTCTACAACTTGTTTGCGCAGCGCTTGCTCTGCCACTTCGTGCCCGTGTTCAAACACATTGAATTTCCCGGAATTGTTGCGAATCACAAATTCGTATCGCAGTGTGTCACCCGTAGCGGTATTGCGGTAAAACATGCTCATCCGGCTGAGCTGGGTGAAGGTGTCAAAGTACAGAATGCCGGCATTAAAGGGGTCCGTCATGGTTTCGTCCACGGTAATGTAGAGGCCTTTAAAGGCCGTGACAAATTGGGCGGCAGTGATTCCGGCGCCGTCATTGACGGAAAGGATGCGTTCGGCAATCTCGGTATTCAGGGGCAATCTGATTTCCGGAAGGGCAGATAATCCGCCGATGGTCAGGGTATCAAAGGGTCTCGGCGTCACTACATTTCTGCCCGGGAGGACCAAGTCTTCTTCAATGTAATTTACGTCAGAATTGCTGTAGTACGGGGTATTCAGCTCGAGGCTGTCGGTCACCTCATAAACGCGAAAGAATTGGGGACCCAAATTTCCGTATACCGCATCTCCGCTCCTTCCCGTGACATTTGATCTGTAACTCAAGGCGAGTACCAGAGAATCTACCACCAGATCGGAGCGTGATGTTCCGGGGGCTACGAAAACGGGGTTGCCCGTGGAAAGGCGCAACTCCGTGACGTGGCCTGCTTTGAGTAAGCCGAACACCGGATCACCGTAAAAGCCGATGAGGGCCGGGTCCAAATTATCTGAGCGCACAGAGTCTTCGGGCAGGGTATACGTGCGAAGTGTAAAGGTGTCCACCCCCTGCACGGAGAGCAGGTTATCCTCATCCTGAAGGTCTATCCCCACATCTACCTCGGGCTTGGTGCAGGCCGCAGCCGTCAAGAGGGCACAAAAAAAGACGGCGGCCCTGATAGCGGGCCGCCTTAAATATGGTTTCGTCATGCAAAAAAAGTCATCACTCGGCGAGCACAGAGCTGTCTTCGAGTATGGCGTCATAGAAGTCACTGTAGGCTTTAACGCAGCTTGCGGGTTCACAGTATTCCAAAAGGCTTTTGCCTGAAGCTTCGATTGCGGATTTCACCTCGCCGTTCAATCCGGGGCTTCCTTCCACAATGCCGTCGGCATATTTGAATGCAAGTTTATGCAAATTCGCGTACGTGGGCTCAGCAATTTCTTCAAAATCCGAACTTTCAAACCCGTCAAATTTCAATTTGTCGCCGAGTTTATTGTCCAGTGTACCCTTAAACTCACTTTCATAGGCGGATACCACGACCTTTGAGTTCTCAAAGTGGGGATCGTCTCCGTAGTACTTTTTAACATAGAGCGGCAAGAGCGAAGTAAACCAGCCGTGGCAATGGATCACATCCGGGGCCCACCCCAGTTTTCGTACGGTTTCCAAGACCCCGCGGCAGAAAAACATCGCCCGCTCATCGTTGTCACCGAAATATTTTCCGTTTTTGTCTTTGAGTACTGCTTTGCGCTGAAAGTAGTCCTCATTGTCGATAAAGTACACCTGCATTCGCGCTGTGGGAATGGAGGCTACCTTAATAATCAAAGGGTGGTCTGTGTCATCTACCACGAGATTCATCCCCGAAAGACGAATTACTTCATGCAGCTGATGCCTCCGCTCATTAATATTGCCGTACTTCGGCATGAAAACCCTTATTTCTTTGCCTTTCTCGTGGATGCCCTGAGGGAGATTTCTCGAAACTTCAGACAACTCATTCTTTGGCAGGAAAGGCGTAATCTCCTGCGACACGTACAAAACTCTCGTCTTCTTCATAAAATGGAGGGCGTATAAATTTAGATGTGACAAAAATACGAAAATTATCCCGCACATTCAACATAAACGCTTAGCTTTGGGCCCTTTTCATCTGCCCGACCCCGCACTCCTCTTGCCCAAACATCACTGCAATGCAGGTACTTAACACCGAATCAGCATTGAGAATGCACCTTGCCGATCGAGGCCGCAGCGGCAGCGTGGGATTTGTTCCCACCATGGGCGCATTGCATCAAGGCCACATCAGCCTGATTAAAAGGAGTAAAGCGGAGAATTCTCTGACAGTATGCTCGATATTCGTGAATCCCTCTCAATTCAACGACCCGCGAGATTTTGAGCGCTATCCGCGTCAGCATGAGGCGGATACCGCAATGCTTGAAAATGCGGGCTGCGATATCCTTTTCAGTCCCTCCGCCGAAACGGTGTATCCCGGACCGGACACGCATACCTACCGATTGGGGCCTGTCGCCGAGCGGCTCGAAGGCAGGTTTCGTCCGGGACATTTTAACGGTGTAGCCTCTGTGGTAAAGCGATTTCTGGAAATGATCCGTCCGGACAGGGCATATTTCGGCCTCAAAGATTACCAGCAGTATCTTGTAGTGCGGCATCTGACAGAGGAATACAAGATTCAGACTGAAATCATCGGATGCGAGACAGTTCGCGACCCCGACGGCCTTGCGATGAGTTCCCGTAACAAACTCCTTTCCCCGACAGATCGGCGAAAGGCGCTTGAGCTTTTTAAGTCACTCAGTGCCGCCAAGGATGCCGTAAAAAGGGGGGAAAAATCAGGACTGAAAAGCATCGGTGAAAACTACTTCATCGGATCCGAGAAGCCTCGGCTGGAATACTTTGAGATCGCTGACGGGGAAACCCTCAAACCCATAGGCGACGGAGACATCAGCCGGATTGCACATCCGGTAGCCCTCGTTGCGGCACACGTAAACGGGGTAAGACTTATCGACAACATGGCATTGAGATAAGCCATGGCCTGCACTCCCCCTTTCGGCACCCATTCCCTGACCTGTTGCTTACCTTAGCCGCCGAAAGCTTCACGTATTGAAAAAATTCCTCATACAACTGGCCAAAATCGTCATCCCGATAGGGTTGGGGGTATACCTCACTGTGCACATATACAATGACTTGGGCGATGACCAACGGAGCGCGCTTTTCGATGCCCTGAAAAGGGCCGACTATTTCTGGGTGGGGGTGTCTTTTCTTCTCGGCCTGCTGAGCCATTTTATTCGCGGATACCGCTGGAATTTTCAGCTTGAGGCAATGGGATACCGCGTAAGCACATTGAATAATTTCCTCGCGGTAATGATCGGCTATATTGTGAACCTTATTTTGCCCAGGGTCGGTGAAGTGAGCCGTGCGGCCGCCGTTACGAAGTACGAGAACGTCCCTTTTGAAAAGAGCTTCGGATCCATTCTCTCGGAGCGCGCGCTGGATTTTGTCGTCTTGCTGAGCATCACCTTTATCACTTTACTGCTCCAGTATAATGTTTTGAAGCCCTTTGCAGATGAATTGCTCGCCGCCGTTTCCGGAAAAGCCGGATCGGCGCTGCTCTGGGTCGTCCTGGCCTTGGCACTCATCGGAGGATTGATCGGTATTCGTCTTTTGGATCGCCTGAAGGACAGGCCCGGTTTCTCCCTGCTCTGGAAGCTGAAGGAAGGTCTTCTCGAAGGCTTGCGCAGCGTATTCAAAATGAAAAAACGCGGGGCCTATCTCCTGGCCACCATTGCCATTTGGTTCCTCTACATCGCGATGTTTTGGGTGTGCTTCCTGTCACTGGACGAAACCTCCGGACTCAGTCCGAGCGCAGTTTTTGCCGGATTTGTGGTAGGCAGCTTCGCCATCGTCATCGTGCCGGGCGGCATCGGTGCTTTTCCCGTGGGCATCATGCAGGCACTCCTGCTTTACGGCATTGCGGGCGAGACCGGATTTGCACTCGGGTGGATTCTCTGGATCTCTCAAACTTCAATGATTGTTATCTTCGGCGGTATCAGCATGATTCTCATGCCCGCCCTCAAACGAAACAAGCCGCAAAATGTCTCGATATAACGCCGTTTCCGAAAAGGTGGTGACCCTTGAAAAACTTGAGGCCCTGTGCGCTGCATGGCGCATGAAGGGGCTTAAGACCGTTTTTACCAACGGGGTGTTCGACATCGTACACCGCGGCCACATCACGCTGCTGTGCAAGGCTGCCGATTGCGGTGACCGGCTGATTGTAGCTGTGAACTCGGATGCATCCGTGCGCTCTCTGGGAAAAGGAGAAGACCGTCCCGTCAATGCCGAGGCAGACCGTGCTCTGGTAGTAGCCGGTTTCCAGCCCGTAGACGCCGTGGTCATTTTCGATGCGCACACCCCCTTAGATTTGGTGGCAGCGCTGCAGCCCGATGTGCTTGTAAAAGGGGGAGACTACAATCCGGAACAGCGCGATGCCGGGGCAAAAGACTACATCGTCGGCTCCGATCTTCAGCGAAAAGGGGGACGCCAAACCACCGTCATTTCCCTCGTGGAGGGCTACTCGACTACTGCAATCATCAAAAAGGGAAAGGGTGGCAAAAGCTAAATCCGTATTTTTCTGCTCCGACTGCGGCTATGAATCGGCCAAATGGCTCGGAAAATGCCCCTCCTGCGGTGCTTGGAACACCTTCACCGAAGAAGTTCGGACAAAGAAATCCGGTCAGGGCTTCACGGCCGCGGGATTTTCCGAAATCGACGCAACTCCCCGCAAGCTGAGCGAGATAGAAGTCACTGCAACAGAGCGCAGACAAATGCCCGACCCGGAGCTCAACCGCGTGCTGGGCGGCGGGTTGGTTCCGGGCTCCCTCATCCTGATCGGCGGAGAACCGGGGATCGGCAAGTCGACCCTGATGCTTCAAAGCGCCGTCACTTTTTCGGGCGGGCCGGTACTGTACGTCTCCGGAGAGGAGAGTGCCGATCAGGTCTCTCAGCGCGCCGAGCGCCTCGGTTCGTCGCAGAGCGGGTGCTATATTCTCACCCACACGGATCCGGAACTCATCGTTCGTGAAGCCAAGAAGCTCAAGCCCGCCTTTGTGGTGATTGATTCGGTGCAGACACTCGACTCCGCCGGAACAGATTCCGCACCGGGGTCTGTGTCTCAGATCCGAGAAGGCACCGCGCTCATTATGCGCTTTGCAAAAACTTCGAACATTCCTGTTTTTCTGATCGGGCACATTACCAAGGAGGGCGCGATCGCCGGGCCGAAAGTGCTGGAGCATATGGTAGACACGGTAGCCGTATTTGAAGGCGACCACCGCCATCAATTCAGGCTATTGCGCTGCACCAAAAACCGGTTCGGCTCCACCTTTGAGCTGGGAATCTATCAGATGACGGCCGCGGGGCTCACCCCCGTGGCCAATCCTTCTGACCTGCTTTCGGGACAACAGGCGGGAGGGCTGAGCGGCTCTGCCGCGGCTGCAGTTGTGGAGGGAATTCGCCCGCTTATCATTGAAGTTCAGGCCTTGGTGAGTTCTGCTGTGTACGGCACCCCCCAGCGCTCGGCCACCGGCTTTGATGTCCGCAGACTTCACATGCTCCTTGCCGTGCTGGAGAAAAGGTGCGGATTCCGATTGGCGTCGAAAGATGTGTTTGTGAACATTGCCGGCGGGCTGAAGGTGAATGACCCCTCGATTGATATGGCTGTGACTGCGGCGATTTTATCATCGAGCGAAGACATCCCCCTGCCTTCTGACACATGCTTTGCCGGGGAGGTGGGCCTTTCCGGCGAAATCAGGCCCGTGATGCGCGTCGAACAGCGCGTGGCTGAAGCCCGCAAGCTCGGCTTTAAGCGGATCTTCATCTCTTCGCACACACCGGAGTCAGAAACCGCAACCACGGGAATCGAAGTGGTCCGCGTAGCTAAAGTGCGTGATATGCTCGCCGAAATGTTCGGCTGAAATTCAGTTTTCCGGGCCGTCTGATACCAAGTTCATCAGCTCATCCAGGTTCGGGGTGAGGATGACCTCTATCCTCCTGTTCTTGCTTTTGTCTGTCGGATCTACCGGCAAGAATTCTCCCCTTCCCGCAGCAATAAGCAGGGTGGGATCGATCTCAGAATTATCCAGCATGATGTTCACGACTGAAGTGGCGCGGAGCACACTGAGGTCCCAGTTATTTTTCGGATATGCGGAGCTGCGCAGCGCGTCGGTATCGGTGTGGCCCTCCACCATGATTTGGAGGTCATCTTTGCCCTGAATGGCCCGGGCCAAATCAATGATCACCTCCCTGCCTTTCTTGTCCACTTCGGCGCTGCCCGTTGCGAAGAGCAGCTTGGCTTCCATGCTTACATACACCCTTCCGTTTTTGTACTCTACAGAGAGTCCTTTGCCCTCAAATCCCGTAAGGGCATCGGCCACACTGCGCCGTAAAGCCGCCATGGAGGAATCTTTTCTGCTCAGCATCGAGCGCATTTCGTCGAGCTTTTGCTCGCGTGCCACGAGCTCAACTTCTTTTTCATTCAGGGCATTTTCGAGTTGAGAAAGCGCGTCTTCTTTGGCCAGTAAGGCCGTTCTCAGCTCCTCCAGGTCGCCCATGAGTTTCTTCTTGTCTGCCTCTGTTCCTTCGCGCAGGCTGGTGGTTTTGGCCAGAAGCTCATCGTTGAGGGCGTTTATCTTATCGTATTGCTTTCGCAAAATGCGCAGTGACGTACCGAGAACGGCCGTATCTGAACTCAAGGCCTGAAGTTTGCGCTCGGCCACTTCCACCTTGGCCAGGGCCTCATTGTTTGCCGTTACGAATGCTTCGTTCTCTTTGGTTAGCCGCGCATTCTCTTCCCTGCAGTTTTTTTCTTTTTCAGCTATATCTTGAAATTTACGTTGCGGCACACAAGCGGTTAGTGCTGCCAAAAACACCAAAAAAAAGGCTCGTTTCAGGGTCTTGGTTTTCATTTTCACAGGGATTAGTTTTACAAAAGTCTGACAAATTCGGTACCTTTTAACTTAGAATTTGCGTTTTAACAACAAAGTACCGTTTAACAACTCTCTACGAATGATGAAAAAACTGAGTGAAACCTGGTTTGCAGAGCCCGTTTTTGACTACGAGTACAAGACCTACGAGGTCATGGCTTACGCCAAAAGTATGGAAGACCGATTCTCACAAAGAAAGTTCTTTCCTTACCTCGATGATGTCAAGCGCACCTTGCATAACCTGGATGCCTACAGGACTGCAAAGGCGCAAATGACAGACGGATTGAAAACCGATCTGCTGGAGGTTGATCTCCGCAGGCTCCAAATGATTCGCGCAGCTCTGCCGGACAACAGCGGTATTATGGCCACTTTGGATGAAATTGTGAATTTCGCAGCGCAAACGCTGGGAGGGCTTTACAAAGAAGGGACGAAGATTTTGGACGAGCTCTCTCGAGAAGTAGAAATCACTCCCGTGGGAATTCACGGCGGAGCGCTCAATCCCGGTTTTCTGTTTTTCAGAAAGCCCCGTGCCGTACGCATATATACCTACTATTTCAGGTTGGTGCGCAGGCCGTGGAGCAAAGAAAGCTACAAAGACGTATGCACCCTCTACCACTCGGAGATCGCTGCGGGACCGTTTGACAATCTCAATGCGGTAAAGTGGGATCTGATGGGTCGGCAGAACAGTCTGGGCAGTAAAGCACCGAACGCCTACTTAGTGCACGCTGACATTCAGCTTCCCCAGTACGAAACGCTTCTGCCTATCGCGAAACGGTACCTGATCAAAACGGCGGCCTGATTCACAGGGATCCGCCCCGGTCTTCGTCGAGCCACACACTCTTTAGCTCGAGCTCGCCCATCGAGGCAGACTTCAGGCCGCGCACCCGCTGTGAGGCCAACCAAATCCACTTTTCGAAATACAGCGGAATCACAACTGCGCGCTCAATAAGCTGTCGGTCCGCCTTTCTGAAAAGAGAGGTTCGTACAGCTTTTTCCTGCTCACGCACAGCCGACTCGAAGTATTTATCAAAGATAGGGTCGCTAAACCGGACAGTATTCAAATAAGAGGCCTTCACGGAATCTTCGGGCACCAGTTTACCGTGGAAAAGCTTCAGGAAGTTTTCGGGATCCGGGTAGTCTGCGATCCATCCGTCACGCCAAAACTCGACATTTCCGTTCTCGATTTCATCATAATGCCTGTCGCGTGAAATAACGGCAAGCTCTACGGTAAGGCCGAGGTGCGTTGTCAGCATGCGCTGGATTTCATCTGCTACACGCAGGGCGGTTTCATTCCCGTCATTGAGTTGAATGGTGACTACGGGAAAAGGGTTCTCCTTTGAATAACCGGCTTTTTTGAGCATCATCTGAGCCGTATCGGGACTGAACAGGAAGCCGGCTTCCGGACGGTCGTCAAATCCCGGCATGGCCACAGGTATAAAGCCGGCACTTGCAGGGACGCCGTATCCGCTGAGGACACTGTCCACCAGGTGCTGCCTGTCAATGGCATAATTAAATGCCTTCCTCACATATTCGTTGCCGTACACCGGGCTGCGGTGCTGAAAACCGTAATACTCCACGCGCAATCCGGGGCTGGTCAGTATTTGAAAACCTGATCCGTTTTCCCTTTCTGAAGCAGCCTCGATGAACCCGATTTCCTCGAAAGGCACCTGCAAAATCAAATCCAGGTGCCCGTCAAAAAAAGCCTCAGTCTGGGCCTTGTCGCCGTGAATGAAATTGCATTTGATCGCATCGAGGTAAGGGAGGCGGTTGCCGTGGGCATCTTCCTGCCAATAGTCTGGATTGCGCTCCATAACAATCACGTCATTCATTTTGACGGTGCGTACCCTGAAGGGCCCTGTGCCCACGGCCCAGTTGTCGATTTCCTTTCCGTACTTGTAAATATCTCCGGGAAAAATCCAGCAGCAGGGATGGGTGAGCACTGTGAGAAAATTCGGAACGGGAAATTCCAATTCGATTTCCAGCACACCTTCGGGGGTAACACGTATACCCTCCGGGCGCTTTGAGGAACCTGCGGCAGCACCGCCTTTCTCATAATGCTTTCGGGCCCCTTTTATGATGTCGATGACGAAGGCATACAGCTGATTGCTCTCGTAAGGCTCGCAAAGCCTTGTGAAACAACGGGCCACATCCTCAGCCGTGAGTTCAGGGGCCTTGCCCCCTTCAAAAATGCGGTCATCATGAAATTTCACTCCTTTTCTGATGTGGAAACGGTAAGTTTTGCCGTCGGCGCTTACCTCGTAACGCTCCGCTAAAGCGGGAAGGATCTCCCCCGTCTCGAGGTCTGTTCTGACCAGCCCTTCATACACCTGATTCATGATGTTGAAAGCGGAGGCGTCAACAATGTTGTGAGGAAAAATGCTGCGCACATCTTCCGATATGTTCATCCTGAAGAGCCCGCCGTATTTCACCCCGCCCTGTGCAATTCTCACTGCCCGCTCCGATGTTTCAGGGCCGTTTCCGCAAGCGGCCGCGATAAATACCCCTGCCGTTAAAACGGCAAAACGCAGCAGGCGAGTGATGTGTGTTTTCGGCATCATATCAGGCATCCAACTCAATCAAAACAGGACAGTGGTCGCTGTGGAAGACGTCATCCATAATATCAGCATTTCTCAATTGCGGTTCGAGATCCCGCGAAACCATGTGGTAGTCGATTCTCCAACCCAAATTCTTTTTACGTGCATTGAACCGATACGTCCACCAGCTGTAGCGGTCGGTCTCATCGCCGCGAAAGTAGCGAAAGGTATCTATAAATCCGGCATCCAAAAAATCCGTGACCCATTGCCGCTCCTCGGGCAGAAACCCGCTCGAATTCTTGTTTGACACGGGGTTGTGTATATCTATCGGTCTGTGACAAATATTGTAATCTCCCGAAATCAGTACCTTTCGTCGTTGTTTGACAAGGCTTTCGGCGAAGGGCATAAAATCATTCAGAAACTCCATTTTGAAGGCTTGCCGCTCCTCGCTGCTGCTTCCCGAGGGAAAGTAGGTGCTCAGCACGGTGAGTTCACCAAAGTCTGCTCGCAGCACGCGCCCCTCGCGATCGTATTTTTCTATCCCGCAACCTTCTTCTACATGATCGGGTTTCTTCTTCGAAAAAATCGCAACACCGGAATAGCCGGGTTTCTCAGCGCTGTGCGCAAAGACGTGATATCCGGCGGATTCAAAACTGTCTTTTTCGATTTGGTGGGGTTTTGCCTTCGTTTCCTGTACCAGAAAAATGTCGGGGTTTTCGTCAGCGAGCCAGTCAATGAGGCCTTTTTTAAGGGCCGCTCTGATTCCGTTGACGTTGTAGGATATAATTTTCAGCTTCAATTTGCGTAATTAGATACGGATTGGGAAAGTAATCGGACTTGTTTGCAGGTTTTCAAATTTAAGGGAATCTCCCCGGGGAAACTGAGGGGAGGGGCAGAGAGATATCCACGGTTCTGTGTTCTCTTTGCAGTTGCATGTTTGACGGCGGCCGCGGCTTCCGGGCAGCGTGCTGACAACCTGTGCTCTGTGTCTTTTCGGGTCACCTCCGATACCGTGCATGCTGATACCCTCAGCATCATTCCCGGTAGTGAAATCGTTTATATCGGAGATGAAATTGCCGACACCTCCCGTTTTGAAATCGACTACCCTTCCTCCTGCCTTATTTGGCGAAAGCCCTACCCGGATGACACTGTGACAGTGAAATACCGCACCTTCCACTTCGACTTCTCCAATATGTACGAAAGGCGGTCGACCGAGGTCATTCAAGCCGAGGACCAATACTACAGTGACCCTTTCACCTTCCGACCGAAATCTGCAGAGGAATCGATCTTCGGATCAAGCGAACTGAACAAGACGGGGAGCATCTCGCGGGGGGTCGGTTTCGGAAATGCCCAAGACCTGACAGTGAACAGCACCCTCAGCCTGCAACTCAGCGGTAAAATCAACGACCGCATAAGCATTCTCGCCTCAGTGACAGACGACAACATCCCCATCCAACCCGAAGGGAATACGGCTACCCTGCAGGAATTTGATCAAGTGTACATTCAGCTCTTTGACGACAAGTCTAAACTCACCGCGGGCGATTTCTTCATTTCGCGGCCCGCGGGTTACTTCACAAACTACTACAAGCGCGGTCAAGGCGCCAATTTCACCACGCGGCAACCTTTGGGCGGCGATGCGGACAAAGTAGTTTTTACCGAAACAAGCGCAGCACTTTCACGCGGCAAATTCGCCCGAAACCTGATCACGGGTCAAGAGGGAAACCAAGGCCCCTATCGGCTTCGCGGAAATGAAAACGAACTCTTCATCATCGTGATGGCGGGTACAGAGCGTGTGTTTATAGACGGAAGAGAAATGCAACGCGGACAGGAAAATGACTACATCATTGACTACAACACTTCTGAAATCACCTTCACTGCGAAGCAGCTCATCAACAAAGACAAACGAATCGCGGTGGAATTCCAATACACCGATGCCAACTACGCGCGCAGCATGGTGCAAACCTCTACCGGAATAGAAACAGAGCGGTTCACCTTCTACGTCAATTTCTTCTCCGAGCAAGATGCCAAAAACCAACCCCTGCAGCAAGAGCTCACGGACGATGACCGCATGATTCTCGACGCTGCCGGCAATGACCCCTCCATGGCGGTGGCTCCGAGCTTTCGGCAGGTGGCGGAGTTCAACAACGATCAGGTGCTCTACCACCTCACCGACTCGCTGGGCATCGACTCGGTATTTGTGCGGGCCGTTTCGGACGACGGACGCCCGGTGTTTCAGGTGTCCTTCAGCGAAGTGGGACAGGGGCAGGGTGATTACGTGCAGGAGGGTTTTGATGCTACGGGGCGGGTATTCAAATGGGTGGCGCCCGACATGTCGGGGCCCGAACCGGTGCGCAAAGGAAATTTCGCTCCGATCCGGAGGCTGGTGGCCCCGCGCAAAAATCAAATGCTCATGGTGGGCGGCAGCCTTAAAATCACGGAACGCACCTTGGCCGAAGTGGAGGCGGGCTTCAGCAACCAAGACCCCAACACCTTTTCCGATAACGGAAATGAGAACAATGTAAGCCACGGGTTCATGGCGAAAGTCTCGCACGAGCAGCCCCTGAGCAAAAACCCGGACCCGTACACGGTGACGGGCGGAGTCATGCTCGAGTCCATCGGCGCCAATTTTCAGCCCATTGAACCCTACAGAGATGTGGAGTTCAACCGCGACTGGAACCTCACCGAGGAAATGGCGGCACGCTCGCAGAACATCATCACCGCTGCGGTAGGCCTGCACAAGGCCGAGAAGCTCGACCTCGATTACAGTCTGAACCGTTTTGACGCCGGCGATCTCTACAGCGGATCCAAGCACAGACTCGCCGCCGATGCTGATTACAAGGGCCTGGACATTTGGTTCAGGGGAAGCCACCTCAGCACCGAAGGGATCGAGAAAAGCAGCTTCACGCGACACCGTTCGCGGATTGAAAAATCCATCGGCATCGCCAAAATCGGATTCGAAGATGAACGCGAGGAAAACCGTCGTTTCCGACCCGAAACAGACTCACTTTCAAGCACTGCGTATAAGTTTTACGACTGGCAGTTTTACATTACCAACCACGACACCTCCAAAATCAATTACAAAGTATTCTACCGCGAGCGCACCGACTACGCATCGGAGTTCAACAACCTCGGAGAAAGCACCCACGCGCACCACTACGGTGCCGAAATAGGCTTCACCCAAAACCCCAACCACCAATTTAAAGCAAGCATTTCAAACAGGGTGCTCAACATCACCAATGAGGAACTGACCAACAACGCCCCCGAGAAAACCCTCTTGGCAAGGGCCGAACACAGCCTCAGACTGGCCAAAAATGCCATCGTGACCAACACCTTTTACGAGCTCGGCTCGGGCCTGGAAAGGCGTCAGGAATTCATTTTCATTTTTGACCCTACAGGACAGGGGCCCTATACCTGGATCGATTACAACGGAAACGGGATCAAGGAGATCAATGAATTCGAGCCGGCACGACCGGAAGACGGAGAGCGCTACATACGCGTCTTCACACCGACCAATGAATACATCCGCGCCTTCAGCAACGAGTTTTCACAATCCGTAAATATCAACCCCGCCGCGGTGTGGATGGGTAAGGAGGGCGTGCGCGGCATCTTGGCCCGATTGAGCAACCAGGCCGCCTTCAGGATCTCTCGCCGCACGCAATCAGAGGAAGGCCTTGACAGGTTCAATCCCTTCGCGAGCAATATCAGCGATACGACCCTGATCGCCCAATCATCCAGCATGCGAAACACGCTGTTTTACAACCGCACAAGCAGCAAGTTCGGCATGGACTATACCTACAGCAATCAGGCGAGTAAGAATCCCTTCACGGGCGGTTTCGAAGAGCGCGTACAAACCCTCCACACAGGCCGCATTCGTTACAATATCACCCCGGAATACGGCGTGGTGTCAGAGCAGGAGATCGGCAACCGGTCAAGCCTCTCGGAAATCGCCGAAGGGCGAAATTTTGACATCGGCTTCTATTCAACCAAACAAACCTTCTCCTACCAGCCCGGCACCTCTTTTCGTCTGAGCTTCATCGGTAAGTACACGCTGCGAAACAACGCCGAGAGCTATGGCGGCGAGACCGCAGAACTCCTGGACATAGGTCTCGACCTGCGGGCGAATAAAATGGAAGCCGGATCTTTTTTCGGTCACTTTAATGTGATCGCCATCGACTACGACGGCGCTGCCAACAACAGCGTAGCCTATGAGATGCTCGACGGCCTTCAAAACGGAACCAACTTCACTTGGGGAGCCGGCGTGCAACGCCAACTCGGCAAAAACATGCAGCTCAGCCTCAGCTACAACGGAAGAAAATCAGAAGAAATCAGTGCCGTCCACACCGGGAATGTACAGGTGCGGGCCTTTTTCTGAGCCGCCGTGAGGGCTACTTCAGATCGATGTCGGTTTTCCCGATCAGGGTGCCGCTCTCATATATCTCGACAATGTACTTGCCGGAGGGAAATTCATCTTCGGGGGTGAAAAATAAGCAGAGCTCCATCGCCTCATTCTGATAATCGAATACCCGCTTCATGCTGAACTTTCCGCTCACCCCGTCAAAATTGAAACGGTTATCGGATTGGCCCGCGTCGAGCACTACCCCTTCCGGAGAGATGATGCGGAGATAGATCGTCTTTTTACCCGCTTCGGTAATGCGGTTTTGTGCTACGGTGGCGCAAGTTCTGATCATTTCCGTCCTTCCCGCACGGTTTACCTCCACCTGCTTACCGTTGTTGCGAACGCGTATGCCCACCGCCGAAATATTATCCGCCTGCAATACCGAGCCCGTTGCTACGATGTCTTCCAGACCCTCTTTGGCCTTCTCTAATTTCTGCGCTTGCGACTTGGCTTGGGAGAGTTCTTCGGCGAGGAATTTATTGTCTTTTCGAAGGTCGATGTTCAGGGTATTCAGCGAGTCGATGGTGTGGACATAGCCCTTCATGATCTCGCGCAGGGTGGCCGCTTCCTTCTTCAGCTTGTGAATGATCCATGCATCGTCTTTGTGCTTTTCGATCTGCTTGAGCATATCGCGGATTTGGTCTTGCTGAGCGAGCATTTCGGCACTGAGTCGCTCATTTTCAACGGTAATGGTGTCGTACTGAATCAGCATGGACTGAAGATCATTCTTGAGCTGAAGCTTGTCCAGCTCAATTTCCGAAATGATTTCCTCCTGCTCCTCGACCTCAGCCGACTTGGTGAAGTAGAGCACGGCAAAAACGGCCGCCAGCAAGGCGAGCATGATGACGGCAATCCTCTGCTTTTTATTGGTGCTTTCCGACATATTCGGGGCTTTTGGTTGGCTGCTTTTAAATTGCTACTTTTAAATCCTTTACACGGAACAAGACTAAACGGCAATCATGCGACAAAATTACAATTTCGCGTGGGTTTTTGACTTGGGGCATCTCTTGTTTCCAACAGTGTGCCGTGCATGCGGATTCCCGATCAAAAAGGAAACCGAAGTTTTGTGCATATCCTGCCGTTTTAAGCTTCCCCGGACCTTCTGGTATAAAATGCATGACAATCCCGTGTACCGGAAATTCTGGGGCCAAATACCCGTGCACGAGGCTTTCACATACCTGCATTTCCGGAAGGGGAATGTGGTGCAAACCCTGCTCCACTCGCTGAAGTATCACGGCAACCAAGACATCGGCGAGTCGTTGGGAAGGATGTTCGGTCGAGAGCTGGTCTCCGGGGGGTGGTCCGGGCCGGAAGTTATCATCCCCTTGCCGCTTCACGCTGATAAACTGAGGGCACGGGGCTTTAATCAGTGTGACTCCGTGGCGCGCGGACTCTCGGAAAGCCTGGGTATTCCGCATGATACGGCTTCGGTAAAGCGGGTGATCGCCAATCCCACACAGACGAAAAAATCGCGGTTCGATCGCTGGCTGAACGTGGAGAAAATCTTTGAAGCAAGGGCTCCCGAGCGCATCCGCGGGAAGCACATCCTGCTGATCGACGATGTGATCACCACCGGCAGCACCTTGGAAAGCTGCGGCCGCTGCGTACTCGACGCCGGGGCCGAACGCTTGAGTATCGCCACGGTAGCCGGCGCATGAAAACCCCCTATCTTTGCCCGCGTGAAAAGTGCCGTACGCGATTACGAAACAGCCCTGAGCCAAATCAGGGGAGTCACCGCCGGAGAGACTGACCTTACGGCAAATCTGGCCAATGTATCTGCCGTTCTGAAAACCCTTCCCGGTTTTTTCTGGGTGGGTTTCTACCTCTTGAAGGAGGAGGAGCTGGTGCTCGGCCCGTTTCAGGGGCCGGTGGCCTGCACACGTATACCTTTGGGAAAAGGGGTTTGCGGCAGCGCCTTCGAACGAAGGGAGACGGTAATCGTACCCGACGTACACGCCTTCCCGGGCCACCTCGCCTGCAATGCCGCTTCACAATCCGAGATCGTTGTCCCCGTTTTCGATCGCAGCGGCTCGCCGGTGATGGTCTTGGACGTTGACAGCGACCTCCCGAATGCATTTTGTGAAACAGACGCCGCCGCATTGGAAGAAACGGCCCGGATTTTGACTGCCGTACTCCTATGAAAATTCGGCTCCTTCTTCTGCTTCTTCTTTTTGTCTCGGGCTGTGCGCAAGAAACCGTGCCCACGGGAGGAATTAAGGACGAAATTCCGCCCGAGCCCTTGTCCATCGTTCCCCCGCCGCTCTCCACAGCGTTCAAATCGTCCGAATTTACCTACATCTTTGACGAATATATTCAGGTCGATGACTTCAAAGGTCAGCTGCTCGTATCGCCCCCGCTAAAAAAAACGCCGGAATACCTGCACCGCGGAAAATCCCTTAAGGTGAGCTGGAAAGACACCCTGCTCCCCAACACCACCTATCAGTTCAACTTCGGGGAGGCGGTGAAAGACTTCAACGAAGGTAATATTGCCGAAGGCTTAATCTATGTCTTCTCAACCGGGGACTACATTGACTCCCTCTCTGTAAGCGGCCGGGTGCACGACGCGGAGACCAACGAACCCGTAGAAAAGGCCAAGGTGATGCTATACCGCAATTGGTCTGACACCCTACCCTATACCACCCCTCCCGACTACCTGGCACTTACGGATAAAGCGGGTAATTTCAAGGCACAATACCTGCCTTCGGACACCTTTATGCTCTTCGTACTGCTCGAGGAAAGCAGCAACTACAAATACGACGGTCCGCCCGAGAAAATCGGCTTTCTGCCCGATCCCGTGGTTTCTTCCTACCGCGATACCCTTACCGCACACCGTATTCCGCTCTTCCTCGAACGCGACACTGCGCAATACATCAAAGAAAGTGCGGGAAAAGACTACGGCTACTTCGAAATTGCCTTCAACCTCCCCGCCGGAAAGCCGAGTATCCGCTTCGAAGATGCGGAATCCGAAACGGTTTTTGAAGCCCTCAACCTCTTAAGTGCGGGTGGAGATACCTTGCGCAGCTGGGTGAAAATCCTCGAAACCCCCGAAACGGAGGAAATCAATGTCTTTCTCACGGACACCACGGGATTTTCAGATACCCTCACCTGGTATGTGGAAACCGACCCGAAATACCGTGAAGAAGCCAAACTCAAACCGACGGTGTCGGTAAGCGGGGGTAAGACGGACCGTGAAAAACCCGTTTCCTTTCTCTTCAACCACCCTCTGGAAGAGGCAGATACCACGCTGATTCACCTCATCGAAGACAGTACGGAAGTGGCGTACCGATCCGCTTCACTGAAAAACGTGAACCGGCGAATCGAAATAGTCTACCCCTTCAAGCGCGAGCCGAAGTACTTTCTTTGGGCCGAGCCCGGAGCTTTTAAGGACATCTACGGCAATTTCAGCGACAGCCTCGGGGTGGCCTTTTCTGCACATCCCGATGATTTTTTCGGTTCACTCACAGTGAATGTCGTCCTCGAAGACACCCTGCGAGACAAAACCTTCGTCGTCACACTCTATGACCCCAAGGACAATCCTGTCAAAACCTTCACCATCACCGAAGAGACAGAGCTCGACTTCGGAAAGCTGTCCCCGGCAAAGTACACCCTGAAAGGATTCTATGACGAGAACGACAACGGAGAATGGGATACCGGAAATTACAAAGAAGGGCTTCAACCGGAGGTGAAGTCTTTTTTCGAAGGCGAACTCAATGTGCGCTCAAATTGGGACTTGGACGCGGATTGGATTCCGCAAACACCCTTTGACAATTAAGGCCGCTGCTGTCAGTACTTGATCGTGAAATCGTCTGCGTCTAAATGCGCGGGGAATTTCTCTCGGAAGCCGTCCAATTCCTTTCGGGAAATGTCGGTTGTGATGATGCAGGGGCGATCGTGAAAGGCGGATACCGCCGGCACCCCCTTGAAGTCGTACACCGCAGAATGCCCGGGATAGGCTATGCCCTTACCGTCCGTGCCCACCCGGTTCACCACGGCCGTGTAGCAGAGGTTTTCGATGGAACGCGCTGCGGCCAGCTTGTCCCATGCATCGACGCGGGGAGCGGGCCAGTTGGCCACATATATCTGCAGGTGGGCCTCCCGGTCTCTGTTCCAGACGGGAAACCGAAGGTCATAACAGATACGCGGTAAAATTTTGAAGCCCCCGAGCTCGATATGCACACTCCCCTTGCCGGGGCTGTATACCTCGTGCTCTCCCGCCATTCTGAACAGGTGGCGCTTGTCGTAGACGGCACGCGTTTTTCCGTCTTGGGCCCAGAGAAATCGGTTGAAGAAGTCGCCGTTCTCCACGGCAGCCACACTGCCGCAGATCGCCGCATCCGCAGAAGAAGACATTTCCGCCAGCCAATCCCACACCGGGCCTCCGTCGGGCTCGGCGATACCGGCGGGATCCATGGTGAAGCCGGAGGTAAACATTTCCGGAAGGATGATCAAATCCGCGCGGTCAATGTCCGCGATCATCTCCGAAAGGGACTTCATATTGGCTTTCGGGTCGTGCCAGACCAAGTCGGCCTGAACGGCCGCAATCCGCAATGTCTCGCGCTCGGGTCTCACAAGGCTTTGAGTTTTTCGGCCGCAGACGCCAAAGTATCCGGGTGCTTGGCAAAACAGAAGCGTAAAATGCGCTGCTCTTGAGGTTGCGGGTAAAAAACGGAAACGGGAATCGAAGCCACGCCGTGTTTTCGCGTCAGCTCCTCCGCAAATTTCACTTCCGACTTCTTACTGATTTCACTGTAATTCAGCAACTGAAAATAGGTTCCTTGCGCGGGCACCACTTTGAACCGGCTCCCTTCGAGGGCTTTGATAAAGTAGTCTCGGCGCGCCTCATACATCGGTGATACATTGAGGTAGTTCTTCTCATCGGCCAGATAATCGGCCAGTGCCCGCTGCAAAGGGTGGTTCACACAAAAAACCAAATACTGGTGCACCTTGCGAAATTCCCGCATCAGCGCTTCCGGAGCGATTGCATATCCCATTTTCCAACCGGTCGCGTGGAATGTCTTCCCGAAGCTGGCCGTGATCACGGAGTGTGCTGCAAGTGCCTCGAAACGCGCCGCGCTGTGGTGTTCTGCCCCGTCGAAAACAATGTGCTCATAGACCTCATCACTCAAAACGAAAGCTCCGGTGCTCACCACAATTTTCTCCAATTCCCGCATGTCATCCTCCGTCCAAACCGTTCCCGAAGGATTGTGCGGGGTATTGATGATAATAAGTTTTGTCTTGCGGTTTACGCGCCGCTTCACTTCATCCCAGTCCGGGCAAAAATCAGGAGCCCTTAACTCTGCAAAAACAGGTTTGCCTCCGCACAAAAGTACGGGGGGTGCGTAGCAATCATAAGCCGGTGAGAAGATCAGCACCTCATCTTCTTCTTTCACCAGAGTGGTAATCGCCGTAAAAATGGCTTGGGTGGCACCCGCGGTTACGGTCACTTCTGTCTCCGGATTGTAGGTGCGTCCGTGCAGTCGACGTGTTTTTTCCGCAATGGCCTCGCGCAATGCCGAGAGCCCCGCCATGGGTGCATACTGGTTGTGCCCCTCCTTCATATACTTCGCCGCCAGATCGATGAGGGCGGGATCTACCGGGAAATCGGGGAAGCCCTGTGAGAGGTTGATGGCGCCGCATTCTGCGGCCATTTGGCTCATCACGGTGAAAATCGATGTGCCGGTTTGCGGCAATTTGGAGGAAGGAACGGAGTGCTGTGTCATCGCTCCAAAGGTAGAAAAACCGGAGCGACCCCCGTTAATTTCCGAGCCTTCCGGCCACCACGCACGGCAGCTTAAACACTTCGATATTGCCGTCGAGATCGAAGAGCTCCACCAGGACAATGTGGGGGCCTATGCGCGCTTTGGAGCGCGTATCCGTGGTGCCGTCCCAAGAGATGGTGCCCTGCGTACCGATGATTTGGTTGTTCACCAATTGACGCACCCTTCTTCCCCTTCGATCGAAGATCTGAATGGTGGCGATAAACCCCGGGTTGTCGAGCTTATAGTTGATCAGCAAAACATCTTGAAATCCGTCGTTGTCCGGGCTGAATACCTCATTTTGAAGCTCGAAGGTTCCCGCTGCTTCGCCTTCCGGCAAAAACTGAGAATTGAGGTAGCCCGGGGTGCCGAAACCTACCTGCTCTGCGGCAGATGACCAATTGCCGCCGTCATTGGTGGGACGGGTAAAACTAATCCGTTCCAAAGAGACCCCTTGCACGCTTCTCAGAAGCGAGAGGTGAAAGTCCTCACTGTAGTCGAAACGGTCGATATTGGCTCCGAGGCTATTGTTCAAAATCACCGACCCGCCCGCATTGGTGAGCTGAGGGGTATTCACCGTAAAAAAAGTTTCTCTGCGGCCCAAAGGATACTGCACCATGAGTTGATCGGGGTCGGAAGTAAAGACCATGTAATCCCCCGGGAAAATTACCATCGGATCCTCTGTGATGATCCGCGTGATCAGGTTCACATTTTGAAGCTGCCATCCTTCCAGACCTACAGATTTATCGGAAACATTAACGATTTCGATAAAATCCACACCGTCATTTCCGGAATTGAAGAGCACCTCGTTGATCAGAATATCCCCGGGCTCACCCGTTTGGGGCACGGCGAGGCGTACCTCTGCTTCGTCGAGTATCATGTTGCCCAGGCAATCAGCGAGGCCCGTCACTTTCAGGGTGTATACCGTGCCGGGCTGGAGCGGGGCGCCGAGCGTAAGCCGAACGGCCTTGTTGTCAGGGGCAACAGCCTGTGCATTGATCACCCCGATTCCGTTGAGGTCAAAGTCGGCAAGCGGCACACTTTCGGGGTCGATTACCTCATCGAAACGCACCTCAACATCTGTGGGGTCAAAGGCGAGGGCGATGGTGATATTCGGCGGATCAAGGTCAGGCTCATCGGTGTTGACAGAGTTTTCCGTTCCGGGTGTTCCGCCGAGGGGGTCTTCTGAAGCTGTCCAGTTCGCAGATCCCCTGCAGGGTTCGTTGAGGTTCATACGCTCAAGGCTCCACCCGCCTCCGTCTTTTGATGCATCATTATACCATGACACGCGGTAGTCCACGCGGTCCACGCGCTCTCCGTCGGGATTGGTGAGCAGGAGTTCACGGCCGCTGTTGGTGAGGAAGGTGGCGCTGAGTCCCTCAATGATGTAGATGTCCTCAAAATCGGTAAATGCCCCGGCTTGCGAAGCGCCCACACAGAGCACATATTCCCCCGGCTGTACGAGACGGGGCTGCGTGAATTCCCTTCCGGAAAGGTCGCAGCCCGTGAGCTCGATCACGCGGTCGCTGCGGTTGTAGAGTTCGAAATACTCTTCGGGGGGCAGGCCTACCGCCGGCGTGGGGTCGGCCATGATCTCGGAGATAATGATGTCGTGAAGCCCGGGAGACTCTCCGAGCTGAATGATCACGGTGGTATCGGCCATGGCATTGAGCGAACAATCGGCCAATCCCGAGAGGGTAAGTTCGTACACCTCACCTACCTCCAGCGGGTCACTGAGGGTGAGCTGCACGGCCGTCGGCGGGTCGAGGGGAAGGACTTCATCCGCGAGAATTCCGTCACTGAAAGCGTAAATTCCGTCGATGAGCGCCTCCTCATCCATAAGCTCATTGAAAAACAAGGTCAGCACCTGAGGAGATTCGGCAAAGAAGGATTCGAAAAAGGGAGGGTCTTCGTCGGGACTGTCGTCAAATATGCTGTTTTCCGCACCGGGCGTTCCGCCGTCCGGGTGTTCGGAGGCACTCCAGTTTTGCCTGTCGGAGCACTCGGTGAAGGGGTTGATGATTTCGAGTGACCATCCGCCGCCCGCCTTGTCGGGATCGCCGTACCACGTGTTGCTGTAAGTAACCGTATTGACCAAATCCCCGCTCTGATTCGTGAGCGTGAGCTCTCGACCGGCATTGGTCAGGAAGGTCAGGCTCATGCCCTGCATGATGTAGGCATCGGGAAAGTCCTGAAAATCTTCCGTCGCATTGCTCGATATCAGCATGACGTACTCCCCCGGCATGACGAGCCGCGGAAATACGAAGGGACGGCCCGAAAGGTCGCAGCCTTGTATGTCGAGTACCTTATCCGAAATGTTGAAAATCTCGATGTATTCCTGAGCCGGCAGCCCCACGGGCGGGGTAGGGTCGGCCATGATTTCGCTGATCACCAAATCCATAAACTCCGGCGCTTCTCCGGTGAGGATTTCGATTTCGGTGCCGTCGGGCAAGGCATTGCCGAAGCAATCTTGCAAACCCGAGACGGTCACGGTGTAGGTGACCCCGGTTTGCAGTGGCTGGTCGAAGGTGAGGTTGACCCCGAGCAAATCGAAACGCGGCATCACCTCCGTTACCGTCAGGCCCTGATCAATCTGGTAGATGCCGTCCGCAAGGCTTTGCTCATCCATGGTTTTGCTGAAAAGCAGGCGAACCACATCCTCGGCAGGGCTTTCGAAACCCGTGATCTCAGGCGCTTCCGTATCCGGACTGTCGTCAAAAATGCTGTTCACCGCGCCGGGTGTTCCTCCCGCGGGGTCATCGGATGCGCGCCAATTGTGCTGCCCGCTGCACGGGTCGAACGGGTTGATTTGTTCGAGGCTCCATCCGCCACCGTTCTTATCGGGGTCTTGATACCAGTCAATGGTGTAGGCCACGACATCGACCAATTCGCCCGAGGTATTGAGCAAGGCGAGGGAATCGGCGCTGTTGGTGAGCAAGGGCCAAGATGCCAGGCCGAGTACATCGCCGAAAGGCTCCATAAAAGGGGCTTCGCTCATGCGGCAAAGGAGGAGGTAGGCGCCGGGAAAAAGCACGGCCGACTCGAGGGTGCGGGTGTCATTCCCGTTTACGTAAGTGTACCCTTCCAAGTCGAAAAACTTGTCGTCCGTGGCATTATACAGTTCAATGAATTCCACCGCGGGCAATCCGACTGGCGGATTTTCATCGATCATCAATTCGTTGAACACAATTTCGCGAAAGCCCGGCTCGGCCACCGTGAAGAAGATTACCTCCACATCCTGCCCGGACATCGCATTTCCCGCAAGGTCCTCCACGCCGGCAACGTTCAGCGTGTAGAACTCCCCTTCCTGGAGAGGGACAGCGAGGGTCAGCGTAACCGTTGTGAGGTTTTCAGTGTCAAAAACCGCCTCGGAGGGGTTGCCGATGCCGCCGTCTATGGTGAAATTTGAAGGGACTTCGGCAGAGGCTGCGTCCAAAGGCTCGTCGAATTCGAGAACAATCTGATCGGGAAACGGAGCCTGGGCACTGACCACCGACGGCGGAATCACGTCCGGGGGAAGCTGGGCCACTTCCACGGCATCGAACCAGTGGGAATTAATGGGTCCCTGTGCGCCGGATTGGGTGATCCGAAACCCGAAGGCCTCGGTATCGGTGATTTCATCGTCGACGATAAAACCCAAGGTCTGGAAAAGACCCGTGACCCCGGGATCGGCCTGAACAGTCCAGAATCCGTCGGCATTTCGGGTGATTCTCATGTTCACGGGATTGTTGGTGCCGCTGTTCACCATATTGTCGGGGCCGTCGATGAGCATCTCGTCGCTGCCGTCGGATTTTTTCCAAAAGGTAATGTCGCGCTGGGTGCGGCCTATGCGGATGAAGTATCCGTTCTCGACGGCGTTGAGGTCGGCATTGTCGGCCACGAGGTAGGCGTCGATAAAATTGGCGCCGCTCAGGCTGAATCGGGCATTGACAAAAAACTCCCAGGAGGTTTCGGTTGCGATGAAACTCGGCGTGCTCAGGTAATACACGGCCTGACCGGGGCTGTTGCTGCGCAGCATGAGGTTGGTCTCATCGAGCGGGTAAGCTGCGACGGTGAACAAATCAGTGTTTCCCGACCATTCGGGATTCTCCGTGAAATTCCCGTCGGAAAAGTCATCCGAAACCTGTGCGGGAGAGAGGAGGGGCAGTACTGCCGCGAAAAGCGCGGCGAAAATTCGAAACTTAATATCCATGCGATTCTGAGCGGGGCTAAATATAGTACTTTTGCCGCGCTGTCATTGTTAACCAAATTTTAAGATCGATGCGAATTGCAGTTGTGGGTGCCACCGGGATGGTGGGGCGTGTGATGTTTCAGGTATTGAAGGAACGAAATTTTCCGGCAACGGAGATCATCGCCGCGGCCTCGGCGCGATCGGCGGGGAGTGACCGCGTCATCGAAGGCGAGACTTACCGGATTCATTCCATGGAAGAAGCGGTAGCGGCAAAGTGCGACATCGCCCTGTTTTCGGCCGGGGGAAGTACGAGCTTGGAGTGGGCGCCGAAATTTGCGGAAGCGGGCACCCGGGTCATTGACAACAGCTCGGCATGGCGCATGTCGCCGGACCACAAACTCATCGTGCCGGAAATCAACGGACACCTCCTCACCGATGAGGACATGATCATCGCCAACCCCAACTGCTCCACCATACAGCTCGTGATGGTGCTGGCTCCGCTGCACAAGGCCTACGGCGTGCGGCGCGCGGTGGTCTCCACCTACCAGTCGGTGACAGGCACGGGGGTGGCGGCCGTTCGGCAAATGGAGACGGAGCGAAGCGGGCACAAAGGAGACATGGTGTACCCCTACCCGATCGACAAAAACTGCATTCCGCACTGCGACGTTTTCGAGGACGGCAACTATACCAAAGAAGAACTCAAGCTGACCCGGGAAACCAAGAAAATTTTGGGGGACAATTCCGTGCGGGTTACGGCTACGGCAGTGCGCGTACCGGTGACGGGCGGGCACGCTGAATCCGTGAACGTAACCTTCGATCGGGACTTTGAACTCGCCGAGTTGCGCAAGCTCCTCCACGAGACGCCGGGAGTGACGGTGCAGGACAATCCCGATGTGAACCTCTACCCCATGCCGCGGTATTCCGAAGGTAAGGACGAGGTGTTCGTGGGCAGAATCCGCCGCGACGACAGCTGGGCCAATAGCCTCAACATGTGGATCACGGCTGACAATCTCCGGAAAGGCGCGGCGACCAATGCGGTGCAGATTGCGGAATTGTTTGTGAAAGGGAAATGAGTCAGGAAATATCGGCAGCACTTATTGTTTCACAACCACGCCGTGAAAATGCCACCACAACATCATAAAGGACACAAAGTGCAGCGCAATCCATACACTTTGGCTTTGTGAACTTTGTGACTTTGCAGTGCTGTCATTGAGGAGCACAGCCAAATAGCTCAGTGGAGCACTCCTTAAGGTCGGATTGCACGGCATCTATCGTTTCACACCCATACCGTAAAATGCCACCACAAAGTCATAAAGAACACAAAGTATGGCATAATCGATACCCTTTGGCTTTGTGAACTTTGTGACTTTTGTGGTTCTATCAATCAGGTGCACAGCCGGAGAATTCAGTGCCGCACTCATTAAGGTCGGATTGAGCAGCATTTATTGTTTCTCACCCATACCGTGAAAATGCCACCACAAAGTCATAAAGGACACAAAGTATGGCGTAATCCATACCCTTTGGCTTTGTGAACTTTGTGACTTTGTGGTTCTGTCAATCAGGAGCACTCCCAAACAACTCAGTGGAGCAATCCTTAAAGACGGATTGCACAGCATCTATTGTTTCACACCCATGCCGTGAAATACCACCACAAAGTCATAAAGGACACAAAGTATGGCGCAATCCATACCCCTTGGCTTTGTGAACTTTGTGACTTTATGGTTCTGTCAATGAGGAGCACAGACGCAGAACTCAGTGCAACTCATTAGAGTCTGTCCATAATGTCCGCTATCTGCGTTGCACCATGCCTTCGGCGCTCCAAGGACTTAATTTTTGAAACTGTTCCTTCAGCTGAAACTGTTCCTTCAGCAGGCTCAGGACGGTGCCCTTCGGCTCCGCTCAGGACAACGCATCCCGTCACAGCGGGAGTCCCCGCCTGTACCGTTCCTATCAAAAAGCGCGGTGCTACACCTCGATCCACCCGAAAAGCGCGGCGAGGTGTTTTCGCATCTTGACCTTCACCTCTTCGATATCGACCGGGCGGCCGAGCTCGAGGGCCATGGTGGTCACGGCCTTGTCGTCAATGCCGCAGGGTATGATGTGGTCGAAGTAGGCGCGGTCGGTATTCACGTTGAAGGCGAATCCGTGCATGGTGACCCAGCGGCTGCACTTCACGCCGAGGGCGCAGATTTTTCGGGCTTTTGCCGGGTCTTCGCAGTCGAGCCACACCCCCGTGAGCCCGTCGATGCGGCCGCCTTCGATGCCGTACTCAGCGAGGGTGAGGATGACGGCTTCTTCCAAAAATCGGAGGTAGCGGTGAATGTCGGTGAAAAACTGGTCCAGATCGAGGATGGGATAGCCCACCAGCTGCCCGGGGCCGTGAAAAGTGATGTCGCCGCCGCGGTTGATTTTGTGAAAGTCGATGCCGCGTGCGGTCAGTTCGGTCTCGCTCAGAAGGAGGTTGGCGAGGTCGCCGCTCTTCCCCAAGGTGTACACGGGCGGATGCTCAACAAAAAAGAGGCTGCTTCGGGTGAAGCGGGCGGTGTCTTCGGCTTTTCTCAGCGCGATTTTGTCGGCCACGGCTTCCGCAAAAACGGTTTCCTGAAAGTCCCAGGCTTCCTTGTAGCGCACGGAGCCCAAGTCTTTGAAGGCAACTTCCTTGGGGGAGTTTGTAATCACCCTTTGGCGAGTTCGGCTTTGAAATAATCGATCACCTCGATCTCGATCGGGTCCACACCGCGGTCCACGGCCATGAAGTACGAAAGCCAATCGGCGAGGTGAATCATATAGTAGACGCGCTCGATTCTGTTGGTGCCCGCGGGTCGGAGTTCCACGATCGTGTCGGTGTACCGCCCGATAATCTCCTTGCTGAGGTCCATGCGCTTGGATGTGCCGGGGTGGTCTTCGGGGGTGCGGATCATCAGCACGGAAAATTGCTTGCTCCCGCCCGCCCAGGCCACGAGCTCGTTGTGGTTCATTTCCGGAAGGGCGTGATGCCAGCAGAGCATTTTGGCATTTTCGTTGATCTGCTGACGAAGCCGCACGGCGACGCCTTCGAACCAAGTTTCGGCGTAAATCACAGGCACGGTTCCCTTGATTTTATTGGCCACCGCCGCCGCTTGCGTGCGGATGAGGCCGGCATCTTTGGTCAGGAGGTCGGCGGCCGAAAGCAGGTCATCTTCAAAACCCTTTTCGATCAATCCGTACGCGGCGAGAACAAAGAGCTGCTGCATGGCATTGTACCCGAAGCTGGTGCGCGGGGGCTGCCCGCCGGGAATCACCGTGAGGTTCCACCCTTCCTTCTCTGCGAGGGCCTTGAGTTTTCCGCCGGATGTAATGCAGGCCATCTGCGTCCCGCGTGCCACGGCCTCTTCCACCGTGCTGAGGGTTTCCTCGGTATTTCCGCTGTAGCTGCTCGCGATGAAGAGGGTGTCGGGCCCTACCCAGGCCGGCAGGCGGTAGTCGTTGACCACGTGAATGGGCACGGTGCACGCATCCCAAACGAGCTGGGAAACAATCTTTCCTCCGATCCCCGAGCCGCCGAGGCCCGAGATCAGCACATTCGACACCTCCCCTGTGCGAAATCCCGCAGCCGCCCGCTTACCGATATCGACTGCGGCTTTCATATTTTCCGGAAAGGCATCGATGAGCCGCTCCATTTCCTGTGTAGCCTGTGCTTTATCCATGGTCTTGAAATTTCATCGGTTTGGTCTCACCGAAAGTCCGCGAAGATACCACTTTGCGGGCTGTGAAGGCAAGGGCAAATGGCTATCTTTGCAAAAATTTTCGACCCATGGGCGCTGTACAATTGAGCGAGCAAGAGCAACTGAGACGAAATACACTGGACGCGATCCGCGCCGCGGGCATCGACCCCTACCCCCCCGAAGAGGTGGAGGTCACCCACACGGCATCGGCAGTACACACCGAATTTGAGGCCCTCGAATCAGCGGGCGAGGAGGTGATGCTGGCCGGGAGAGTGATGGGCAAGCGCATCATGGGCAAGGCTTCATTTGCAGAGCTTCACGACCATTCGGGGCGTATACAGCTCTATTTCAACCGCGATGAAATATGTCCCGATGAAGACAAGTGGAAGTACAATGACTTTTTCAAAAAGCTCATCGACCGCGGCGACTTCATTTCCGTGACCGGAAAAGTGTTTCGCACCCAAGTGGGCGAAATCAGCGTGGCGGTGCGGGACTTCACCCTCTTGGGAAAATCACTGAAGCCCCTCCCGTTTCCGAAAACGGATGAAGACGGGAAGGTGCACGACGCCTTCACCGACCCCGAGCAGCGCTACCGACAGCGCTACGTGGATTTGGTGATCAACCGCGAAGTGCGCGACACTTTCGTGAAAAGGACCAAGGTGATCGACACCATGCGCCGGTACTTCAACGATGCGGGATACCTCGAGGTAGAAACGCCCATCCTCCAGCCCATCCCGGGCGGAGCCACGGCGCGCCCCTTTGAGACCCACCACAATGCCCTCAATATGCCGCTCTACCTGCGGATTGCAAACGAGCTCTACCTCAAGCGATTGATCGTGGGCGGATTTGACGGGGTGTACGAGTTTGCCAGAAATTTCCGCAACGAGGGCATGGACCGCACCCACAACCCCGAATTTACCATCATGGAAATCTACGTGGCCTACAAGGACTACAAGTGGATGATGGAGTTTACCGAAAATATGCTGGAGCGGGTCGTGACCGCCGTGAACGGGAAGCCCGAAGTGAAAATCGGGGAGCACGACATTTCCATGAAGGCCCCCTACCGCCGCCTCACGATGACCGATGCCATCAAAGAATACACGGGCATCGACATCACCGGCATGGACGAAGCCGCCCTGCGCGGCGCCTGCAAAGACCTCGGCATCGAGACCGACCCCTCCATGGGCAAGGGCAAGCTCATCGACGAAATTTTTGGCGAGAAGTGCGAGGGCAACCTGATTCAGCCCACCTTCATCACCGATTACCCCATCGAGATGTCGCCGCTTTGTAAGAAGCACCGCGACAATCCCGAGCTCACCGAGCGGTTCGAACTCATCGTAAACGGGAAGGAAATTGCCAACGCCTACACCGAGCTCAACGACCCCATCGATCAGCGCGAGCGCTTCGAGGAGCAGCTCAAGCTTTCGCAAAAAGGCGATGACGAGGCCATGTTTATCGACCGTGACTTCCTGCGCGCCCTGGAGTACGGCATGCCGCCCACCTCGGGACTCGGCATCGGCATCGACCGGCTGGTGATGCTCGTGACCGGCAATGCGAGCATTCAGGAAGTGTTGTTTTTCCCCCAGATGCGCCCCGAGAAAAAGGCCGTCGCGGCCGGCCCGGCCGATTTCACGGCCATCGGCGTACCCGAGGCTTGGGCAGAGCACGTGATCGCCGCGGGATTCAACACCGTGGAGACCCTCCGCAAAGAAAAGCCCACCGCCGTGCACCAAAAGCTCAACGGCTTCCGCAAAAAGAACAAGCTCGATGTGCCAACCCTCCAACTCGACGAGGTTGAGGCTTGGATGGCTTGATGGAGTAAGATTTCAGGAGGGGTTTTTGGATGGGCTTTCCGCAGCGATATAAATGTAGCGGGGCTCGATATTCACAGAAACATTATTCTTGGTGACGTAATTCAATCATACAGCGGCTGTTAGTTGAATCTGAAATCTGCTATAAAGTACGATGCTCCGCTGCATTTATAATGCTGCGGAACTATTTTCTAAAATTCGACTTCAGGAAGGATTCTTGGATTGACCTTCCGCAGCACAATTCTCAATCAAAAAAAAACCGCAACACATGGCTGCGGATATCAAATGATAAGATGGATACAAGAAATATTGTGCGGAAAACAATCAATCATTGCAGCCTTCACGTTCCTCAGCCTCCTCGAGGCAGCGATGTGAAGCGCGGTAATTATCATACACGGCCAGGCCGGCGATGAAAAAACCGAAAGTCAGGAAGAGCAAAATCCAGTTTTCACTGTAGAGGCTGTGGTAGAAAATCACCAGGTTGGAAGCTGACAAAGCGTGAAAAAGAAGAAAATTCACATTTTTGACCTTGCGCAGTTCACCCGCGGTCAATCGGCCCAAGTCCTCAATTCCCATAGCTCTGTTT
>PXBH01000087.1 GCA_003565555.1 Cryomorphaceae bacterium | reverse complement strand
GCCAACGCCTACACCGAGCTCAACGACCCCATCGATCAGCGCGAGCGCTTCGAGGAGCAGCTCAAGCTTTCGCAAAAAGGCGATGACGAAGCCATGTTTATCGACCGTGACTTCCTGCGCGCCCTGGAGTACGGCATGCCTCCCACTTCGGGACTCGGCATCGGCATCGACCGGCTGGTGATGCTCATTACGGGCAACGCGAGCATTCAGGAAGTGCTGTTTTTCCCCCAAATGCGCCCCGAGAAAAAGGCCGTTGTGGCCGGCCCGGCCGATTTTGTAGCCATCGGCGTACCCGAGGAATGGGCCGCGCATGTCATCGCTGCCGGCTTCAACAACGTGGAAAACCTCCGCAAAGAAAAGCCCACCGCCGTGCACCAAAAGCTCAACGGCTTCCGCAAAAAGAACAAGCTCGACGTGCCTACGCTCGGGCTGGAAGAGGTGGAGGGGTGGATGGCTTGATGGAGTAAGATTTCAGGAGTGTTTTTTGGATGGGCTTTCCGAAGTAATAAAAATGCAGCGGAGCTCGAGATTCACAGAAAGATTATTCTTCGTGACGTAATTCAATCATACAGCTGCTGTTAATTGAATCTGAAATCTTCTATAAAGTATGATGCTCCGCTGCATCATGCCTCCCGCTTGATCTGCGATTTACCCGCCTACGGAACGGGCAGGCAATGCTGCGGAACTATTTTTCAAAGTTCGACTTCAGGAAGGATTCTTGGATTGACCTTCCGAAGCATTGCCAAAGCATCCGTACGGCCGTGCCCGTTTTTTCAGGGACTTCCTTCGGTCGACGGAGTTTTGATACTCCCGTCTGCATGCCCTCGCCATTTATGCGTAAATTAGGGGTCAAATCACTTCACATGGCACTTATTATTTCTGACGAGATACTTTCAAAAGTACAGATGTCGGGGGAAGACCTGATCATAGACTTGTCCTGTTATTTATATGATAAGCAACGATTCAGCTTAGGTCAGGCCCGTGCTTTGGCGGGTCTGGATCAAATGATGTTTCAAAAAGAGCTTGCCTTGCGGGGCATAGACATCCACTTCTCAAAGGAGGATTTGGATCAAGATTTGAAAAATCTCGGAATTGATCTATGACCGTTGTCAGCGATACTTCGGCGATTTCGAATTTACAGGCCATTGGCCGAATCGATTTGCTTGAGACTGTTTTCGGGGAGGTGATGATTACCCCCGCGGTACAGCGCGAGTTGTTTCGGGTCGATTCGAATAAAAATCTACTTGAGGACTACAATTGGATCAAAGTGGTCTCACCCGAAAATCAGGAACTCGTTTTACAGTTGATGATTGATTTGGATTTGGGTGAGGCTGAGTCCATCGCACTTGCCGTAGAGAAAAGGGCGAGCTACTTGATCATTGACGAATTGAAAGGGAGAAAGATCGCAAATGATTTAGGGCTTCGCGTAGTAGGGATTCTCGGAATAATAATAAAAGCAAAAACGGATGGCAGAATACCGTTGGTAGGCCCGCTTATTGACGAGCTCAGATTGCACGGCTTTCGTTTGAAAGACAATTTGGTCAAAGATGTTTTGAAGCGTTTAGGTGAATTTTAATTGGGCTCGACATGTGTCCTCCTTAACTCATTGGGGAGGAAATGTTAAACAAGACAGAAAGCCACCGGTCTTGCTCCGCGATGCATTCCGAGCTCCCTGCTTTCCGGAATCCGCATCGACCGGCCGGTGATGCTCATCACGGGCAACGCGAGCATCCGGGAAGTGCTGTTTTTCCCCCGGATGCGCCCCGAGAAAAAGGCCCCTGTGGCCGGCCCTTCCGATTTCACGGCCATCGGCGTACCCTAGGCCCGGGCGGAACACGTGCTCGCCGCGGGATTCACCAATGTGGAAACCCTCCGCAAAGAAAAGCCCACCGCCGTGCACCAAAAGCTCAACGGCTTCCGCAAAAAGAACAAGCTCGATGTTTCTACGCTGAGGCCGGAAGAGGTGGAGGGATGGATGGGTTGATGCAAAGCAGCCGCAGCTCAACGCTGCGGCTACCCGCTTCAACTACTTTGCAATGTTTGTGTAATTTTTGCAATTCAGGCTGTTTCGCGTCGCATCATTCTTTCACAAGTTTGATCACAGCGCTGCCCTGTGCGCTTTCCGCGCGGAGGAGGTAAAGCCCCGCAGGCAAATGTCCCGTCCGAATTTGCGTTCCGGAACCGCGAAAGGTGCCCTGCAACACCGCTCTACCCGAAATATCGTGAAGGATGAAGATTCCGTCTTCCTGTACATTTTGGCTTTTCAGCGTGACCGCGTCAGCGGTCGGATTGGGGAAGAGCGAAAACCCGTGATGCCTCATATGCACCGAAGTTGACACAGTGTTTTCGCTGTAAACGGCGTACCACCAATCGAAGTTCCCACCTCCATAAGTCGGCTGCCACGCATCTTGAGTGATAAACTCCGTGCAGGCCCCGGCTGCACTTCCCGTCAATAGGAGTCTTTCGTCGGCGAGTAACTCGGCTGTCGCAAAGCGGCAGTTTCCCGACTGGGTCGATCCGATATATGTCGCCCACTCGAGGGTGCCGGTCGTGCGATTAAATTTGCTCAGATAGTTAGAAGACGGGCCGAGCAAGACGGCTTCCACTGGATTACCCGCTGCAATGCCCTCCTGTGAATTCGTGAAGCCGGCGAGGTAAACCGCCCCTCCACGTATCCGCGGTATATTTCCCGTCTCAAAGCCCTCGCCCCCGAAGTAAGTCCCCCACACCTGCTGTCCCTCCGAGTCAAAACAGGCCAAAAAGGCATCCGCATCACCTGAGCGCTCCATTTGATGAACCCCTTCCGTCGAAATGGCCGAGGCAGACCACGTGATTCCGGCGATGTAGATGAGGCCGTCATCGGCCACCGAAATGCCGCCGATCCAATCGTCGCCTTCTCCGCCGTAATAAGTTTCCCAAAGAAGAGTGCCGGTCTCGGCATCGAAACAGGAAAGGAAAGCGTCTGATTCGCCTCCGCCGAATTCAGGTTGATGGGCCGGTGTACTTATCGCACCTTGATCTCCTGTTGAACTATAGGCATAGATTTTAGTGCCGTCGGGCGAAGTGCCTGTGCCTTCTATGACTCTTGCATAATAAGTGCACCAATCCAAATTGCCGTTTCGGTCAAATCGAGCGAGGTAGGGTCCAAAAAAAAATTCTTCCGGATAAACCTCCATGTGAACCCCGGGCGTGCCCAATGTATTATCATCCGTTATACCCGTCAAATACACAAAGTCATCGGCGCTCACGTGCACGCCTTTCGTGGCGTTTGCAGAAGCATCTCGTCCAAAATAAGTGCTCCACACCAAGCCCCCCTCGGGATCCACACAGGTCAAAAAGCCGGTTGCGTCGCCGGGAAATACGGAGTCGTGCGCACCTTCGGTAATCGGGTAGTCAGCTGATGATGTTGATCCCGCCACGATTAATGAATCACCCAAACCAGCCAGTGAAGTAAAAGTATCCTGACCGCTCCCTCCCAAAAACGTGGAATATATCGGTGTTCCGTTTTGGTCGAAGCGCGTGAGCGCGATGGCAAACGGCCCGGGACGATTGGCGATCAGTGCATCGTCGGACACCCAATAATCAAAGGATGAGGTGGTACTGCCCATGGTCCATCCGCCGTCCGCCGAGGGAACTGTGGCAGTGACCCTCCTTTCTCCTCCACCCTCAGCTCCGCTTCCCCCAAAATAACTCGCGATAATTAATTCCACATCGGTTTGTGCGGTCAGGCTGCCGCAGAATAGCGCGGCAGCCGCCAACCCGATAATTCTAAGTATCAAGTTCATTTTTACTGTTTAATCGTTGTGTAGGATTTATGGCTTCCGTCCTCGAAGGTGAATTTATGGTACAAGAAACCGTCGGGGAGATGGCCCTCAAATTTTAATGAATGTTCGCCGCTGTGGTCTTTCGGAAGGTTAAAATTTCGGGTGTAAAGCGTACTTCCCATGTGATCAAAAAGCGTGTAATTCACTTTAAGAGCTGCGGTGGTTGAAATGTTCGCCTTTACATTATTATCCGTGTGCGGATTTGGAAAAAGCAAAGCTTCGAAGTAATCCTTTAACTCCACATGCATGTGGAAAGCATCTCTCACTTCGAATACAAGAAAAAAGACCTTGTGACCCTTCATTTTAACATTCAGTCTGTACAACCCTTCTGTGAGGCTCAACCCCGGGAAAGAAGGAGTTCCATCCGAATTAAAAAAAGTACTAAAACTGCCGTTTAGTGGAACAGTTCTTACAGAATCAAATTGCTCCAAGGCAAAAAGCTCGCTCTGAGCAAGAATGTGTGTAAAACGCTCTTCTGCTGTTCCGGGATGGTCGTGCGCAAAGAGATCTGAGATTCGTGACATCCAGTCATCCTCATTAAAAAATACAATTTCTTGGTCCAGCGGTGTTCCTTGATAATCAGATCCTGAACTGCCGCCCCCACCGTAACCGCCGAGTGGCTTCTTTACAAATTCCCATCTCCAATATTTTATCAGGTCAAATCCACCAGGGTTTCCCGGCGTACCATCATCATATCCACCCCCGTAATTGCCGCCACCAAGATTCGGAGGGCAGGTAAGGCTTGGATCAATATTGAGTTGTTGAGAAAGAAATTGACGCATATATGACAAATCGGGGGTCGACTCACAAATGATCCGTACCGTAATTCGTAACCTGAAATATGGATGTTGCCCAATCAGAAAACCATTGACCGAAGCCTTGTCGAATGCCCTTTACAGTAGAAGATGTTATTTCGTGACCCAAATGGTTCCAAAAACTTGGCGGCAATGAAAAATCTTGCTCTACCACACTAAGGTGAGGTAGATTAGTCGATGTCAGAGAGAATACTCCTCCAGCCTGTGGAATGAACCCATTGTCACCGGACCAACTCCAGTAATTGTGCCATTGCGGATTGCCAATTGCTGTAATGGGCTGACTTGCAATTCCTATGTGTGAATTAAACTCACTTACGCTAAACCATCTAAAGTAAGGAATTTTAACACTAAGTTCTTCATCTTCCGTTTCGTACGCAAACTCCATTCTGTAATTCCACCCGCCTTGAGGCGCATCATATTGCTGTATCCGATAGGCAAAATTTGAGCTTTCACAATCCCAATAACACCCCTTTGTCGCGGGCTGTCCATCTCCCCACGTCTTCATTGTGGGTATAGGATTATGACTGCTGTCATAACCTTCTAACTGAAATCTAAACTGTCGATAGGCTGCCGGCTCGCCTAAGTAAATATCGGGAATTTTAGCGAAGCATTTGTCCCAGATTTCGAACCTCTCGAGTGCACTGGCTAAGGTGTCTCCGGTCTCCCAATCCAATTCCTGAATTTCAAGTCGGTAATACGCAACATTTTCGTCAGTGGCTTCCCACGTTATAAAGCCATAATTTTCTAATGGATTGCTTGTGATGCGCAAGTCCCTATCATTCCGGGCGCTTAACGTAAGGAAGCTAAGAGAGAGAGAGAGAGAGAGCCTTCAGGCTGTTGCGTAAACTCAATGGTTTTTAGCTTAATTTGGTTAGTGATTGTGGCACAATATAGACAGCGTGAAATAAACTCACAATTTTTTAACATTTCGGCAAGTTGAAATTCGGACATCTCAGGTGGTCGTTGCGCTTCCGGGCTTAAGTTTTTAACTCATTGTCCGGTAGCCCCTATCTCCCGAGGGGCGCGGAAAAGACGCATTTTATATTGGTCAAAAATCTCGCATCACACAGGTCAAAAAAAAGCGCATACTAAAACCAACCCATTCCGGGAATCCTATCGAATCGTGCCGAATCAATACACCACCTCCGTCCGTTCGGAAAAGGTCAAAAAGCAAAAAGCCGCATCCCGAAAGGTGCGGCAGTAATGCGCTGTTTGGACTGTTATAAACGGCTCGATTCAGCGGTTGCGGTCGGCGCGCTCGGTGAGCAATTTTCGAGAGGCTTTGTAATTGTCGTACACGGCCAGTCCCGCGATGAAAAATCCGAAAGTGAGGAAGAGGAGCACCCAGTTCTCGCTGTAGAGGCTGTGGTAGAAAATGACAAGATTTGCCACGGAAAGGGCATTAAACAAGAGAAAATTCATGTTTCTTACTTTCCGCAATTCGCGCACCGAGAGTCGGCCGAGGTCTTCAATTCCCATCATTCTGTTTCCTTTCAAAGCTGCTTCCATAAACGCGGATTTTTAACGGAGGGTTACGAATTTCGGGCTTCTCCGCTGTTTTGTCAAGTTCTCAAATCAAATCTCTGCCGGCGGCCTGCGCACGCGAACGGAATCGATGACCGCTCCTGTGGCAATTTCACTGACGAAATGCAGGCCCTCCGTGACGGCACCGAGCACGGTGTAACGCCCGTCGAGACGGGGCACCGTGTTGTGCGTAATGAAAAACTGAGCCCCTTCGGTATCCCTGCCCGCAGAAGCCAGTCCGACCACCCCCCGGCCGAAACTCAGGGGCGAGAACTCCGACCTGAGGCTGTGCTCGGTGCTGTGAAATCCGTCGCCGACGGGGCATCCGCCCTGCGTGACGAAGCCCGGCACCACGCGGTGAAAAGTCAAGCCGTCATAATACCCGATTTCGGCCCGGCGTACAAAATCAGCCGCAGAAACCGGGGCATCCTCAGTCAGCAGGCGCAGGGCCACGG
>PXBH01000203.1 GCA_003565555.1 Cryomorphaceae bacterium | reverse complement strand
TTTACGTAACGCAATTTACGTAACGCAATTTACGCAATAAAATTATTCCCGACAAGCACCTCCCTGTCTTCCGGATCGATAAAAATCGGTCTTTTACATTCCCTGAGCTGAAAAGCACCGCAGGATTTACCCGCCCGCCGAAAGTTGATTGGATCGAATCTTGCACCCTTCCCATCCAATTCCAAAAACCAAAAAACATGAACACCCCAAAAAAAATACTCATCATCGGTGCCCACGGAAAAATCGGGCAAATACTCACCAAAAAACTGTCCGACTCGGATCGACACCACCCCGTGGCATTTTTGCGGAAAGAGGAGCAGAAATCCGAATTTTCGGGCGTCAATACTACGCCGGTGATCGGCGATTTGGAGTCGTCGACGGATGATCTCGCCGAAAAATTCGAGGGCTGCCATGCCATTGTGTTCACCGCCGGATCGGGCGGGAGCACGGGCGCCGAAAAAACCCTGGCCATCGATCTCGACGGGGCCGTGCGCAGCATGGAAGCCGCTGTAAAGGCGGGTATAGACCGCTTCGTCATGGTGAGCGCCGCCGGCAGCGACCACCGCGAATTTTGGGACAAGGCAAGCATGAAGCCCTACTACATCGCCAAGCACTACGCCGACGAAATGCTGCGCAACACAGACTTGGACTACACCATTCTGCGCCCCGTAAAGCTCACCGACGACGAAGAAACAGGCCGATTCAGGACCGCCGGTGATCCCGAAAGCTTAAACAAGGAAATCACCCGGGCCGATGTGGCAGAATCAATCCTTTACCTGCTGAACAAGGAATCGTCATTCGGCAAAACCATCGAAATCTCCAACGGGGAGGAAACGATGGAGGACGCGGTCAAATCGGCCGTAGGTTCGGATGCGGTTCACGCCTGATGCGCGGCGAACCGCTTTTCGAAGCGCGGTAATCGGAGAGAAAAGATTCCACAAGGTGTAGAATAGCATTCCGTTTTGCGCGGAGTGCAGCCTTTTGGAAACCCGAGTATTTGTTTGAGTTTGGAAAATAGACGGTGTGCCGAGAAAATTTGAAATACCCCCGCATATTTTCGGGGCAGAAAGCACCCTGCCGCCCGGAGTCAAATCGTCTACACCTATGTTTGCAAATTGCCCCCGCCCGCTTCGTGTTCGGGCAGGCATGGTCAAATTGACAATTGCAAACTGCTCATTGCCATTCCCCCATCGTATCCCGAAACCGATCAGCGTTCATCCACCCCAACTCTTCCGCCCTTTCGGCCACGGCGGTGAGGCGGTCGCTCAGGGAGGGCAGGAGTCCGTAGAATGCGCAATGGGCGGCGGCTTGTTTAAAACTCACATGCATACTTTTGTAAAACGCGGCCTGACTCGGCGGTCGGATTCGGGCAAAATCTTGGGCCGTCTCCAGGTTGAAGAGCATCACATCCGCAGTAAGCGCCGGATCGACCCCAAGGGTAAGGAAGTGCTTGATGTACTTCTGCGCCACAGAGCGGCGGGCCTTGGGCCGGCGGCGCGTTTGGGGAAAATACTCTTTGTAAATTTTCTCTTTGGCGGTTTGCACAAGCTTGTCTTCCTTGGGGTTGAAAGCAAAATCGTAGTACGTCTTCACCTCGGGAAACCGCTCGTAGAGATCGAGCACTTGAGCTTCCAACTGTTTCTTCTTAAGCTCGGAAAGGTATTTTTTCAGTTTGGTTTTTGACATGCTCAGTTTCGGGTAGTGCAGCTTTCCGCAAAATTCAGTCTGCGGTGCCGGCCGTTTTTGCCGGATGGGCTTCCTCCTCCGCCGGCTGCGCGAAATTAAAGTTTTCGCGGTAAGCCTGTCTGAATCGGTACCAAGCCGCGTTAAGTTTCAGTAAAGTCGAAATTCACCTTACATTTGAACCATGCAGGGCCCCGATCCGGAAATTCTGAACAAAATGGTGACCGTGAAGATGCCTTTCGGCAAATTCAAGGGAACGCTCATTTGCGATTTGCCGGTATTTTACCTCGAGTGGTTTCACCGAAAGGGATGGCCGGCAGGCAGCCTCGGCATTCAGATGGAAACGGTGTATGAGATCAAGCTGAACGGACTCGAACCCTTGATCGCAAAGCTCAAAAAACTGAACGCGAATCGATAAAACATCCTCGCGATGAAGGACTACACAAAAATGCCGATCTACCGAAAGGCGCGAGAGCTGGCGGAGCTGGCCTTCAAGTTGGCCGATGTGATCGACGATGAAAACGAAGACCTGCGCGTAACCAAAGAATTCATGCGCAACGATGCCATGGTCATTCCCGCCAATGTGGCCCGAGCAGAAGGTGCCGACATCTACGACGTGCGCATGGAGAGCGCCGCACTCATCCGCAAAGCGGCCATGGAACTCAAACTGCACTGCCATGCCCTTCGCGAATTCGGCTTCGGCGAGCCGGCGTACCTCGACCTGATTCGAACCGAAGTGGAGGAGTTTCGCGAACTTTTCATCGATTGGGTCGCCGATTTTGACCCGAACCACTACCACATCGACCGATGGGGGCTTTTCAATCCGCCGGGTGTAAACCCGCGCGACCCCGATCCCGACGGGGGAGATTACGGCAGTGACGACCTCGATGATGAAGACGATGAGGACCGGAGCTGAAACCAAGCACCCCGATCATTGTTAGGTTCAAGAACAGAACCGAAATACAGTGATGAAGAAAAATTGGAACATCAACCGCACGGACACGCTCTCAGGAAAAACAGTTATCGTAACAGGGGCCAACACGGGCCTGGGGTATGAAACCGCGCGGGCTTTGGCCCTGCGCGGAGCAAGCGTGGTCTTGGCTTGTCGAGATCAAGCGAAAGCCGAGACCGCAGCTTCGGAAATCGCTGCGGAAAAGGCATCTGCTCACGTCGAAACTTCACTGCTCAACCTGGCTTCTTTGGATTCGGTGCGTGCATTTGCCGACCGCTTCAAGGCAAAACACAACCGCTTGGACATTCTCGTGAACAATGCGGGTGTAATGATGCCTCCGAAATCCGTCACCGAAGACGGTTTTGAACTCCAATGGGGCGTGAACCATCTGGGGCACTTCCTGCTCACTTCCCTCCTCTTTCCCGTGCTTTCCGCCACGAAAAATTCCCGCGTGGTTCACCTTGCAAGCCTCGCCCACAAATGGGGTGAAATATACTTTGAGGATCTCAATTTTGAGAAAAAATACAATAAATCAAAAGCTTACGGCCAAAGCAAGCTGGCCTGCCTCATGTTCGGGTATGAAATGCAGCGGAGGCTTGAAAAGTCGGGCAGCCATGTAAAGTCGCTGATTGCGCACCCCGGCATCTCAGACACGGAGCTCAGCAGGTACTTGCCCAAGTGGGTGACGGCCCTGAGTCCGCTCTTTACGCTCTTCTTCGCCCAATCAGCGCGTGCGGGAGCCGAGCCGCAGTTGCGGGCCGCCACGGATGCTGATTTGAAAGGCGGAGAATACCTCGGTCCTTCCGGCTTCGGTGAGTACAAGGGTAAGCCCGTCATCGTGGATTCCACCGATTTGTCCAAAGACAAAGCAGTTGCGAAAAAACTCTGGGAAGTATCCGAAAAGGCTGTGGGGGCTGAATTTGCCATCGGGCAAGCGGCAGTAGCTGAGGGCTGAACTGATTTGCCGAAAGGCGGAAAAATCAAAACATCTGACCGAAGACCAGAAAGAACTGACGGTCTTCCGCACTTACGGCATAATCGAGCCGGATGATGGTGCTTTGGTTCCAATGAATACGGGCTCCGATACCGCCGTTGTAACGAAAATTGTCGAGCTTCAGGCTGCTCCACCCGTCCCATGTGCGGCCGTAATCAAAAAACGGCACCGCAGATACCATCCAGTTTTGCTTGAAAAGTTCAAAGGAAGCCACCTGTGTGCGCCACTCCAGACTGCCGAATCCGTAAAACGGGGCTCCGAAACGGAACTTCTTGTATCCGCGCAGGTTGTCCTCCCCGCCCAGCAGCCCGATGCGGCCTTGTGAAGCACTCCATACGTCGAATATTTCCCGAAAGAAAATATCGCTGCCCTGCATGAAGCTGAAGGCATTGCGCACGGCAAAGGTGCTCTCCAGCTGCTTGTCGCCGTACTCAAAAAGCGGAATAAACTGCAGCCACTGCACCATGTGCCGCGTGTAGCTGAAATCAGAACCGATGAAAGGGTCGGTGCCGCCGAAACCGTATTCCAAGACGGTTCCCGAATGCGGGTCGGGCTCAAAATCGCGGGTGTCGTAAATCACACCGGCCTTTACTTTGGAGGAAAATCCGCCGTCGTAACCCGTGATGTTGAAGCGGTCCCAGGCATTGCCGGGGACATCGTTCTGCGCGTCGTTAAAGTCTTCGGTAATCCGGGTGGTCCTGTTGATGGCCTCCGCATCACCGCCGTCGGGACCTGTGGCATCCTCTACAACCTGACCGTCATAGTGGCGGTAGCTCAGCAAAGTGAATCCCACCGCACCCAGCACGCGCAGCCGCCCGTCGAGGTAGGAGCGCTCCAAAATGAGGTCAAGCGCGTATTTTCGGTAAGCGATATAATTGTATCGGCGGTCGGTGTAGAGCAGATCGGGGTTTTCGCCGAGAGCGGGATTGCCCGGATGGGCCATGCTCAGCATATCGTTGTAATCGCCGAAAAAGGGCGGATCGAGGGGTGCCAGTTGGTCTTGCCCAATGCCGAAGTAGAGCTTGTTCGGATTGTCCGCGAAAGAAAACCTGCTCCTGAACCGCCAGCGGGTATTGAAAATATAGGGAATATCCGCACCGAATTTGGCGGCGACCTTTCCGTTTTGTGCGGCCCAAAGGCTCACCTGATAGCGTTGTCGATAAGGTGTGTATGCAAAAAACGGATCATCGCGGTCTCCGTTGTTAAAAATCTCCGCGTCTACTCCCAGTCCGAAACCCTGAATGGGGTCGTAGGCAAATCGGGGGAATCCCGTCACGTAAAACCCCTCTTTCTTCCTCGCAAGCTTTTCACCCGTGATGCGCTTTTCTTCGCTGATCACAAAGGGAAGCAGATTTTCTTCTCGCTCGGTGGTGTCGCGCTGGGCAGTGAGGGCATGCGACGTCAGAAGTGCGGCGAAAAGGGCGAAAAGGGCGTGCTTCATACGGATCGGTTTTCAGAATCAGGGCTGTTCATCGGCACAACCATCAAGCGGTGAAAATATGAATTTTAGCGTGCTCGGAAACGGAATACCTCGAAATCCGCGAAGCAATTTTCGCCACGGACTTCTGCCGATGAAAACGGCAGCCTCTGTTGCGGCTGCCGTTTTTAAAAATCACCATTGCAAAACCGAACGATCGTTGATGCACGCTGATTCGCTCAAATCTCTTCGAAAAGAATCTCTCGCGGAAGGCGAATTTTGGCCTGATCCGCCAGCCCGTCTTCGTCGGATCGATAGCCGAGGGTAACCACGGCAAAGGCCTTCAAGCCTTTTTCATCTAGGTTGAGAATGCGCGCGTATTCCGGCGCCTTGATGCCCTCCATGGGGCATGCGTCGATTTTCATCAGGGCAGCTGTGGTGAGCAATTGGCCTATGGCAATATACATCTGGCGGGCATTCCAACGCAACAGATCTTCGCCTTTAAAACCCGCCACGTGCTTTTGAATCGACTTTTTTCGATCTGCAATCTGATCATCGGTAAAACCGCGCCGCTTTTGACTTTCTTCGAGAAAGTCGTCGATGTCGGCATCGGTATAGTCGGTTTTGGCTGCAAAGACGATCATTTCAGAGGCATCGGTAATTTGGGGCTGATCGAATGACACCTCTCGGAGCTCCTTGCGCACGTCGGGATCTGTAATTCTCAGAAAGCGGTAAGGCTGCAGCCCCATCGAGCTCGCTGCGAGGCGAACCGCTTCCGTCAGGGTGTCCATATCTTCCGCGGATATCTTGCGATTCGGGTCAAATTTTTTGGTGGCATAGCGCCAATTCAGCGCATCAATAATGCGCGTTGCGGTATTCATTTCTGTCTCGGTTTCCATGTTTTTAAAGTCTTATTCTTCGATGAGGACGCCCATTTTGCCCGCTTGGTGGTCGCGGAGGGCTTCCATTATTTGTGTTTGATTGTTCATTACAAAAGGCCCGTAAGTGGCCAAAGGTTCATTCAGGGGCGCACCCGTGATCATGAGGATGTCCATATCTTCCTCGGCCACAACGGATACACCTTCGCTGCCCTTTTCAAATTCGTAAAGGTGGTGCGCTTCGATCATCCCGTGTCCCGCTGCCTTTCCCTTTCCGGAAATAAGGTAGAGCGCGGCGTTGTAGCCTTCGCGAAATGCCAACTCGAAACGCGCACCTTTTTCGGCGTAGACCCGCCCCAGGTCCATGGGGCTGAGCGTGGGTATTTTGGCCTTCGATCCGTTGTACTCCCCTGCAATCAGATGGAGCACTGCACCTTCCGCGAGCTTTACCTCGGGCAAATCTTCGCGTGTGGCCGCGTGGTAAGAGGCGGGTACCATTTTCTTGTCGGCCGGGGAGTTCACCCAAAGCTGAATCACATCCATGGCACCGCCGGCACTTGCCAACTTTGCCGAAGGGCGCTCGCTGTGCACGATTCCTCTTCCCGCGCTCACCCACTGTATGCCGCCCGGACCGATCACACTGCTGTTGCCGAGGGAGTCGCGGTGGTGCACCTCCCCTCCGATCACCACGGTGACCGCCGAAAAGCCGCGGTGCGGATGCGGCGGAACCCCTGCGTGAAGGGCTACCGTGCCGGCCTCCACGGGTACACGTGTGTGATGGAGCAGTAGGAAAGGATCAATTTGCTCGGCACCGTGAGCGGGCAGAGCCTGCTTTACGTCAAGGCCGCCCATATCTACATCGGCGGCGGGCAGGGTACGAATGATCGTTGATTTCATCAGGTTCAGTTTTTAGGGAGTCAGGCCATCGGCACCTCAATAAAGAGGAGATCGGCGGCAGTTTTGGCCTTTACGGAAAAAATCGGGGTATCGGTAACGGCGGCGGCATCGCGGCGGTTGAGTTCGTGTCCGCCTGTTTCCGCCGTACCTTCGATCACGAAGAGGTATACCCCGTTGTCGGGAAAATGCTTAAGATATTCCGTTTCGCGGCCCGGCTCCGACGTGATTCGGGAGATGTAGGCGTCTTGGTGAATCTTCGCCGCGGGAATATCCTCCCCCACGGGCGCAACCATCACTTGCAACTTATTTTGCCGCAAGGCAGGGTCAAAATGCATCTGATCATAACGCGGGACAACATCGCGAACCTTCGGAAATATCCAAATTTGCAAAAAATGCACGGGTTCGGCGGGATCGTGGTTGTATTCGCTGTGCAATATCCCCTTTCCGGCAGACATGGCCTGCACGTCATTTTCACGGATTATGCCTTCCGTTCCCATGCTGTCTCTGTGTTCGAGCGCACCTTTGAGCGGAATACTGACGATTTCCATATTGTCGTGGGGATGGGTTCCGAAGCCTTTTCCGCCCTCCACTCGGTCGTCGTTGAGCACGCGAAGCAGCCCGAAATTTGTGCGGTCCGGGTCATACCAATTGGCAAAGCTGAAACTGTGATGTGTTTTGAGCCAACCGTGGTCTGCTCCTCCCCGATCCTTTGCGCGAAATATTCTTGTGTTCATGGCTTGTATTGATCGTTCGATGCAAAATTAATGTAGGTACACTTAATTCCGCCCCAAAAGGTATTGAAAAAATCGAAGTCCTCTTCGTCGAGATTGATGAGGTTTCCGCACGCTTTGATCAAAATTGTGGACAATTCGAAAGTGGGCAGCATCGTGATACCGTGAAAAGAAATTTACCTTTGACCTCCAAACCTATGAACGTGAAGTTTCCCTTAAAATCCACAGCCATGAAGTTCTGTTTTGCCGCTGCTGCGGTAATCTTCTTTACCGCTGCACTGCATGCACAAGATGAAGGCACTGCCAATACCCTGCCCGAACAATACGAAACGCTGAAATCAAAGTCAAATAACTATCAAATTTACAAGGTAGTGAAAGAGGCTGCCCTGGATGATTTCTGGAGCGGAGTCAAAGATACCCTCCGAGATGAGCGGGCCCGTATTGAAGCCCTGAATGCCGAGGTTGCCGACCTGAAGAAGAAAGTTGCCTCGCTCAATAAAGAGGTGGCCTCCCGGGATGCGTCTCTTGAAGAACAGGAGTTTATGATCGAGCACATGAGTTTCTTGGGTATGCCGCTTACCAAGACTGCCTATATTACCTTGACCTGGGTTTTGATTTTCGGGCTTTTCATTGCCGCCGCAGTGCTGTATTTCCGTTTCAGGTCGGCACATAAGGTCACCGCTGCAACGCAAAAAGAAATGCGCACCCTACAGGACGAATTTGAGTCGCATAGGAAGCGTACGCGTGAAAACGAGACCAAATTGAAACGCGACCTGCAAACGGAAATCAACCGTGTGGAAGAATTGCGGAATAAAATCAAGGAATAAATTCAGAGTTGCCGCTTCATTTCTCCGATGATGGACTTCAGCAGTCGCTTGTTGTCATTGAGGCGTTCTTCCAGCATAATCATGGTCTCCGTGCCTTTTATTCCTTCTACCGACTGCATACTGAAGAGGACTTCCTTGGCATGGAGGGTATCCTTGCAACGGAGTTTGCAAAACACACTATAGGTGCCCGCGGCGAGGTCAGCCACGGTGACTTCGGGTATGGCATGCAGCCGGTCAATCACCTTCACTGCACTGTACCCCGTTTGAACAAATACACCAACGTAGACCGTGAGTGTATATCCGAACTTTCGGTAATTCACAGACAACGAATAGCCGCTGATCACCCCCGCCCTTTCTAATTTTCGCACACGCTGATGCACCGTACCGGTAGATACCAGCAAGTCCTTAGCAATCTCCGTAAAGGGCTTTCGCGCATTGTCAATGAGTCGAAGGATGATCTCACAGTCAACTTCGTCGATTTTCGTTGCCATAGGGTAATTTGAATGAAAGATGCAATGTTTTTATTCAATCTTCAAGATTACAGAAAATATTGCAAAAATTGATCCCATCTGAATTTTTTTTGAGTGTCATGTTAACACGATGCCTACTTTTGAGGTGTAGAATGATAAGACAAAAGACAGTTATGAAAAAGCGATTGGTAGAAGTGATCAATCATCCGAAAAGCGTTGTTGAACTTTATTTGAGTGATGACTGCTCGCAAGTGACTGAGGTAAAATGCCTTCCGGAAAACAGGGTGAAAGAATATTGCTATACGACAGATGATTTTTTCAAGCGTGCGGGTGTACCCCGTTCCGTAAAAAATAAACTGGCCATCGCCATGTCGCGATGAGTCTGACGATTTAGGCCCGAAAAGGTGTGACGACAACAGGTTGAGCAATTGATGTCGCATCGGGTCTGATAGGTGAGCCTACCTTCTAGGTTCGAGTTGATGGTTGAAAAAGGAGCGGCACGTCCGCTCCTTTTTCTGTTTTGATCCGTTCGGATATGCCCTCCTCAAAACCAAATTTCCAAAGATTAGGATTCACAAGTCATTTATGACCATTGAAAAACGCTTTTGGTCGCTGAGACCCGGGCCCTCATCGGACCCTCGGCAATTTTTATCGGAGAAAAGGCTTGGAATTCCGACAGTATAACTTATCTTTGCATCGCGAATTGGTTCATAGCCTAAAACGCACGTTTCATAGCACATCAAGCCCGACCTCGTGTCGGGCTTGGTGTTTATATGGATTTCGGTACGTGTCGGTGGTTTGCGGCATTCTTCCTTTCTTTGCCCGGCAAATCAAGCTCAATCCATACCCACCTATGAATTCAAAAGGATACATCAAAACTTCTGCGGAAAACGGAATCGGCACCATTGAGTTTTATCATCCCGCAGGAAACTCTCTGCCCGGCAACCTGCTGTCAGACCTGGCCGCAGCCGTTACCGAAATGGGCGCCGATGATGAAGCGCGCGTGATCGTACTGCGGTCGGCCGGAGATCGGGCATTTTGCGCGGGCGCCAGTTTTGACGAATTGGCAGCTATAGAAGACTTTGAGACCGGAAAAAAATTCTTTATGGGGTTTGCGAATGTGATCAACGCCATGCGCAAGGTTCCCAAGTTTATCATCGGACGTGTTCAGGGCAAAGCCGTAGGCGGCGGCGTAGGGATGGCAAGTGCGGTAGACTACTGCCTCGCTACCGAAGCCGCTTCCGTCAAGCTGAGTGAGCTCGCTGTGGGCATCGGGCCCTTCGTGGTGGGCCCCGCCGTAGAACGCAAACTGGGTCTGTCCGCCACAACCGCTTTAACCGTGAATGCCACCGCTTGGAAATCGGCTGCATGGGCCGCCGAAAAGGGACTCTACGCCGAAGTATTTCCCGATATCCCGGCGCTCGATCATGCGGTACAAAGCCTTGCGGAAAAACTCACCGCCTCCAATCCCGAGGCCATGGCGGAGCTGAAAGCCGTATTCCGCGAAGGTACCGAACACTGGGACGACCTCCTTGCGGAGCGCGCAGCCGTAAGCGGAAAATTGGTTCTCAGCGATTTCACCAAAAATGCCATTGCCGCTTTTAAGCAAGGAAAAAGGTAATGCGCTTCGCCGCATAATGACCGCCTGAAAACCGCCGACATCAATGGCGGTTTTTTTTGTGCAGATTCGTGCGAATTGCTTAAATTTCATGTTTGTTTCAGTACCATCGGTATTCTGTAACCTTAGTTTTCGCGGGGATAGCAGGATTCCGAACAAATGCATTGCCATGAAAAACGAACTGCTCAAAAAGCTTGAAGAACTTCTGGAAGCGGAGAACCCTTTGGATGTTCAAAAAGAATTTAATGCAGCCAAGACCAGGCTCAAAAGTCTGATGGAGCGTCCTGTCATTTCTGATGACAAAGAAAGTCCGATGCACACGGAGGATAAAAATAAAGATGCCGAAAAAGGCATCGGCGAAAACAGTTCGGCAGAAACACCGGAGGTCCCCGGAGAAAAAATGCCTGAAACAAACACGGCTACCGACCGATCCGAGGGCAATGCATCCCCCGCCGCAATAAATTCCGAAAATGATGCCCCGACTTCCGAGGAGTCGGCGACGGCGGCTGCTTCCGCAAGCGAAATTGAACCTGCCGAGGCCCCCGCCGCAGACGGAGAGTCTCAGAAAAGCACCGTGTCCGTCGAAGCCGAAGCATCCGATGCCGCTGAGCAGAAAGTGCAAACGGAATCTGACACAGCAAATGCAGCTCTTGCTTCGGGACCGGAAAATCGAAATACGGCCGGCAAGCGCGCCGGCGATAACGATGCCCCCTCCCCCGTTCAGGAATCCGAAGCGGATGAGAATTCGGACGAGCTGCTCGCGAAAAAATTTACCGAAATCACGAAGGCTTTTAAAGCCAAAGTGAGCGCCGCCCGTGACGAAATGAAACGGATAGAGGAAGAAACGGTCGCTACGGCAAAAAACCTGATGGAAGAGCTCAAATCCATTGTGGAAAACGAGGAAAACATCGGAAAGGCCTTTTCAGGTTTCAACGCGATTCAAGAAAAGTGGAAAAGCCTCCCAAAGGTGAGCAACGACAATTACCGCGACCTCAACGCCGAATACAATAAATTGATCGAGCGCTTCTTCTACAATATTAATATCTACAAAGAACTCAAGGAACTCGACCTCAAGAAGAATCTCGAGGAAAAGCAAAAGGTCCTGACCGCCCAAAAGTCACTCGCCGAATCTGATGACATCCGCCTCTTAGAAGTGGAGGTACGAATGAATCAGGACCGCTGGAATGAAATAGGTCCGACCTACAAAGAAGAATGGGACAAAATAAAAGATGAATTCTGGGATGTCACGCGCTCCGTTTATAAGCGGATCCAGGATTTTTACAATGCGCGAAAAGAGGAGCAGGAGCGCAACCTCGACGCGAAAAAAGCGCTGCTCGAAAAAGCCCGGGAAATCGAGGCGCTCGAATTGAAGGCGCACAAGAAGTGGCAGGAGAAGACCAAAGAGATCATTGCACTGCAGAATGAATGGAAGCTGATCGGATTTGTGCCGAAAGACAAAGGAAAAAAGGTGTGGAAAGCATTCAGAGAGGTCTGCGACTCGTTTTTCGATAAGAAGCGTGCACACTACGCAGAGATTCGCGCCGAGCAGGATGCCAATAAAAACGTCAAGGAATCCCTCTTAAAAGAGGCAGAGTCACTCAAGGACAGTGAAAACTGGAAGGAGACCGCAGACCGTCTGATTCATTTGCAGAAAAAGTGGAAAGAAACAGGGCCTGCCCATCAGCGCGACGAGAACAAGCTGTGGCGCCAATTCAGGGCGGCTTGCGACCATTTTTTTCAAGCGCGGAATGACCAAAGGGCGGAAAACAAAGAAGAGGAAAAGGAAAACCTGAAGCGCAAAGAAGAGATCATCGAAGCCCTTGAAAAATTCGAACCGGATCCCGCAGATAAAGAGGCCGTCGAAAAACTCAAATCATTCTCGGAGCAATGGAGAAACGTAGGCCATGTCCCCTTCAAGGCTAAGGACAAAGTGAACAAAGCCTACAAGGACCTCATGGATCAGAAGTTTGCCGTCCTCAAAATTGATCGGCGCGAAAAAGAAAAAATACGTTTCGAAGAAAAGGTAGGGCTGCTCAAATCCTCCGACGCCAAGGATAAACTCGTGCGGAAAGAGCAAGACATCATTCGCGGAAAAATTTCCAAAATTGAATCGGAAATCAACCAGTATGAAAATAATCTGGGCTTCTTTGCCCAATCCAAGGGGGCAGAAAAGCTCAAAGAGCAAGTGCTGCAAAAAATTGAGAAAGCGAAGCAAGACGTGGACGCCCTATATGCCCAACTGGATGTACTGGATGAAGTCAAAGAGTAAAGTTGCGAGGATTGCGGTTTGGCTCTCCTGCATAGTATTTGCTTCCTGTGCGGATTCTACAGATGAGAAAGAGGCAGTGAAACCGATGGTTTACGAGGGTATGCCTGTGAATGAACTGGAAACCACCCTCGGAAAACCCGACTCGGTGGTAAAGGGCGGAACGGTATACGACGTGGCGTCGGGCAGAAAAAAGAAAGTGGAACGGCTTTTCTTTAAGAAGCGCGTTGTGGTCGCAATCGACGACACGGTAAAGGTACCGGACGAAAAAAAGCGCAGGGTGATACCCCGGTAATCAGTTTAAGTGAATCATATTCAGACTTTCGAGATAACTATCTCTCCCGTTTTGGATATTGTCTACGGCGCGAACAAACTGAACTTTCTTATCAAACCGGTAACTCACCTCCACGTAGAATCCGAATAAATCGTAAATCATCACCCGCGCGCCGTCTTTCGCACTTCGGCGGTCTAAATACTTCCCGTACTTTGTAAGCAGCGACGCTTTGGCATCAAAGCTCAAAGCGTTAAATTCAAAAATTGTCATCGTTCCATAGTTTCTGTAAAGATATATTCAGACCCGACGAATGTCAAGTTTTAATCGATGAATATTCAGAAAAATTCAGGAAGTTGACAAACTGCAGAAGTCGAGGGTCAGAATCCCTGCTCCATATAATGGTTGTAGCGTTCTGAGTTGAAAGAGAAAAGGCGGGGTTTTCTGCCCGGGTTTTCTGTTTCTTCGTGTCCGCGGGCCGTGAGAATATTGAGCTTAGTGACCTTTTTGCGGAAGTTTCGCTTGTCGAGTTCTCTCCCCAAAATTTCTTCGTAGAGGGACTGCAGGTCACCCAATGTGAATTCTTTCGGGAGAAGTTTAAAACCGATCGGGCGGTTCACCAGCCGTCTGCGCAAACGGTGCATGGCCAGATCGAGCATTTCATTGTGGTCATAGGCCAATTCGGGAACTTCCGTCACCGGCACCCACTTGGTTTCTTTATCTGCGCGGTAGGACTTCACATCCTCTTTCAGGTTGATCAAGCTGTAGAAAGTAATATCGATCACACGCCCCAGCGGGTGCCTGGTGATCTTACCGAAAGCATTCAGTTGCTCAATATAGGGCTTGGTATTGCCGATGGCTTCATCGAGGATATCGTGGGCGGCGTCTTCGAGGCTTTCGTCGCTTTTAATGAGTTTTCCCGGAAAGGACCACGCTCCGGCATAGGGGTTCTTATTGATTTTTTGGGTAAAAACTTTGAGTCGGCCCTCTTCGAATCCGTATATGACGAGGGTCACAGAGACGCCGAGGTTAAAATAGTCTGTAATTTTATCGGTTTTCATGATCGTTTGGGTCGTGGTCAGCACGGATTTCGATCCGTCTTTCAGGGATTGTAGTATTTGAGCGCCTCGGGCATAAAAGCTTCTAAGTCGGCAGCCCTGCGCTCATCAGAGGGATGGGTACTCAAAAATTCCGGCGGCTTCGGGCCGTCTGCGGCTTTGCTCATCCGCTCCCAAAACCTCGGTGCCTCTCTGGGATCATACCCTGCCATAGCCATAAAAATTAACCCCATTCGGTCGGCTTCCGACTCGTGCAGTCGCGAAAAGCGCAGAGAGCCCAGGGTAGACCCTATGCCGTAGGACTGTAAAAGCAGGGCGCGCGTTTGGTCGGGCTGCTCCGTGGTAAGGACATCAAGTGCTGCCCCCGCCCCCTGAATGGCTACCGCCTGACTCATCCGTTCATTTCCGTGGCGGGCCACGGCATGGGCTATTTCGTGGCCCATAACTACCGCCAGTCCGTTGTCATCAGCGGTAATGGGAAGAATTCCCGTATAAAAAACCACGCGACCTCCGGGCATGCACCAAGCATTCACCGTGGGGTCTTCAACGGTATTAAATTGCCAGTCGAATTGCTGTACCTGCTTTCCCTTCCCGTGATCTTTCAGGTAACGCTCGGTAGCGGCAGCGATTTTCTCCCCTACCGTTCGCACCTGACGCGCCCTGGGATCACTATCGGGAAGCGGAAGTTTTTCAGTGAGGAAATCGCTGTAGGCAGCAGCACTCATTTGTCCCAGCTGCGACTCCGGGAGCAGGTTCATTTGACGCCTGCCCGTGACAGGCACTTTGGCACAATCTGCTGCCATTAGTCCTACAAGCAGAAGCGGGAAGATTCTAAATTTCATCGGCGCGGTGGCTGTTAGCGGCGTTCAGGGGATTCACTGTGCAGTGGCCTCACTCAATTTCAGCACTGAGCCCGCGGTCCAGCAGTGCCGTGCACATCGGCTTTAGCTTTTCGAAGTCGCCGCGTTTCACGGCGCACTTGCCTTTGTAGTGCACCAGGTATGTGCACTGCTCTGCCTGAATCGGGGTATGCCTGCATACCTTGACCAGACTGTCAATCACAAAATCGAATGTATTGTGATCATCGTTGTAAAGCACGATTTCTTTCGGAGACTTGAGCAGTTCGTCTAAATCAAGCTCTACCTCCTCGGCTACGTCGGTCTGCGAAAATTTCATCTTCTTTCTTTGAGTTACAAAGATAGAAAAATCCCTCGGTAACCCACATTGAAAAAAAGGCTAACGGTTCTCTAAGGCCTTAATTTCACCATCGATAACCGTACCCATGATGGCTGTGGACAGACCTGCGGCGCGGGCGCGGCTCAAAAAATTCTCAGCTTCCGTACGGGTTGAAAATTCGGGAGAAATGTACATGGCGCCGCCGCGCGGACCGGCGATTTGCCTGATCCCTGCCGTATCTTCCCGCAGCAGGAATTCAGCCACGTTTTGGGGCACATTTTCGCCGAATTGCCCGATGATAATGATGTAGTTTGTGCCGTCGTCTGACGCTTCACGTGCACCTCCATCCTCTGAAGGCTCCGCCATGTTCTGTCCGGTCTGAGGGGATCCCCGCAAGGTATCGAGCTCAAAAACCCCCGGGCCTTCGCGCTCGGCCACCGCTTGCGCTTCGGCAAGGGAAATACGTCGCCCGTTGTAGTAAGCGGTTACAAAGGCATCCTCCACTCCCGCCGCCACTGCCTCGCTTTTTCCTTGCGATGCGGATGCTACGCTGCTGTAGCGACCGGTGGTGTAGCGAATCAGCCCCGAGGAGGTGAGTTCGCTGTTGAGATCGCTCAGATTGAAGAGTCGGCCCAGCGGAGTGGGCTTAGAGTATACACCCACCTGAACCGTGTAGAACAAGCCGCGCACGGCTTCCACCTGCACGGCTTCTGCTGCTTCGGGATCGTCGTAATAATTCGGCACTTCGGGCAGATCAGCCGTCGGCACAGTCTCTGTTCGTGTATCCGCAGGCGCGGGCGCTGCCGGCACCGGAAGGGCACTTACCTCATCCGCGGGCGCAGGTTCTTGCTCTGCTTCAGCAGCACGGGCCTGTGTGAGAATATCGCGGGCCTGAGCTCCTGTCAAGCGCTCTCCGTCTACATAAGCCACCACGAAAGCATCGCTGTAGCCCATCCCGCGGATCACATCACGGGCATCCGTTGCAGCCGCGTAAGATTTGAAAAGTCCCGCCCTGTATCGGGTAATGCCGTTGTCCAATTTTTGGCCCATCACGGGTACGATTTCCCCGAAATGATCTTGAGGAATTTCGTTTCTGAAGGCCCCGACCTGTACTTGGAAGATCAGGCCCTTGGGCATTACGGGGTCTTTCGGAATGGGTTTTTCTGCACTGTACACGGGGCTTTCCGCCATGACAAACATCGTCTCATCTACATCGGAAAAATCTGTCTTTTCAGCGATCACTTCCACCATGGCGAGCCAATTGCCTCCCGAGGTTACAGTCGGTTCAGGTTCGGGCACCTCCGCAGTAGCAGTGACGGGCTCGGGCCGCGTCGGCGCAGGTGGCTCTGCAGGCGCCTCAGGTTCGGGAGCGGCTGCGGGACGGTCTGACGGGGCTTGCGCCTCCTCTTCCGTCAGGGCCAAATCAGCCGTAACCACGGTGTACGCTTCTGATTTCAGAAGTTTATTGAGCCCCGCTACCTGCTCGGGGCCGAGGGCGCGCACTTTTTCAGCCAGCGCATCCTCTTGACGGCGACGCTCCGCACGCACAAATTCAGCGCGCTCTGCAGCTTGAGCGGCGGTTCGGTAAGCCACCTCCGCTTCGGTGGCTATACGGTCGGCGCGCGCGCGAACAGACTCCCTGCTTCGGGCAGAACTTTCACTTTCTGCAATTTGCCGAAGGCGCTCGGCTTCGGCTTCGCGTTCACGGGCCAGGGTATACTCCCTTTCCGCTACAGCGGCATTGGCCGTTTCTATTTTTTTCAGGCTGTCGGCAACGACGGCATTGACAAGGTAAGCCCTCCGGTCAGATGCATCCCGAAGCAGATCGAGTCCGAAGCGATCTACGGCAATGGTTTGCGCCAAGAATTCAGATTCTTGCTCCGCTCCGGAAACCGCAACAAAATCGAGTGTGGTGCGCAGTGCGGGCTCTCTTCCCGTCGCGGCTTCGCGGTCCTCATCCGTGATTTGCGTTGCGGCCTGTTGCAGTGCAGGCGTCATATACGTCTTTCCGGGAAGGGCGGTATGAAGTTCTGCCGGCGATGCCTCGCGGACATCCGGCTCTGCGGATTTTGTTTGCGTGTCAGGGGTTTCAACTTCTTTGTCTTCGGGGGCAAGGGCGAGGTCTTCAACGGAAACTTCAGTATCCTGCGGAGAAGCCTGATCCGCATCGGCAATCTCTGCCGCTTCCGCAGCTGCCTGCCGTGCGGTGCGCATTTCGGCTTCGGAAACCAACTTCTCCGCATCGGAGCTGAGGTCTTGAAGCTGAGCGATCAGCTTCGACTCCTCGCGGAGCATGATCGAATAAGCCCTTGTATCGTAGGCATCCAGTTCATCGCGCTGTTCCCGGTTGCTTTCCACCGCTTCCGTCAAGCGCTCACCTTCCTCGCGGATGCTTTCGAGCCGCTCCGATTCTTCGGCAGAAAGGTCAATCGCCCGCATGCGTTCGATCGATGCGCGCAGCGCGCTTTCGTGAAAATCAGTTTCGGCAGCATTCGCGGCTTTTACCGTCTTGTTGAGGTCGATATCCGCACGGCGCACCTCTCGGGAAATACTTTCCAAGGCCGTAAAGATTTCAGCGCGCTCCCGGATATCCTCAGTATCCGCATAAGCTTCGAGCAATTCGGCGGCGCGTTGCCGCTTTTCTTTGGCGGTCGCCGCGGCAGAGTCCAATTTAGAACCGTTCATATTGGCTTGCAATGACCTGAAGGAGAATTCGTCCACTTGAACGGAGGGCGCAGAAGCGATTTGCAGATCTTCGAGCGACAAGGATTGCGGAAGGTCAAGATCAGGTACCGCTTTGTCTTCGGAGCTCTCGACTTCAATTTCGGACGCCGGAAGTGCATCGGCCGATGCGGTAAACATTTCTGCCGCATCAGCTTCTTCGGCGAGCCGGTCCGCTTCCTGACGCTTATCCGCCATGAGGGCGTCGAGTTTTTGAATTTGCATTTGGAGCATGTCGCGCTCGTCATCGTCCAGAGAACGATCCAGGGCTTCCGTGAGTGCGGCTGTTTTTACTTCGATGGCCTCCGCCCACCCGCGGTTGGCCTCTGACAGTATCCGGAGTCGCTCGGAAGCGGGACGATTCTCCTCGCCCGTAACTGCATAAAGGCGGTCTGATGCAGCGCCCAGGCTGTCCGTGAAGGCTTCGGTTCGTCGCAAAGTCTCAGCCGCAGGCGCGTCTGAAGGCTCTCGGTCCGCTTCGCCAGAGGCGGCTTGCGCAGTCTGCGGCTCAGCTTGCGTCGCCGCTGCAGTTGTTTGCTTTTCCCGAAGGGCAGCCTCATCGGCAGCAAGTACATCGGCGATCATAGAGCGTTCCGAGAGCAATTGGCCATAGCGTTGCTTCACGCGGGGATCTTCGGATGTTTTGCCCTCTTCGGCGAGCACCCGGAAGAGGTCGATGTCTTCTTTTATTTTCGTGAGCATGGTTTTGTGGGCGCTGATGCGGAAGGCGAGATCTTCCGGATCCTCAATATCCGCAGTATCATCCGCCATCATGTCGATATAGCCGGGCACCACATCATCCCAACTGTAAGGCTTGCGCAAGCTTTCCTCAAGCTCGGGACTCAAATCAAATTTTTTCGCAGGCTCGGTTCGATCCGAAGATTCATCCTCCGCATCGGCGATCATTTCCATATAAGCAATGGCCTCCGCAGTGCGCGGTTTGTAAGCGGCAGTGCCCTCGGCCACCTGTCGATCTTCGCGGATTTCGAGCGCCTTGATGCGCCGCAATTCGGTGAGGCGGTCTGCGGAAACCGCGGGATCATCTTTTTCGGCCTCTGCCGCAAGAGCATTGATCAGGCGCTTATTCACCGCAATGCGTTCACGTGCAATCTCCGGGGCACTTTTCCCCGACATTTCGGCAGCTTCCAGCGCGGAGATGTAATCGGGCATTACCGCATTCAGGTCTCGGGTGAAAGTCGGTGTCGACGAGGCCTCATTGATTTTCGATTCAAGCCGGATCACGTATGCCGCGTCCAGGGTTTGAAGATCGGCTTCAGCGATAGCCGCTGCGGAGGAGGCAGTTGAGGATTTCCCTTGAGCGGTGAGGTCTTCCAGGGCCGCGACTCGGGTGCGGACTTCTTCCTCTTTTTCATCCCGAAGGCGCTTGTATTCGGTGAGTTGAGCAGCCGTATCTTCTTCGCCGGCAGCGCCGTTTTTATCCAGATCGGCGATGGCCTCGTCAATGATCACGATCCAGTCGCGGGCAGCATCGAGGGCCGCTTGCTCCTCCTCGAGCTGACGGGCTACTTGCTCCCGGGTTTCGCGGGTGTCGGAAGCGTCGGCCGGTGCGGCATCAGGTGACGCCTGTGTCGGCAGAGGAGTTACCGCGGTCGTTTCGGCGATCATATCCTCTGCGCTCGACTCTTCGACTTCCGGACTTTCTGCGGTTGGTGCGGGTTCTCCGGCATCTCGAAGGATTTCCGGGGTGTCGGCGGCGATATCTTCGGACAGGGATTCGGATGGTGGCTGCAAGGGGCGTTCCCGCTTTTCGGCGCCTTTTACCGTGATGCGTTCTCGCTCGGGCTTCTCTTCCCTTCCGGCCACCTTTCGGGCTTCGGCCAGGGCCATGTCTTCGGCTTCATCCAAGCTGAGGGCACCCACGCCCGTCAGGGCCGCGAATTCCCGCAGTACATTTCCCGCTCCCAGTGCGGCCATGGCTTCCGGGTGCTTCAGCAGATAGGCCTCAGCAGCTTTTTTGTCCGCAGAAAAACGTCGGATCTCCTCCCCCGCAGCGGCTATTTCGGCGGGAGTAGGCGTAGGCAGTTCGGTCTCGGGATCGGGTGCGGCCTTTTTATCGGTTTCTTTCATGAGTGCCGCAACCGCTTCGGCCTTTTTGGCATCGGCTTCGCGCTCCTCTGCCGCTGCGAAGGCCTTCTCGGCAGCGGCTCTGCCTTCCCGAATGTCTTCATCCATTCGGGCCAACTCCTCCTCCGCATCGCGCAGTGCCCGGCCCTTGAGCTTTTCCGCTTGCTTGGCCTTGGTGCTGCGCGCAGCGCTGAGCCTTTCGCTTTCGCTGCGGAGATTTACCGCCCGCTCGAAATAGCGGTCGGCCTCCAGTCGGGCCGCTTTGGCTGCAGTAGCGGTTTCGGCGGTCATATCGGTGCGCTCATTGACCTTATCAAAGGTCTTCAGGCGCTCTGCTTCCGCTTTGAGCTCGGCTACGGCCTTTTCGTAGTCGTCAGATTCAACGGCGGCTTCGAGCCGCGCCACATCTTCCCTGTCTCGATCAAGGCGTGCACGCAAAAAGGTTGTCTTTTCGGAAAGCAGAGATTCGAGTGTGGACGCTGTTTCCGCACGCTCCTGTGCTGCCTTCGCTTCCCATTGTGCCACGGCAGCTTCAAAGGCCGCCTTCCCTCCGTCTTCTTCGGGGTTGATTGCGGCGAGCCTTTCCGCTTTCCGGAGCAGGTTTCGTGCCTCTTCGGCAGCTTCCGCCGCGGAGGCTGCGGCCCCGCGCCGTTTGGCTTCGGTCTCGCTCAGGTCGTCTGCAAACCTTTTGTTGCGGGCTTTGGCTTCAGAGAGTACTTTTTGGTTCGTCATGCCTGCTCCGAACCCCGCTTCAGCAAAGGCGCGGGATACATCATCCCCTTCCTCGGGTGCTTCCGCTACCGGGGCGGGCTCGGGGTCTGCAGCATCGAAATTCACCTCGAGTTCAGCGCGCTTTCTCAGCATTTCCCGGGTGAGGGCGCCTACGTCACCGGCGTAAGCCTGATCAAACAGGTTATTGATAATCAACTTTTCGGATGCGCCGGCCATCACGAGTTCTGTCTCTTGCAGGTAAGCGGTAACGCCGTCACCCGCGGGAATATCGACCGTACCGCTGTGGATTCGGTCGCTTTTTTGTGCTTCAAAACTCAACTTATACCGTCCGCTCTTGGGAAAAGTCATCAGGTAATCGCCCGTTGCCGGATCTGAGTATTGGGTTTCCACGGTTTTGTTGGTGGCGGCATCGGTCACGGTGATCTTTACGGTACGCATTCCGGGGTTCACGGCATTGGCAAAGGTGCCTTTCACCAAGGTGAGCTCCGCGGGTGCCATATCTACGCGCACGCGGTACACGTGGAGTTGGCCCTGTGCACTGCTGCGGCCCGATGCAAAATTGGCCAGCCGGTTGAGGGAATCCGCTATGAAGAAGATGTCGTCATCAGGGGTATTAACAGCAAAATCCATGTTTTGCGGACTGCCGAAACTACCCGAAGCAGGGTCGTAAACAGCTTTGAAAATATCGTAGCCGCCCATGCTGCTGTGCCCCTTTGAGGAAAAATACAAAGTCTTACCGTCGGGGTGCATAAAGGGGAAGTCCTCATCGGCGGAGGTGTTGATATTTCCGGGAAGGCGCTTCGGTTCGCTGAATTCCCCTCCCGGCAGCACCTCGGCAGTGTAGATGTCGAGGCCGTCAGAGCCGTCCTTCCCGTAGCTGGAAAAATACACGGTGGTGCCCGCTCCCCGAAAGTGAATCAGTGACCTGTGCCCGCGCTTTTTGTCCGTAGAGGAAAGCAGGGCATCCGGGGTGACCAAAATTTTTCCGCCGATATCTGTCAAGTCGTAAAACCGGAAGAATTCGCGTTCATCCCCCTGTTTTCGGTCCAGCACGGTGATATCCTTGATTCGGTTCAGAAGGTTTTGACCGTTTCGCGCAGTTTCGATGACGCGCTCGATATCGAATTCGTTCAGGTCTTTTCTCGACGCCTTTTCGGCAAAAGCCTCATAGGCACTTACGGCATCGGCAAATTGGTAATTCAGATGGTATGCCCTGCCCAGAAAATAATGGGCACGCGGATCGGCATTGCCTTTGTTCACCGCAAAGCGCAGGTATTTGATGGCGTCTTCGCGCTTTACGGGATCCCCGTAAAGTGCCGTCGCTCCGTATTTATAGTTGTATTCCGGCTTTCGCGGGTCCAAACTGAGCAGCTGCGCATACACAGGCATGGCCTGCGCATAACGCCCCTCATTGAAAAGGGCATCTGCTTTTTTCTCCAAATCCTTTTGCGCAGGCTGAGAAAAAGCGTTCGCGCTCAATAGAATAAAGAGTACACAAAGATATGGGCCGATTTTGGGGAGAGGCACCAAATTTTAGTTTAAGGGTATGGTACTTACGCACCGACACCTCATTTGTTGCGCCTAAAGAAACCAAATATTTATGGTTCTAAAACATGAACTGGTCCAAGAAGATGTTGTGCTTCGATTTGGACCCGAGCATAAAGGTGTAATCTTCCTCTTTCTTAGAACCTGACTTCTTGCGCTTGTCGTCCTTCATTTCCAGAAGGATATTGTTGAATTCCTTGTCGCTCGCGTAGGCCTGCATAAGGCCGCGTTTGTAAGTGAAATAATACCACTTTGTGTCATCGTGCTCAAAGTAAATGTGGACAATGTCGCCGCTTGCCCTTTTCTCTACGGCGATTTTTCCGGGCACCTTTCTGAAAAACATATTTTTACCGATGGTGGCAATGCCGATATCTCCTTTGGACACGAAGGATTCTGTGACCGCATCCCAGACCATCTTCACATCGCTGATAAAAAGGGGGCGCTTTAAGACCTCGGGAATCCGCTTCATAGAACCGCTGAGACTCAGCTCCGCGATCACCTTATCGCTCTCCTCCAAGCCCATCAGCTCGCGGATGGCATACTCGTAATTCGATTGAGCGAAGTCTACGGGCTTCAAATCAGAGACCCCGGCAAAGTAATTCTCCAACCGATCCATAGCGTCATCGCTGAAAAAGAAATCGAGCGCGAGAGACACGTTCATTTCCACCTTTTCATCGAGGGGTTCATACTTCAGCTTGCCGATAGCGTCCAGGCCAAACTGACCGAGCTTTTCGCCAAATTCGAATTTTCCTTGCGCCTCCAATGCGCAACTGCCCTTGTGGAGAGATACGTAGTTGCCCGGCAGGCTTTTTTGCTTCAGCTTTTCGCGGTCACCGACTTCGTAGGCCTGTTCATTCTTATTGAAAACCACGTAACCCCGCGCACTTGCCACAGTTTTATCATCGGGAAAGCGCTGAGACGAGAGGAAAGCACCGTACACTTCATAGGGGTCGCGGGTGAGGCTCAGACCTACTTCCACGTCGTTTCCACGGTCGTCAAAGAGCGCGGTATCCACGGGAATCATGACTTGCTCGGGGTCTATTAAGGACTTAAATTTCATCCAATTGCGGTCGAGCCGCTCACAATCGTGTACAATGCGTGTGCTTCCGTCGAAGGTGAGGTGTTTTTCATTGGCCGTGAGCAGGGATTGCCCCTGAAATTCGAAGTGGGGGCTGAGAAAAAACGACTGATCCGTACCGATCCGCCCGGAGGCTACGGTCTGCAGACTGGAGTCCACACGCACGCTGCTCATATGGATCTTTTGCGGCTGTTTATTCTCATCGATGTAAAAGTAATCACCCGACCCCACATAGTCGGTGCGGGAAATGATGGTGACGCTCGCCTCGGCGATAGTGTGGTACTGTGTGATATAATTGGCCAAAATATCGGCATTGGTCAGCGGGTCCATTTTTGCCTTTCGGCGAATGTAAACACGGCCGCTGTCAGGAGTGATCTTCGCATCGGCCACGCGGATCCACGGGATCTGATCTGCGGTAATGGTGTAGGTATCGAGGTCATAGACCGCCTTGGGTGACATAAAATTGAGCGAGTCCTGGTCCTTGTTCACACTGAAGAAATTCGATCGACTCATGTCGAGTTCGGTATCGATCACGAAGTCGGTCATCATTTCTCGGGAGGTTTCCAGAGAGATGTCGTTCTTGTCCATGTACCATTTGAACTCGTCCATAAAGCAAATGTATTCGTTGACCGGAAATTCTACGAGGGTCTCGTCGCCGTTCGATTTGAACTCGCCCATCCTCCCCGCAAAGTCGATGTGGGCATTGACATTGTCGGTGCTGAAAGCCAAATTGGCCTCCTGAAGCGCGAGCAGCCTGAAGGCGGCCGTATCGGAATCGAAGGTCTCCAAGCTGTAGGTGATTAGGTCAGATTCCAGCTCAGCCCCGGCAAACTCCATAACCCCATTTCCGGAAAGGCCTTCCGTCAGAAGTTCGAGTGCGCCCTCCTTGAGTTCGGCCTGCCCGTCATACATGCTGATAAATTCCCTGACCACGGCGGCCCTGAGCAGCTCTTCAGACGGGAGAAACGTCACATCCACTACGGATGCATGGGCCTCCGGAACTTGCGGATCGGCGCTGCGGGCCTCGTTCACAAAGCTCTTCGTCATACCCCGGGTGCTGTCCGGGAAGAAGGTGAACCCCTCGGATGCGGAAGAACTTGTGAGAAACTCCAGCTCACCGTCACCCTGAATACCGCCGAAGCTCAGCTTGATGTCCCGCTTAAAACGCGCTTTGTCTCCGTAAAGCGGAAGACCTTCAGCAGGTGTGGACCGTACAAAACCCAAAGAATAATCCTCCTGAACCCCGATGGTTTCTTCCAAATCGGGAAAAATTCCGCCCGAAACAAAGCGCCCCTCCAAAGCAATCTGCTCCACGGCAAAATTGTCCAGACTGTCCAAAATGAAGGGCTCGAGCTCGAAGAACACCTTTTCACGCTCATAAACGCCTTGCTGTATGGCCCCGTTGTCATAGAATACAAAAGAGGGGCGATCGCAGGTGAATATGGGGTATTCGGAATATTCCTCTTGGAGCCCGGACTTGTTGAAAGGGTTGTCGATTTCAAGGGTGCCGCCAACGCCCTCGATCACGTTCTTCACACGGCGCAAAGTTTTGCGCTCCGGCCTGAAGTCTTCTACGTAAAGCCGGCAGGAGTCCACGGCAATAAGGTCGACCAAAAACTTGTCGTAATTGAAGAAATACTCCTGACCGTAGAACTCAAAACGGCCCGACTTCACGATACCGCCGAAATAGAAATCCCTGTTTTTGCGGATGCTCACGTCTCCTCC
>PXBH01000129.1 GCA_003565555.1 Cryomorphaceae bacterium | reverse complement strand
TGATGCAGGCGTCATTCATTTGCACCCAAACGACCGCCTCACGCATTTCGCTGTATCCGTTCATCGGACCGGCATGCAGGAGGTCTTGTGCTTTTGCCGAAAGGCTGAAAAAGGGGAGGAGTAAAATGAAAAAGATTCGCTTCACGGTGTCGGAATTTTCGGTGCAAGATACAAAGGCCGGCAATCGGAAATGTTAAGCGGGCATCATCTCTGTGAGCCGTCCATAATTCGCAAACCTAATAAACAATGATTTTGGCAGTTTGGGTGCCTCCCTCACGGTGATAAGCCTCGATAATGTAAACTCCCGCACCGAGGTTTATCTGCTCGGCAAGTGCCCTGCCCGAACCTGCCCAGACCTTCTTTCCCGCCGTGGTGTAGATGCGGGCGCCTTGAAATTGCTCAGGATCCCGGATCGATATGAATCCCGATGAGGGATTGGGATATACCGATAAGCGGATGTCCTGCTGCGGCGAATGCTCCGCACTCAGGCCGGCGCAGGGCAATTCGGCTATGTGTTGCCACAGCTCATCGTCAAATCCGCTGAGCGCCATGCTCTCTTCGTAAGCCACATCACCCATCCGAATCACGACAAGCCCCTCCGATGGAGCGATGTACATCCGTTGGTCATTGGCACCCATGCCCGCATACATGTCCGCGGGTGCGGAGGGAACGATCCATCCGTCTTGCGGTTGATCGACCATCGGCTCCAAATAATGGTCCTTACCGTTTAGCCACCAGAGGTATCCGTATGCGGGATTGGCCTGCAGGGCGGTATTCCGCATGGCGTCAGCGTAAGCGATATCCGTAAGGATGCTGTCGCCGTTCCAAACGAAGTCGTTACATGCGAGGAGTCCGAAGCGGGCCATATCCCGTGCTCGGCTGATGAAGAGATTGTCAAACCAAAATCCCTGCATCCCGATTTTATCCTTTATTTTTTGCGTGGTGTAGATATTGCGCGTGGTCGATGCGGCCGCCTCAATTACTTCGATCAAGCGGCGGTATACCCCGTTGTGGTAGTGCCAGCTTGTACCCGGTTCAGTGAAGCACGAAAAGCATTCCGGATCGGTGCAGTCCCAGAACCAAGGGGCGGGGTTGAAGCCGCTGCTCATGGTGAGCTGATGAAATACAGTCCTTTGTGCTTCTTCTTCCGGGGTGCAATCGGTCCAGTCTGTGCCGAGATAATGGGATACGGGTTGCTGAATATCGAGGTACCCCTCCTGCTGTGCGATGCCGGCAAGTGTAGCTGTGACGGTTTTGGCGGCTGAAGCCCAGTACCATAAGCTGTCTTGCTGAAACCCGTTCATATAACTTTCCAACGCGATGCGGCCGTCTTTGAGGATAATGAGGGCGCGAGTATTGGTGCTTTCTGCAAACTCAAGCAGGGCGGCCGTATTTTCCGGGCACCAGCCGAGAGAATCATGCGGAATGGTCTCCCACACACCCTCGCTCGGCGGAAAGTAAGCTGCGGATTGTCCTGCGGCGTGTTCGGGAACACCGATTATTGCGGCAAAGGCAATGATGATGAAGCGGCAGGGATTCACTTGCACAGGTTTTATCCGAAAGGTAAGCATTCACTTTCAAAAGCCGGGGGCATTTTCGACGAAGCCGGGCATGAGGGAATTGAATCCGCGCGGAAAGAAGGCAGGCAGAACGGAGACAAGGCGCCTCAGGGCCGGAGGATGGACCTTGATCGGCAGAATGTGATAGTGCCGCAGGCCAAAATGGCCTGTACTGATCTTAGTGACCCGGGCTGCAATGCGGGCTGATTTCTCTGCACGAGGGGGAGGCAAAACCGGCAGCGCCCGATCTCATTTTACGGGCAAGACCCGGACCGGAAATGGCTGTGATTCGGGTTTACTTGTCAGCACTTCTCTGCATTTGTCAACCCTTCACTTTTCAACATGCTTTTAAGTGACTTATCAACAGTCGTTCTGAATCTGAAGAAGAATCGAGCTCAGGTTCAAAGCTCCGGGTGCGGAAGAATCCACGGAGATGGGCGAATGTGGCTCCACTCGGCGGCGTAAAGATCTGCTTCGGGATCGATCATGGGGTAAAAAGGTCGCCCGTTGAGGCTCACCTTTGAACGGGCATACACCTGCACGGTGTCACTGGTGAGTTCCGAGTATTCATCACCCAACTTTTGGGCATATTGCCATATTTTATCAGGCCGTGTCGCCATGGAACGCGCTTGCTTATGCGGGAGTTCCTTGGCCGGATGTACAGCCTTCAAGGGTACGCCTTCGCTGTCTTTGATCACATAGTAGACTGTGCCCGACTTACTGCGCAGCATCATGTGCCATGAGAGGCGGTGGCCTTCTTCCGACCAGTGCGGACTGCCGGGGTAGATAAAAGGACGCAGCGGAAGCAGCACCATGAGGGCAATAAACCCGAATAAGAACACTTCGAGAAAAATCTTTTTTGTTTTGTCGATCTCCGCTCCGCTGCGTGAGGGCAGCAGCAAGCCGGCAGGTGTTCCCGCCCACAGTGGAGCCCTTCTGAAAAAGAGCTTGCGTATCACGGCCTGATCGAAGTACAGCACTGTGCATATCAGCATCATGTAGGGGAATATGCCGATGTGAAACACTACGGAGTTGAAAATATGAAAGCCTATCGAGACCACGAAGGCAAAACCTCGTGTGGGTCTCCACCAAAGCGCGGGTACCACCAGAAAATCGAAAACAATGCCTCCGTAACTGATGAGCATGATAAACCAACGCTCCCCGCAAAGCGGACCGATGATGGGGTAGTGGGTGCGGCTGCTCAGAAAGATCTCTACCGCCTTCCCTGAAAGCCAGTCCGGATAGAGCTTGGCAATGGCAGCGTAGGTGTAAACGATGAGCAAGAGTATCTTGAATATCCATTTCGACCAATAGGGTACAGCCTGAGCCGGGGCGACACGCCCGTTGCGCACGTCGAGAGAAACGGCCCTGTGCGCAGGCACAATGAGCAATAAGATGCACATGAGCAGCAAGAGGTAGTAATGGTTGTTGTAGCTGGTTTTTTGTCCGAAATACACCGCCGCCCAGAGCAGTGTGTACACCGCCACGCTCAGGCGGTAGCGGTAACCGAAGGCGATGCCCAGCCCCGCCGCGCCGAGCAGAAAGTAGATTGCGTAAGCTTGGGGACCGATGAGTACGTGCAAAAATTCGAACCCGATGAAGTTGAAATTGTAGCTGACGTCTACGTAATTTGCCCGCACCCAGCCCGTCATGATCGCTCCCCAGCCCTCCGCGGCGGCCAGGATACCCATCAATATTCTGAAAACCGCCAAAGGCGCGATGTCGACGGGGCGGTAGAGAAAAGCATTGATCTTTTCGGCGACACCCGACGGTTGTTCAGCGGCGGCGGAAGGAGTTACCATTGATGGCGTATTTTGTCCGTTCAACGAATTTGCGCCCCGAAGTAACAACAATACCCTTAAATTCGGCATTCTAATCTTTCGGAATTATGCGCATCCCTTTTATCGGTAAGCTCATCCTCGGCATTTTGACCGTCGGTCAGCTATTCGTCGGACTTGCAGTAATTGTTCGGATTATTTCCGTTGCGATCCCCGTGGCTCTCAACGACGGCGCACCGCCTGATGAAGGCCAAATCGCCGTTGAGCTTTCAGCGGCCATGCTTTGGATTGTCTTGCTCATTGGGTTGAGCAGCATTCTGATTATCTTCTATGCCGTACACGCAGGGGTGCATACAGGCTTGAGCACGGCCATGAAGGTGATTTGGATTGTACTTTTCCTGGTCATGGGCGGCTTCGCACAGGTGGTGTACTTTTTCATGGAGATTGCTCCGGAAAAGTCCGTGACTGCCCGGCTTGAAAAAAGCGTTTGACCCTCGATTTGAAGTCTTGGATTTCTCTGCGCACTGCGTCCGCAAACCGACTACTGCTTTTCGGAAAGCCGCGGGACTTGGCCTTGGGTAAGAAAACTGCGTGATACTTTTCGGAGCTCACGGAGCGTCGTAATCCACCGTCATGGTCTTCGTCACGGGGTGTGACTGGCAAGTGAGGATATACCCGTCTTCCACTTCCTTTTCCGTGAGTGCGTAGTTTACATCCATAATGGCTTTTCCGTCCAGCACTTTTGCTCGGCAGGTGCAGCACGAACCCCCTGTGCATGCGTAGGGCGCATCGAGACCGGCATCCAGGACGGCGTCGAGGATATTGTCCGCGCTTGTCACTTCCACCTCATTCTCTTCGCCGTCGAGGACCACAGTCACCTTGCAGGAGTCCACCGGCACGGTGCCGCCGCCGTCTTCATCGGGCGCGGCATCTTGAGCGGTTTCGGCCGCATCGGGCACTTCTGTAGTGAAAAGCTCAAAGTGAATTTTCTCATCTGCGGTGCCCCGATCTTTTAAGGCTCTTTTGATTCCTTCAATCATGTCGAAAGGCCCGCAGAGAAAGTAGTGGTCTGCCGATGCCGCTTCATTAAACTTCTCGAGCAGTGTATTACACTTTTCTGCAGAGATCCTTCCGGAAAACAGGGGGTCTTCAGTCGTTTCACGGCTCAATATATGCATGACTTGCAGCCTGTTTCCGTATGCTGTCTTGAGGGCATCGAGTTCATCTTTGAAGATGATATGCTTCCGGTCTCGGTTCCCGTAAAAGAGGGTGAAAGTATTGGTATTGTTTACTTTTAAGGCTGTCTTCAGCAATGACATCACGGGAGTAATTCCGCTTCCCGCGGCAAAAGCGGCAAGATGCAGGGTTTCCTCGGGTGCCATGTCCACATAGAAGTTTCCCATCGGGCGCATGACTTCTATGGCGTCCCCGGGGGCGATTCCACCGTTCAGTTTTCCGCTCACGCGTCCGTTTTCAACAGCTTTCACGGCAATGCGCAGATCCTCATCGGCGAGCGGTGAGGAGCAAGCGGAGTAGGAGCGTCGAAGTTCCTCCCCGTTTACGGAAGTTTTCAGCGTGATGTATTGCCCCTGCGTGTATGTGAATTCTTCTTTGAGGTCTTCCGGAATGTGAAAAGCGATCGAAACGCAGTCTTCGGTTTCTTGTCGGATGTCTTTAACGGTGAGGGAGTGAAACTTGGCCATTTACGGTGTGATTATTTTTTCGATCGTGCAAAAATAGGAAGATGGAACACAGGGGCAAGCGCCGCTGAAATAAACGGCGGGCACACTGCTTTGTTCATCGCTTTCGCCACCTGTTTTTGCTGATCGGTTTCAGTATTCTGAAAGTTTTCGGAGTGCCGCTTCTACCTTGGCGGCATTGGGGATCATGGTCTCTTCGAGGGTGCTGTTCAGCGGTATGGCGGGGAGGTCTTCCGCGGCTACCGTGATCACGGGTGCATCGAGGTATTCGAAGCATTCCTCCTGCACCAGTCCGGCCAGGCTTCCCGCAAAAGTGCAGCCGGAGGGCTCTTCGGTTACGATGAGCACACGTCCGTGTTTTTTTGCGGAGGCGCTTATTCCTTCGCGGTCGAGCGGGGATATGCTGCGCAGGTCGAGTACTTCTGCCTTTCCGGGAAATTTCGCAGATGCGGTAAGCGACCAGTACACACCCATACCGTAAGTAATGATGCAGAGAGACGTTCCGCTTTCGACGGCGGATGCATCCGCTTCCCGGACAACGCGCGATTTGCCGATCGGCACCGCGTAATCGCGGTCGGGAAGAGGGCTTTTTGCGCCGGAAGTCCCCTTGATTTTGCTCCAGTAGAGCCCCTTGTGTTCGAGAATCACAACGGGGTTCGGGTCGTAGAATGCAGCTTTCATCAGGCCCTTCATGTCGGCGCCGTTGGAGGGATACACCACTTTGATACCGCGGATATTGGCCAATACGCTCTCCACACTGCTGCTGTGGTAGGGGCCTCCGCTGCCGTAAGCCCCGATGGGTACGCGAATCACGGCACTTGCGGGCCACTTACCGTCGCTGAGGTAATAGCTTCGGCTCAACTCGGTGAAGAGCTGGTTGAGGCCCGGCCAGATGTAGTCGGCAAATTGTACCTCAACGATCGGCTTTGCGCCGACAGCTGCCATGCCCACGGTACTGCCGATGATGAAGGCCTCCATAATCGGGGTGTTAAATACGCGGTCGTCGCCGAATTTTTGGGCCAGGGTGGCCGCTTCGCGGAATACGCCGCCCAATCTGCCTCCCACGTCCTGACCGTAAAGCAGGGCTTCGGGGTGGTCTTCGAGAATTTCCTGCACCGCAAAGAGGGCGCAGTCTACCATCAAGGTGACTTCGGCCCCGTCGGGTTTGCGTACGCCGCGCTCTTCGGTGATCGGCGTGGGGGCAAAGTCGTGGGCGAAGAGGTCTTCCGGCGCGGGGTCATCAGCGGCGAGGGCCTCGCCGTAGGCTTTTTCTACCTCTTTTCGCGCTTCGTCGGCTGCCTCGGAGAGGGCGTCTTCTTTCCAACCGTTGCTCAGGAGAAAGTCTCTGAATCGGGGCAGGGGATCGCGGGACTCGTGTTCTTTAAGGTCGTCGCGGTACCACTCCTTGCGCACGCCGCTCGTGTGGTGGCCGAGGAGGGGCACTTCTGCATGGATCAGGAAAGGGCGCCGTGATTTTCGCACTTCCGCAAAAACTTCGTTGACGGTATTCCAAGCGGTTTCAAAATCTGTTCCGTCGATGCTGCGCACTTCGAGTCCTTTGAATCCGCGGGCATACCACGCGGCATTGTTGGCCCGCACTTCGTCGGCACTTGCAGAGATGTCCCACTCGTTGTCCTGCACGAAGAATACCAGCGGCAACTGCTTGAGTGCGGCCATTTGCAGGGCTTCGGAAATCTCTCCTTCCGTCATGGCCGCATCGCCGATTGAGCACACACACAGCGGAGGCGTCTCTGCCTCGAGGAGTCCTTTGCGCTCCATGTATTGTATCCCCATGGCAACACCCGCGCTCGGGATAGCCTGCATGCCCGTAGCGCTGGAATTGTGCGGGATTTTCGGCATGTCGTCGCGGCGCAGGCTGGGGTGGGAGTAATAGGTGCGTCCGCCGCTGAAGGGGTCGTCTTTTTTGGCGAGAAGCTGAAGCATGAGCTCGTATGGAGTCATTCCGATACCGAGAAGAATGGAGTCGTCGCGGTAATACGGAAATACGAAGTCGCTCGGAGTGAGCTGCATGGACATGGCCAGCTGAACGGCCTCGTGGCCTCGACTTGTGGCGTGCACGTATTTGGCAGTCACGTCCTTGTTTGCCTCGTAGAGATCGCTCATGGCGCGTGCAGTGCACATTTTTCGCCATGCGATGTCGAGGACATTTCGGTCGATTTTTGTCGTTTTTTCTGCCGTTGTATCAGTTGCCGTTGCCATATAAGCGCGTTTGCCGCAAAGGTACAAAATGCACCCGAAGCACCGCCGAAACTGCCCTGCACCCCAAGGTCGGCCCGCGGGGAGGGGAATGTTTACGGGTCTGATTCGTCATGATTCGAAATGCGCGAGGCGGAAGATGTCGAATCTGATCGGATTTACCATTCATCAATTTTTGCTGTAATCTTCCGGTTCCCGCTCAGCCCCGGTCTGTTTCCGCCGCTCTTTACGGAAATACCATTTTGTCGCTGCAGACGGTCATGGGGTAAAAATCCTTCTTTAAAACTGAGTTCTAAAAAAAATTAAAAAAATTGCTTTTCATGCCAAATATGTCTAAATAATGCTGCTTTTATATGGGGATTCCGAAGATTTTGGGTACTATCACAATTGAATTCTTATTTTAATAAACCAAAAACAAAAATCATGGCCATTCAAATTTTATCGAAAGTCGTAAACGGATTAAAAGGCGGTGTAACGGCTGCCCTAAAAGGCGCTGCCGACGTAGGTAGCTCCGTAGCCAATGTGGTGAAAGACATCAGCGTGAAAACCCTTCAGGGAGCCGGAGAACTGGCAGTTAAAGGAATTCAGATACCGGCCTCCATTGTGGCAGGAGCCATTGAGGGGGTTGCAGAGATCGGAACTACTCTGATTCGGGCCGTAAAAGGAATTGTTGAAGGAACCGTACAGGGTTCTGTAAAAGCGGGTGTATCGCAGGAAGATGCCGTTAAAGGCTCTGTAAAGCAAGCCATACTTTCTGCAAAAGATCTGGGAGCAGACACGGTAAGTGTGGCCGTGGAAGCTGTGAAGGGTGCCGTAGCCGGTGTAAAACAGGTTGGCGGTGATACCGTAGCTGCCACCAAGCACGCTGTGGTTGCAGCCCTGGACGCCACCAAAGAAATCGGTAAGGAATCCACCGATTCTGTGCGGAAAGCCATCGACGAAAGCGTGGACGGAGCCAAAGACATATTGAATGAAATCAAAAAGTAAGGTCTTCGGACCGATTTGCAGAAGACGCGGCTAACGGTCGCGTCTTTTTTTTGACCTTCGGTCAGGGCATAGCGAGGCGCTAAGGGAGCACGGGCGCCTTCGGCGCTGCTTTTCTTTGACGTTTTGGAATCCGGGCAATTAAGGCAACGGCGTGATGGCCGCATTGGGTTAGTCACAAACTTAATGTTCCTTAATGTTTCTTTTTCAGCCCCGGACGTAAGGCGCCTGCGGCGCCTCTTTTTCTAACATTAAGGCATTAAGGGGATTAAGAGAAGGGCGTGACAGGGCGTATTCGGTGAGTCTCAGGCTTAATGTTCCTTAATGCCTTAATGTTTCTTTTTCAGCCCCGGACGTAAGGCGCCTGCGGCGCCTCTTTTTCTAACATTAAGGCATTAAGGGAATGATGAGAAGGACGTGGCAGGGCGCGGTGGGTGAGTCATATCGCCGGCTACTTCATTTTTCTTAATGCTTTATGTGTCAATTTTTTCGACGGGCCGAGTTACTTGTCCCCGCTTCTTTTCGAAAATTTCTTCGTCTTCACTTCCTCATTTTCGGGCAGGCGGAGGAGAACCTGCCACACCATTTCTTCCTCTGTCCCGAATTGCTTGGGAATTTGCATCAGCACGAGGTAAAAACTGAATTTAGGGTCGTAGTTTACCGTCTCCGTTACACCGAGGTAGCCCTCTGCAGGTAGCGTTTTCAGCTCAAGGGATTGCGGTTGGTTCCGCTTGGCTTTTTCAATCTCACCCAGCAGGCCGTCCACATCGGGGGTTTCGCCCGGAGCTGCATAAAAGAGGTCGGGAATCTGCTGCTTTACGAAGGCTTGGTTGGTCGGATTGCTGCGGTTTTCGCTGTAGAAACTTCCTTTTTCGAAGAGTTGCCGCACCTTCTGTTCACCTGCGCGGCGAAAGGCGGCGGTGTCATCAGCGGTCAATTCGGATTTCACAAAGCGCTTTTCGAGTGAGGTATAGTCCCCGCTCTGTGCTCCGGCGGCAGCAACGGCCGCGAGCATCATCAGGGTTAGGGAGGTTTTAATGCTGCGCATGGTCATCGGGTTTTTGTAAAAATCGGAGGCGGTATATCTTTTCATCTCGGTAGGTGATGTGTTGTATTTCGAGGTTCTTTAGGCTGTGAATGGGCAGGGTGAGCCTGTCGATGAATTCATCGCGGTTCAGCAGTTCCAGGCCTTCGAATTCGGGGTGAATCTGAAAAATACGGGCTTCGGCATGGATGGCGTCCGTCAGCTGACCGCGGCGCTTCTCAAGGTCGTCGGTGGACGAACGCGAAAAAAAGTTGAGCATGAGAGCATAGTCGTCCGGAAGCAATTCCACTACGAGGGTATCACCTACATCCGCGGACAGCCACAGCTTCTTGGGCTTGTAGTACGGCCCGTCCGCCGTGAGGGTGTCGCCGAGCAGGTGACGGGATATGCTGCTGTTAGTCATGCTTTGGCTGTTGATTTTGAGGGTCAATTCGCGCTGTTCAATCGGAGTTTGGGTGTAGGCATCTTTGAAGATGAGGACCACATTACTCCCTGTCGGGAAAAAGAACCATGCCAAGGCAAGCGCGAGCAAAATCGAAAGCAGCAGGAGCCGGATCGCCGGCTTGCGGGTTGCTTTTTTTCCCGCAAAGGGGGGCTCCTCAGGCTCACCCGGACCGCGCTTCCGCAAAAAATCATCCCAATTCCTGCAGCCGATCCAGGCGCTGAGCAAATTCAGCACATCGATCCGCGGCAGTTTCGAGCCCTTTCGCTTAAAATGCGTGTACACCCACTTTTCGCTTACCGAAGATTTGCACGCTGCCTCCAGGTCGGCCTGAAAGTCGCGGATGTCTCGGAGTGACCAGTCGGCCATGGGCTTTTCGATGCCCAAGCGCTCCGCAGCCTTTTGCTGCACCTCATCTTTGAGCAAGTTGAAGCTGTGTAGTTGATCTCTTTCCATCGAAGCATGTAAAGGTAATGCAGGGGCCGAAGATAGGCTTGTAAAAGGGTTGTAAAACCCTTTACAAGACGAAAACAGCGCCCTTGCAAGCGGCGCGGCGCTCAGTTTCGGTGATTTGTCAAAACGAAAATTTCGAAACAATGAAAACAGTTAAATTTTTAGCCGTCGCCATCGCCGGCCTGCTCAGCCATGCAGCATTTGCCCAGGCCAAGGGCAATTTCGATTACCGCGATATGAGCAATGTTCACTTTACCCACCCGCATCAGCAGCGCATGGCTGCCGTGCTCGCAGTGCTGCCCCGCCCGGGAGAGGTCGAATTTCGCATACGCGGGTTGAGCAATGTCACCGCCGACTCCTACCTCGCCGTATTCACCATGACACAGGTCGGTGAGTCGCAGCGCGAAGCTGATCAACTGATGGGCGCCAAGATTGATTCTGTGCGGGCAGGTCTGAAAAGGGCCGGTGCCGAGGCCGAACTGTTCGTCGACATGATCTCCTTCCTGCCCATCTACGAGACGGATGCGGTCAAGAAGATTTTCTCAAAAACCACCTACAACGAGATTCCGGCGGGATTTGAACTGAAAAAGAACCTCCACTTTCGCTACCGCGACCCAAAAGTGCTCGAGCTGTTGGTCACCGTTTGCGCGCAAAGCGAAATCTACGATCTGGTGCGCGTGGACTACTTCATCGACGACATCGAAAAGAAAAAGGCCGAGATGACAGCAAAAGGGGAGGACCTGCTCAAATCTCGGATGGCGCGGCACAAAGTCCTGATGAACGAAAGCTTTGAAGACAAAGATCGGCAGGTCGCGGAGGGATTTGCCGTGCACTACCCGGTGGAGCAATACCGGACCTACACCACCTACCACTCCACCAAGCTGAACAAAACAACAGGTGAAACCAAAGCCGAGCAGATGACCAAGGCACAATTTTTCCTGCCCAAGATGAGCAAGGACTACGACTTTGTGCTCAACAACTCCATCCTGGAACCCGTGATTCAGATTGAATACGAGATCGCCCTGCGGATGACCACGAAGCCGAAAGAGCCGAAAGAAGCGGTGAAGAAGGAAAAAGAGTACATGCTGATAATGCCCGACGGGCAGGTGAAGGTGCTGGCGCTTTGAGCAAAAGCGGAGCTTGCGACAAGCTGAACCGATCACCGAGGTTCGCCCGAATTCCATAGCGTGCCGCCCCCTTCATTTCCGCCGCCTCCCGAAAAATCAACCCAACACCGCCCTCAACAAAAAACAAAAAATGAAAACATTACGTCTCACCATCATCGCATTTCTTCTCTTCGGTATTCACAGTGCCTTCGGACAGACAAGTTGGACCTATCGGGTGAAGTTCGATTTGTACGACAAAGAAGGAGCCCTTATTTCGCCGAGCGACTTTAAAGCGGGAAAAGCGGCGCTCTACACCATGCCCGAAGGGGCGCACACCGAAAGTGTATTAAAACACGATACGGTGCAGGATTCCTTCATTTTCTCACAGCATACCATTGCCTCGAGAAGTATGCTCGTATTTGTGGCACCCCCCGATACTGCAGTTTTTGTCATATCGACACTTCCCGAAAAAACGGCAATGTTCAAATTCAAACTCATTAACGGCACATTTGCACGGCACCCGGTTCGGGCCGAGTGGGGCAGCTTTGAAAATGAGACAACCATACTTTCCGAACACCCTGATTTTTCTTTTTTGCGAAAGTCTTTTTACGACCGTGTCAGCGGTGCATTCAGAAAAATGAAGTTTTCAGACCTGAAAAAGGTGGAATCGGAGTGAGGCGGCCTGAGTCCCGGGGCCGCACGGAAGGTTTCCGCTACCTGATCTGCAGACCGAGTCCTTCCATGATTTTTTCGATAGACATGGCAAAGGCGATGCCTTCCACGCCGGTATCGATGATCTTTCGCTGGATGATGCCCACCACTTCGCCTTTCTCGTTGAGGAGGGGACCGCCGCTGTTGCCCGGGCTTACCGCCATATCGAGCTGGATCATTTCGAGGTCTTCCACTTCGCGCCTTCCGCTCACAATGCCTTTGGCGATGCTCTGCCCGAGTTTGATTTCACGGGGGGTACCGATGGTCACCACTTCATCGCCCAAACCGAGATCGGCATAGGGCGCGATAGGCAGGGCCTGATATCCGGAACCGAGAATTTTCAGCAATACGGCATCGATTTTTCTTTCATAAGAAATCACCTCGGCCTCCATTTTCACCCCGTTGGAGAGGATCACCTCAATGCGGGAGGCACCTTCCGTGACGTGGCTGGCGCTGATGATTAATCCGTCGGCACTGATAATGACCCCGCTTCCGTGACCTTCATCCGTACTCACCGTCACGGCTGATCCCGTGGCGTATCGAATCATGTCGCTGCTTTTCCTGAACTTGGGTAAGCTGATTTTTTCCACCATGTGCTCTCCCGAAGACATGCCTGCCATAGGGGTGTAGATCGGGCGGCTTTCCTTCACAAGGTCGTAGAGACCGCTTTTCGCGAGAAAATCTGCCGCGGCATCCTCGAATGCGGGAATGAGGTCCACATTGCTCTTGAGGCTGCGTCCCGAAATACCGGCTGTTCCGCGGTTCTTGTAGCGGAGTACCACTTCGCCTTTCTTCTTGTCAAAGACCTGCCATTCCAAATCCATTCTTACGGTCTGCCTTCTCTCGATCCGTTTGGTGTAGGGCATCTTCATGTATGCGGAAGTGACGTAGTAATCTTTCAGTTCTGCCCCTACGGTAAAGCGCGCCTTGGGCGCTATGGTCTTCTCTTGGCGATCGAAGAGTTCCACCTTGTATTTGGTACCCGAGGGAAGTGTGAATCCCGCACGACCGAGTAGCTCGTAGAAGTTCTCTTCGAAACTTTCGTCACCTACCTTGGTGGTGCCGTCCCAAACGAGGTCTGTCTTGTATCCGCTCTTAGTCTCGCTGTACCCGATCACTTTTCCCTTGTCAAAGCTCGCCGCGAGCAGCTTGTCAAATTCCACGGCAGAAGTGAGGCTGTCAAAGGCGAACTTCGGCACCTCTCGGGTCAGTTCGATGGTTTTACTCCCGTACTTGAATTTGCGGGGTTTCGAAGTGAGGGTATCTCCCCAGTCTTTGTAGCCCGATTTGCGTACTTCAAAAACCAAGCGGTCATTTTCCGCCTGCTTCCAGCGAAAATTAAAGTCGCCGGGGGTGTAGCCGACAGACTTTCCGTTCACAAACACCTCCGCGGAATCAGGGGCTGTGTAGAGGGTGTATGAAAACTGGGCCGAGGCTTCTCCCGAGTATACGAGTAAGGCTGCAGCGATAAAAAGGGATCTGTAAAAATTCATGATCGAAAAAATAATGGGTTGTCAGAAAAAGTACCCGAAGGATAGCTGTGCGAACCAAGAACCGTTGTTTTCGCGGATGCGGCTTCGAAATTCAGTTTCAATATTTCCTCCGCCCGTTGACTCCCGATCGGTGACAATGACGTATAGAAAATCATCACCTTCGATGTCATAGAAGTAGTGGTCATAACCGAAACGAAAGTCGTAGTAGAATCCCGAATTAAACTGCTGAAAAGATCCGAAAGCAAGACCCAGGGAGCCCGCAGACCGGTCGTTGCTGTAATTGACGTTCTCCCCGGGAACGGTCGGAGTTCCCTGAATAAAACTGCCGGGAATCTCTGTGCGAATGAATGTGAATTCCTCCTTGAGGGTTCCCAAGGCAGCCCGTCCTTCAATGAAGGTGCCTTCTTCGAGGCTGTTGGCCGGATAGTACCTCAGGAGAAACCGTGTATGAATATTGTTGCTCAGGGTGTAGTCGTATTCTTGCGGAACGTAGTTACTGCTTCCGCCTGTTCTGAATTCAAAGTCATCGAAAGGGAAACTCGTACCCCGATTCTCGGCATCCTTGTAGCTGAAGTTGGTACCGCGCATCACCGGGATATCAAATTCCAGACCCACCGCCAGTTTTCGGATCGGTCGGTGCACCGCACCTACGGTCAATGAAAGCGAACGAGCGGTTGTGTTGTCCTCTCCGGCAATATCCCAATCAAAGGGAATAAAACGGGCAGAAAGTCCGCCCGTAGCATAGGTAAACTGCGCTTCCGCCGAATTTGAAAATAAAAGTACCGCTGCAGATGCTGCTGCAAGTTTCAGTGAATACGGCCACTTCATAAATGTGAAATTTTGTAAAAATTGGGGCGAAAATAAGGGAATTATGTCGGCCGACAACCCTTTTCGAGGCTTAATTTGTCGCGGGAACTGCGATTGTCGCCGGAAAACCGGATGTGTATCCCCGTAATCCGGCCGTTTCCCCGTCAGTAAATTGAGCTCAGAACACTGTCCGCATCTTGACAAAGGGTGATAAACGCCGTTGTGCTCTCAAACTACACCTTCGGCCTACAGGACTTCCCCGTCGATTCGTCGCTTTCGCATCCACAGGCCGATGCCGAGGTAAAGCACGCCGGGCAGCAGGCCGCATACCGGTGAAAAAACCCACGCACCTCCGGAGGAAAAAGTGATGTGTCCGTCGATGATCAAGTGGTTCACCGTCGCATCTTCAGATGCATGGAGCAATACCACCGACCAAACCGACCGCGTAATTCTGAACAACTCGGTAAACATCACCGTCCAAACGATCATGTGCAGTACTGCAAAGCCTGCAAAAAAGAGGGGATCGACCGGAAGTATGCTGCGGAGGGTTGCCTCCTCGAGAAAAACGAGGTAATACGGCACGTGCCACAGCCCCCATACCATTCCGGCTATGAGGTAAATCTTGATGTCTGATAGGTTTAGGCGAACAAGCTTTGCCGTCAGGTAGCCCCGCCAAACGCTCTCTTCAAAGAAGTTTTTGAGCACATTGATGAAGAGCAATCCGATAAAAAGCCGAAAGTAGGTGTCCGCTTCAAATCCTTCGAAATTTACCAAACCCGCGGCTGCTCCCGTTCCCGTTGCGAGCGCAGTAACTGCCGGGAAGATGATCAGTGCCCCCGCGTACCAACTGAGATTGCCGCGAAAACGCAGGGCGAATCCGCCGTCTTTCCATCCGTCACCCGCAAAACTTCTCAGCAGGACGACTGCAATCAAGGGAACGACCAGCCAAAATGCCATGCCCAAGGTGTCTTCTTCCGCTTGTTCGGGAAGCAAGGTGTCAATGTAGGCACCGATCCAACCTGATGCCAGTGCAACGACTGTGAAAATAATAAGGTTGCGCACGGTGCGCCGGCGTTCTGAAGCGGACAGAGGTGTAAGCATGGTCTCAGTATTTCTTCTGCAACTTTAGTCTGAGTATGCATCCCCAAACAGAGGTTGCGCTCTGTGGTTCAAGTTGTTATTCTCAGGCACAGTCTTGCGCACAGGGCCTGCACCTCACTCGGCAAAGATAACGTTTTGTGCCTAAATGCAGATGAGGCTACTCGGTTTTTCAGCGTTGTACGGCAAATTTTGTAACAGCATCGCTTTGACCGTCACTGAGGTGAAGAAGGTATACACCCGGCGCAAATCCCGAGACATCAATGGAGAGAAAATCATTGCTGCCAGTGCTGCGCGAGGCCACTGTGCGACCGCTGATATCGGTGATGCGGTAGGATTCGAACGGGAAGCTCGCCTTGATATTAATTTGGCTTCCCGAAGGATTGGGAAACACGGATACCCGGTGCTCGGCAGCGATATTTTCTGTGCTGACCACATACGGATTTCCTTTCAGCGTCACATTGTCAAAACGGTTGTTCCCGTTGTTCTGGTCCGTATTGCCCAGGAATGAGATTCGCACCTTGAAGTCGGAGTTGTTGTTTACTGTTTCTATGGTTGAAAAGTCAATGGTTATGAGGGTATAGTCTTCCGCAATATTGAAAGCCGGGGTGGTGAGTCCCGCGTCGGTGAAGTTTTCCCCGTCGGTGCTGTAGGTGATGATGTTCTGAAGCATGCCTTGCCCGGACCGGTGTACGGCATATTGAAATTCCAATTCCCCGTAGCCTTCGGTGGGCATGTGAAATTCCAGCGATCGCCCTGCAGAGGGGTTTCGCACGCGGGCCGCCCTTCCGGGCCCTTCGATCAGGTGGAGATTGAGCTCCGAGCCGGTATTAAAATGGTCAATGTCGCGCGGCCCCGAGCCGGTATACACCATGAGCGGTTCGGCTTCGGGAATCAGACTGAAATCCGCTTCAACGGAGGTCACGTCTCCGTCCTGGGTGTCGAGGGTGTTGAAGTGCCAATAGTAGATCAGGTCTTCGTCACCGAGATTCGGATTTACAAAATGAGCGGTGACCGTAGCAGTATCCGAAACAAGTAGCTCAATCAGCACCGAATCTTCGAGTGAGGTGAAGTCGTGGTTGCTGATCTCCCAATGGCTGAACTGATAGGGCCCGTTGCCCTGAGGCTCCAATATGGTTTCGATGTTTCCGTACACAAAGGCGTCAAAAGGGTAGTGGGGCAACCATTCCGAGTTCATCTTGATTTTCCCTGTCATGGGCGGTTCGGTCTTGAAGGTCACATCGTACGGACCGGTGAGGTCATAGCAATCGATCAGTCCGTCTTTCACCACTTCGCAGCGTTCTTCGATCCAATCGCGAAGATCGTCCACATTTTCCTCCCATTCTTCAACGCTGCCGCCCCATCGTTCAATCTGTCGCGGCATTTCGGGGGCAATATTGGCCACCATGCTGTCGAGGATGTGAATGAGGTTTTCGCAAGAAAACTGCGTGTTGAGTAAATCGGCGTACCGCGTGACATATTTCTGTCGCATACCGGGGTTTTCCTCAATCATCTTCTTGAGCATCTGGGCATGTCCGTCACCTACGGTGAGGTTTTCGGCCTGACACGGCGGCGCGGTCACGGTGGGGTTGGGCAGTCCTGTCCAATTGGTATAGTGACCGAAAGCAGCTTCCATATCCCACATGATATAGCGCCATTTGCGGGCCTCACCCTCCGGGTTCAGGCCGCGCCACCATCCCGTATTGTAGTTGAGCCAATCGCGGGATACAATGAAGGAGTTCGAGACGAAATGGTCAATGACGCTTTGCAGATCTAAGGTTTCCTCCGCAACCTGAAAGTTCGCAGAATCGCCCATATCATTGCCCAGCACGAAGTCGCGAATTTCCGCCCAGTCGTCCAGCGCACGCTGCTCCCCGTATTTCGGCGCCGTACCGCCCCAGGTTTTGATGAATTGTACGTATTCTTCGGCACCCTTGTACTTGCGGCGTTGATCGTAGTAGTGGCGGGTGAAGTCTTTGTCGTCCACTTTCTCCCGAAGGTCGTACACCCCCCAGTACGCTCCGTTCACGTACACGAGACAGTTGAGCGAAGACCGCTCGTCAAGTTCCAAATCCGTCAATTGGGAAAAACTCTGCACATAGGAATCACGGATGTGCGCGCCGCCCCCCTCGAAGGGGTAGTTGTCATTGGCTGCGGCCTTCACCATCAGCCGTTGAAAATCCTCGCGGTCCTTGGTCGGAAAAAATTCGTGTCGCAGCTCATCGTTGTAACCGAATTCATCACGTGAAATGAAGTCCACCCCGCGCTGGGCATATTGCCAGCTGTCATTTCCGTGCTTGTTGAAGTCGCAGTATGACTCATCGATCAGCTGTCCGTCGGCTCCGAAAAACTCGACGGCCCCCAAGGGCTCAATCTGCGTTCCGTTGAAGAGCGTGAACAGCTCATCACCGCTGAAAGAAAACACGGGAAGAGTGGTCTCATCACCCACGAAGTAGGTATTGGTCTCCATGAAACCGGGCAACTTGTTTGCCTCAGGATCGAAGGCCCGTGCACGGAGCACTGCCGTGTTGGCGATTACAACCGGGCCGTCATATACCGCATCTTCTTCCGTGGGTTCGTGTCCGTTCAGGGTGTAATGTATTACCTCTTCCGGATTTTCTACTGAAATCTCTACGGTCACGGCACCTTCATAATATCCGGCTTCCACCGAAAATTCAGGCGTGGATGTGTAGCCTTCAAAGTGTCCCGTATTCGGCGCTCCGAAAGTGGGTTCGGGACATACGCCCCATTCTTCCGCACCGTCGCTCACCCTGCCGTAGGAGTGCCCGTTTTGGGTCACCCAGAGGGGGTAGAGTTCGAGCACCTGACCGCTCGGATCGCTGAGCAAAATGTGCTCGGGCTTGAGCTGTGAGAGCCGAAATCCGGCATGAGGTACCCCGTTCACCAGAGAGTCACGTCCCGAACACAGAATTACGAGGTGGCCTCCCGGCGGAATCAAGACGGGGGGAATCTCCCATTTGGTGGGGTTGTTCGGGTTGTCACTCAAATAATATCCGCCTACATCCGCAAAAAAAGGTGAGGCATTGTACAGCTCCACCATGTCCTCGAAATTTCCGAAAGGATCGGTCATGAAGCGGTTGGAGGCGGTAAATTCATTGATCATAATCTCTCCGGGGCCGATGTTAATTTCGTCATAGTGGGTGACTTCGATGTAGCGATCGGTGATCAGGTTGAAATTGGCGTTGCACCAGTTGCCGCCCCATACCCTTGCCGCATGCCAGGAAAAGTCGATGCTGCCGCTTGAAAGTACATTGCCCACGGTGGAGTGGTGGGTGTAAACTTGGGTGCCGCCTGAGTTTCCCTCGCCTTGAAATACCTGTGTCTCTCCCGCGGGTCCGGCAATGTAGCTGCGTTGATCTGCCGTCCAGGCCTGGGTGCCTTGGACGGTGGAAAATTCCCACTCAAAGAAGGTGTGTACAATGGTGTCGCCTTCGGGAATCTCCACGGTGAGCACATCTTCAGAAAAATCGGGGAAAAAACAAGTCTCCAAAGGCGTATCATCGGTGAGCACCACGATAGGGTCGATCACTACCGGATAGACACGGTCGGGAGAGAGTACTTCCGAGGGCACCTGAATGGCCAGCCTGTAAGCTCCCGGTTCTGTCTCCGTAAGGCGATAGTTTCCGAGGGTCACCGCGCCGTCGCGGTCAGGTGTGGCGGGACCGTGCCCCGGACGGGTTACACCGTTTTTCGTGACAGGTGCCGGCGCATTTGCAGAGGCATCGGAATAAACGGGCTGCTCCAAAACGGCTTTGACCACGCCCGACGGATTGCGCAGGCCCAGTCTCTCATGCTCCGTTTCCGCAGGATCCGAAACGGGCTGCAGCGGGCCGAGACTCCAGCCTTCGGGAAGCAACACCGATTCTTCGATCAAAATGCCCTCCGCACCTTCAGGCATCTGCGGCGGACTGTGAAAGGTGTAGGCGGACTTGACGGTCCTCTTGCCGAATTTGTAGTCTAAGTCGGTGGCCGTGAAAACTTCTGAAAACGTCATTCCTGCGGATTCGGTGAGCATGGCCGATTCGTCCGCCGCCGCGGCGTCATCTGGCAGAGGATTTCCCGAACTGTCGAGGAAGCGAATGCTTCGTTCGGAGGAGGCAAACATGGCCTCACCTTCGGCGTCGTACCAGAGCAAGGTGTTTAAGGCTGCATCATAGGCAAAACGTGGTTGGTGGCCGGGCATTACCCAAAGGTCATCCCGCGTTTCTGAGAGCTGAAGGCGGTAATCGATGCTGTGCCACCACCCGTTTTCATCAAGGTAATGCATAGGTGCGGCGGATACCGCGGTGGTAAGCGAACCATCGTTGTTTTCAAAGGTTCGTGAATGCGCCGTCCGCAAATGTATGAGCTCGGTGCTCCCGGAAGATTGCTTTCCGCGCGGGATTACTTTGCCGTATTCGGGATGGGGGCGGTATTCATCGGGGATCGATGTTTCTTTTTGACCTACAGCTTCAAAAACAAAAATTATACTTGCGACGAATACGAATAAAAACTTTTTCATAAGCGGATATCAGTGATGGCTTGCTGCACGGACCTTGCAATTTTAAGCGAGTGTCCAAACTCTCTTTTAAGTTAATGTTTTCCGAGGGTTAAATTTACTAATTTTTACGGAGTCAAATTTGCTTGCCTACTCGACAATAAACTTGGCGCGCCCTGCAGGCGTTCCGTTTCGATCGGTTATGATCAAGATGTATGTGCCTCCCGAAAAACCTTCTGTCGAAAGCAACGGACTGTCCGTCACGGCACACTGCTTCCCGTTCATGTCATAAATCAGCGCTTTTTGACCCGATTTCAGCGGTAAAGTGACGGTTCCCGCGGCGGGATTGGGATGCACGGGCAGCAAGTTCTCACGGAGATCGTCCCGAGCAGATTCGGGCGTCGGCGCGGAAAGAATGTCACCCTCCTTGAAGTGCATCAGTGCCGGCGCACCCGTAAAGCTCCGCTCAGCACTGAGGTAGAAGCCGCCGTCGAGGTGGGGATATACCGCTTCCGTTTGTCGCGATACACCCTGCGGCACCGTGTAACTGACACGTTCCGCGGCAGCTGCCTCGAGCGGGAGCTCGGGATAGCCGGTCACAAGGGTGACAAAAGGCTGTAGCAGCAAGGTGTAGCCGCTGAGGGCCAGTATTCCGTTCTCGGGATTGTAGGCGGCGCCCGTGACCATGCCTTCTGTGTTGAGGCTGTCGCGGCGGTGGGCGGTATACGTGCCGGGAAGGGTCGGGACAGTGTAGACGTTGGTGCGAAAATTCCCCCAATTTTTGGTGAAGATGAAGAGGGAATCACCGATCACGGTCAGTCCTTCCGCGTCAAAGTCGGTTGAAAACAGCGAGGAAGAAAAATCCGTCTGATCCGCATAGTGGTATGCGATGGTATCGGCCGTTACGGAATCTGAAGCGAGGTAGTCCGCGCGGGTAATCCGGTATATGCGCAGGTCGGTGCGGTTGCCGTTGTTGTTGCCGATATCGCCCACGTAAATGTAAGTGTCGTCTGCGCAGATGTCTTCCCAATCCTTGTTGTCAGCATTGATCAAGGTAACGCGGCGCAGCACATCTCCCGTCAGGGTATCGACTTCATACAGCACCGGCTCACCTCCGGAGTCATTGTGTGTGATGAGCCGCCCTTCGATTTCAAGCAGCCCGGAAGTTTCCTCCACCTCGTCGTCGAGAAAGGTGAGGAGCTGTACCTCCTGTGCGCGCAGCCCGGTAATGCTGATCAGCAGGGCTGCCGTCAGTGCGGCAAGGCGGCACATTTCGCTTCCGCAAAAAAGGTTGCGCCCCGTATCCGCTGTCCGCATTCTCACCATCTTTACAAAGGTAAGTCATGAGCGGCGAACCGGAGCACGCACTTCACCGCGCATCGAACGGGTTGAATTTTCGCTCTATGCTGCGGTTTCCGTATCGATGATCACCCGGGGATCGGTGAGGGTACGGTGCACGGGACATTTGTCGGCAATCTCGGCCAGACGTTTGCGCTGCTCGGCATCCAGGTCACCTTTGATCTCAAGCACCCGCTTGAAGGCATCGACTTTACTGCTGCCCGCGTCGGGATTGTCGCAGTCTTCTGCGTGGCGCCGTGAGTGGGATAGGTGCACGGTGACTTGCTCCAAAGGCCATTTTTTGCGTTTCGCATACATCTGAAGGGTCATGGCCGTGCATGCGCCGAGGGCTGCATTGAGCAGCTGATAGGGGTCGGGGCCCATATTGTGCCCGCCCGCAGATTCCGGTTCGTCTGAGAGAAAACGGTGCTCGCCGGCGGCGATTTCCGTAGTGAGCCCGTCGCTGCCGAGTTGCGCGGCCACATCTGCTTTGGTCTCGGGACCGGCTTTTTTGTCGCGGGGCAGGTAGCGGCTGCTCCACGCGCCGATCACTTCGGCCACGTAGGCGCCGTCTTTAGGGTCATTCAAGAGGTGGTCGGCACCGTCGAGGCTTACGAAGCTCTTGGGGTGGCGGGCTGCTTTGTAGATCTCTGCGGCATTGTCGATATTGACGATTTTGTCTTGCGGGGAGTGCAGTACGAGGAGCGCTTTTCGCAAATCCGGCAGGAGGGATGCGGTGGTGTGCTTCTCGAGGCTGTCTAAAAATTCCTTTCCGATTTCGAAGGTGCGTCCGCCGATGTTTACCTCCGCGCGTCCGTTTTTTTTGATATCCGCTTTTTTATCCGAGAAAAGATGGGTCACATGGGTGGCTTCGAAGGGCGCACCCACGGTCACCACAGCCTCCACGGCGTCAATCTCTGCGGCGGCGTGAATCACCGCAGTGCCGCCGAGTGAGTGGCCTACGAGGAGCTTGGGGGCTTTGTAATGCTCTTCAAGAAATGATGCGGCGGCAGTGAGGTCTTCCACATTTGTTGTGAAACCCGACTCGGCAAAGTCGCCCTCGCTCTGCCCCAGTCCCGTAAAATCGAAGCGCAGCACGGCAAATCCTTTTTCCGTAAGGGAGCGCGAAATCATGGTCGCTGCGCGAATGCCCTTGCCGCAGGTGAAACAGTGTGCGAACACCGCGTAATGCGCGGGTGCTGCGCCGAGGGGAAATTCCATTCGGGCGCTCAGCTCATGCCCGTCTTTGTTTTTGAAGGAGATTTTCTTTGTGACCACGGTCGGTAGGTTTTAGTTCAAAGTACGGAAGAATTTCGCGAACCGCAGGGCTACCGTGTCCGTCGATGACCTTTACGCCAACGAAAGTCTCAGGTCCCGCAGAAGGTGCGGTAATCGGCATCTCCTTCGGGCGGGGGAAGCGTGAAGCGGGGATCCGCAGGCGTATCATCATAGGCATGGCCCACGGCCTCGATCAGCTCCGTGAAGAGGGTAAAGTTTTCCCGCTCCTCAGCAGCGGAGAGGGCTTCCTCGACGAGGTGGTTGCGGGGGATGATCTTGGGGTTTTGCTTTTGCATCAGGGCCGCTGCGGCCTCGTGTCCGCCTTCCTCACGGGCAATGCGCTTTTCCCATGCGGCACGCCATTCGGTAAAAGGAGTGGTGTTGTACGGGGCCTCGTCCTTCGCATCGGCATGACCCATGAGCCACCGAAAGGTGTTGGTGTAGTCGGCCCGGGCTTCTTGCATGTGGCTCAGCAAGTTTTCGCCGAGGCTTTTGGCCTCCTCATCCGGCTGTGCGATCCCGATTTTCCCGGAAAGGGTACGCAACCAAGCCTCGGAAAACTCGGCGGGGTAGCGGTTCAGTACCGATCGTGCCTTTTCGACGGCGGTGTCGCTGTCCTTGTCGATCAGCGGCAGCAATGCGCCGGCCAGCACGCCGAGGTTCCACTGCCCGATACCCGCCTGCTTGCCGAAGGCGTAGCGCCCTGCGTGGTCGATGGAACTGAAAACGGTGCGCGGATGGTAGGCATTCATGAAAGCGCAGGGCCCGAAGTCGAAGCTGATTCCGGCGATGTGCATATTGTCGGTATTCATGACGCCGTGGATGAATCCCGTGCGCATCCAGTGGCATATCAGGTTGATCTGTTGCCGGCTCACGGCTTCCAGAAAGGCAAGTGCCTTCTCCGGGCGCTCTTCGAGTTGCGGATAGTGGCGTCGGATCGCGTAGTCCAGCAGGTCGCTGAGGTCTTTTTCGGTAAGCATTTGCCTTGCAAACTCGAAGGTTCCCGCGCGCAGGTGGCTTTCCGTGACGCGGGTGAGAACGGCACCCGGGTGGGGCCGGTCGCGCATCACCGTCTCGCCGGTAAGTGCTACAGCCAGGCTGCGTGAGCAGGGAATGCCGAGGGCGTGCATGCATTCGCTGATCAGGTATTCGCGGAGTACGGAGCTGAGGGTGGCCCGTCCGTCGCCGCCGCGTGAGTACGGGGTGCGGCCTGACCCTTTGAGCTGGATGTCAAAGCGTTTTCCGTCAGGCGTAATCTGCTCGCCAAGCAGCACGGCGCGCCCGTCGCCCAAGATGGTAAAATGGCCGAATTGATGGCCCGCATAGGCTTGGGCGAGGGGGGAGGCATCGGGATGATCGGTGCCTGTGCCCTCGGGTAAAACATTGCCGGCGAAAACCGCTGCGAGTTCCTCGTCGCTGCTCTCGGCGTATCCGATGCCGAGCCGGTCGGCGAGGGCTTCGTTGAAGAGGAGCATTTCGGGCGCCGCCGATTTTTGCGGAGCGATGCGGGTGTAGAGTTTTTCCGGAAGGGTGAGGTAGCTGTGCTCGAAATTGAAAGTGGGATGCATGGTGCAAAGGTAAGGATACAGACGGCTTTACCGGGATACGTTGTCTTTTCGTCCGATGCCTTGTTAGGCAGATTAATCGGTCGTTTCGGAGTGGGTATAGGCTGATAGGCATCTGTATTTCAGAATGCCACACGCTTGATGCCGAGACGTTCTGTTCCGAAATTCAGGACGAGGCCTACGCGGCAGCCTGAGCACTTCAGGTAGTTGAGGGTTTGGGCCATGTCGGCTTTTGCGAAATCTGATTTGGCTTTGAGCTCGATAATGACCGAGTCGAAGGCCACGAAATCGGCGTAGTATTTTCTCTGTAGAACGATGTCTTTATAGCGGATGCGGTAGCACTTCTCTCTGCTGTATTCGATGTGGTTTCGGGTGAATTCGTATTCGAGAGCCTCTTGGTACACCGCTTCGAGAAATCCGGGTCCCAAGGTATTGTGCACTTCTATTGCGAGTCTGATTATCATGCTTGTTTCTTGCGCGAGGGGAAATTGTTCATTGGCGTTTGGCATGGAAGGCTATTTTGGTACAGGTTGGAGGTTAGTGGATTGAAGGTAGATAAAATTATCGGAACGGTTTTGTCGGGGATGATTTGACGGAGATGCTGTGCGTGTTTTCTTTATCGTAGATACAACAGCTTTTCAAAGATTTAGGGGCTGATACTTTGCCGCAGATGTCCCGGATGAACACAGATGTAGGGCGTGTGCAGTACCGGTTATTTTGCTACAGATGTCACGGATGGATACAGATGTAGGGCGAGTTTATAGCCGCAAATGACTCCTGTTTAAGCGGGTGTGGGATCACGCATGGGTGAGCTCTTATCTGTGTAAATCTGTGACATCTGTGGCTATAACACGCTATACCCGAGCTTTTATCTGTGTCCATCTGTGAAATCTTTGTCCATAACACGCCATACCTGAGCTTTTATCTGTGTCCATCTGTGAAATCTGTGGCTATAACACGCTATACCCGAGCTTTTATCTGAGTACATCTGTGAAATCTGTGGCTATAACACGCTATACCTGAGCTTTTATCTGAGTCCACCTGTGAAATCTGTGGCTATAACACGCTATACCTGAGCTTTTATCTGAG
>PXBH01000088.1 GCA_003565555.1 Cryomorphaceae bacterium | reverse complement strand
TCCGCTATCAGATCCGTGATGAAAAAGTCTGATGAACGGCATGTTCAAGCTCGGGGAAAAAAAGGTCAAAATGTGCTTTCATTTCGTTGAAGTGCGCCTCCAGAGCAGGAACTGCCCGCTCCATATTGGATTGGAATTTGGCTCGGGCAGCGAGGCCTTTCAATGCCCGGTCTATGCCTTCGCGCCGCGCATAGCCGGTGAGCCAGTCCTGCATCTCCATGTAGTGCAGCGTTCGCGCGGCGCGGGGATTGAGTTGGTCTGCGTGATCCGCCATCACGGTATACACCTTTCGGGAAAAATCAGGCAGCGGGGTGTCGCGGTACAGCGACCATTGCAGGGCCAGGAAATGGTCGTAGAACATGTCCTGTACTACGGCAGCATATTTGCCGAAATAGGGGTAAAGCAATTTTCTCGTGTCGAGCGGCAGCGCATGCCCGTCCGTGTAGGTATCGATATATCGATGAATCTCTATGCCGAGGCGGATATAGCGGTCATATTCCCCCACCTGACCGGAGCGCAAGGTATCTGCGATGAAGTTGCCCACCATTATGGGTTCGGAGTCGAATGAGAGGTGCTGGTGGGCGAGGTAATTCAAGTCAAAAACATTTACGAGCGGACTGCACATTACATGAGCGGAGGCAAATTACGGTTATTTCGACCTATATTCGTTCAGCGTATGCGCAGAGAAAAGGCCATATATTGGCTCACACAGGTGAGCGGCTGGTTTGGGTATGTTCTGCTCATTCTCTTCCACAATCTTTTGGCGGGAAATGTGGATTCGGGGATTATCAAAGTCCTTGCGGCAAATTTTGTGCTCGGCGTATCGGTGTCACACCTACTTCGCGCGGTCATCGTGCACTCGGGGATGCTGTCCATGAAAATATTGAAGGTGGTGCCGCGCATTATCGGGCTGTCCGTCGCTGCGGGCGCTTTTGCAGCTGTACTTTATGCTGCCGTGTCCGACCTTTTTTTTACCGGGGTGCCCCTGATTTTGTCTCCGCCTTTCGGGCTGCTTGCGGAGCTCTTATTTCCTTTCGCCACCGTGTACCTGTTTTGGTCTGTGCTCTACTTTGCCGCCATATTCCTCAAGAATTACGAGCGTGAAGAGGTGAAAAATTTGCGGCTGGCTTCGAGTATGGCAGAGGTGGAGTTGAGCAACCTCCGCTCGCAGCTCAATCCGCATTTTATGTTCAACGCCCTGAACAGCATCCGCGCTCTGGTGGATGAAAATCCCGAGCAGGCCAAGGTGAGCATCACACGCCTCAGCCGCATCCTGCGCGGCAGCCTTTTGGCGGGAAAGCAGAATTTGGTACCGCTGCGCGAAGAGGCCATGCTCACATCTGATTACCTCTCTTTGGAAAAAATCCGGTACGAAGAAAGGCTGAATTACTCCGTAGACATCGCCCCCGACACGGAAAATATCGGTGTGCCGCCGGTATTGCTGCAAACCCTCGCTGAAAATGCGGTGAAGCACGGCATCTCTGATTTGCCGAAAGGCGGTGCCATCAAAATTTCATCCGCACTGAAGGAAATAAAAAACAAGCCCGCAAACTTAATTCTTACGGTCACAAATACGGGCAACTATCGGCCCGCCGGGCAGCGCAAACTCAACGGGGCCTCCGTGGGAATAGAGAATTCCCGGAGGCGCCTGAATCTGCTGTTCGGAGAAGATGCCCGACTCGAAATATCCGGAAGAGACGGATATGTAACCTGTGTGGTAACCATCCCCCTGCAAGAAAACAACCTGTAAGATGAGAACGATACTGATCGATGACGAACGACTTGCCCGAAAAGAAATGCGCAGCATGCTCGAAGCCCATTCCGATATTGAAGTGATCGGTGAGTGCGGCAATGCCGATGAAGCCGTGCAGATGATTCACGACCAAAAGCCCGACCTGATCTTTCTGGACATTCAGATGCCGGGGCGCTCGGGATTTGAGATGCTTGAAATGCTGGAATACCTGCCCAAAGTAATCTTTGTGACAGCTTTCGATGCTTATGCCATACGCGCCTTTGAGGTGAATGCACTCGACTACCTCTTAAAACCTGTCGAGAATGAGCGCTTGGCTGAGGCACTGAGAAAAGCTGCGGATGAATCCGAAAACCCGATTCCGCAAGAAATGCCCCAAGGACAACATCAGGAAGAAGTGTTGGACCCGGAAGACAGGATATTTCTGCGGGACGGAGAGAAATGCTGGTTCGTTCCCCTGAAAGATGTCCGGATGTTTGAAAGTGAAGGAAATTACGTTCGCGTTTATTTCGACCGCTTCAAGCCGTTAATTTTAAAAAGCCTGAACAATTTGGAAAAACGGCTGGACGAACGCCGGTTCTTCCGAATCAACCGCAAGTATATCGTCAACCTGAGGGAGATCGCCCACATCGAACCTTGGTTTAACGGCGGCCTGAAAATCAGACTTCATAACGGAGAAGAGCTCGAAGTGTCCAGAAGACAGAGCGCTAAATTCAAAGACCTGTTGAGTCTCTGAAGGTTTTCCACCGCAGAATGTTCACAAATCAGGCCTTGTCTCCGGCTTGAGCGCTTTTGTCTTGTTTTCTCCTCGGTTGGTAGAATTTACCTTAAACTTAGGTGAAAATTCCTGAACTTTCGTGAGGGATTTGCAGTACAACAAGTCCCTTAAGATATGAAACGATGGAAATTTTGGTACGCAGACCGACGAAAACAACGCCTTATGTACAGCTGGATCCGAAGGCAGGGGTATACCTCATAGCAGGACGGTCAATCCCGATTGATGCTGAACTTTTTTACAGGCCTGTACTCAACTGGCTGGACCGGTTTGCAGAAAACCCGCCCCCGCGCATAGAGTTTTGCTTTAGGTTTGATTTTTTCAATATCGCCTCTTCGAAGCGAATCCTTTTTATTCTCTACAAACTGGCGGATTTGCGTACGAAAGGCTGCAAGGTAAATGTGCGGTGGATGTACGAAAAGCATGATGACGATACCTTGGAGATCGGCCAAGATTATGCCTATATGATAGATGACCTTGATTTTGAGTTTGAAGAGTACGATATCGTCGAGCTCGGAACCTCGCAGGTCTTGAAGTTCGGTTGAATCATCGGATAATTCGGGTACACTTGGCGGCCTTGGGCTCCGTTTCTTATCTTTGCGGCTGTTTAATGAAGCCCCATGCGCATCGTCAAAGAAATTCCTCACCCCAGGTTTAAGATTACCGTTTTCTCTTGGAACGGCAAGTACATCATTAAGATCGAAGATGCCCACCTCGAGCAAGTCTACAAGATTGACGAAAGTCAAGTGCAGGGCTTGGATGAAGTGACGGCCATGCTGTCTACTCCTTTCCTTTTGCGCGTGCTTGAACGCTTCGGAGCCATGGGCAATGACTTCAGCCAAGCCTGGCGGCAGAGGTATACCGATAATCCCGAATTTTCCTGAAATGAAATCCATCCGACTGAGCACCCTGCTCGCGGCGTCCCTGCTCGCGTTCTTAACGACATCTTGTGATCAGCCCGCACCTGAACCGCGCGCCGAATCATCCGCAGTGAAAAAAGACACCGCGGAATCCGCAACTCCCGCGCTGAGCGTAGCCTTTATTTACGGAGATTCTGTCAATGCAAAGTACCGTTTCCTCATCGAGGCGGAAGCCGAGCTGGAGCGAGAAAGCAAACTCATCGATGAGCGCATTCGACGCAAGTACGAGCGTGCGGAGAAGCGCGCGGGCGAATTGCAGCGAGAGGCACCTACCATGGGGCAACTCGAAATGCAGGAGGCCCAAATCGAACTCCAAAACCTCGAAGTAGAAATCAGGGAGTTTCAAGATAAACTCGCACGCGACTTCCGGAAGCGCGAAGTGGAGCTGCAAAAAGACTACCTGAAACGGGTTAACGATTTTTTGGACGGCTACAACAGCGACGGCAAGTACGATATGATTCTCAACTTCCAGCAGGGGGGTAACCTGCTTTGGATGTCAGATGCCTTCGACATTACCGATGAGGTGCTCCGCGGCTTGAATAGAGCCTACGACACCGAGATGGCCGAAGCTAAAGCGGAGCGCAAGAAAAAATAAGTCCATGCGCCACATCGCCGAAGCTAAAAAGAAAACAAATATCGCGGAGTACCTGCTCTACATGTGGCAGATGGAGGACCTGATTCGAGGACTCAAATTCGACTTCAAAGCGCTGGAGCAGTCCGTACTTGCGGGCATTGATGACGAAGAGCAGCGGAGGGAAAGCGCCGTGTGGTTTGCAGATCTGATGAAGCAGATGCAGACACAACAACTCAAAACCGGCGGACATCTGGAAGAGACTTACGAGATCCTGGGCGAATTGCAATTCCTCGGGCATACCCTGAGCACAGTGGTGGGGGATGCCGCCTTTAAAAAAGTGGTGGCCGAAGTCCAACCCCTTCTTGCAGAGTTTCGCACCAAGACAGATAAGGTACCCATGAGCGATATCGAAACGGCACTTACCGCCGTCTACGGATACCTCTCCCTGAAGCTTGCCGGAAAGGAAGTGACTTCCGAAACAGAGTCGGCGGTGAAGGTTTTCACCACATACCTCGCCCACCTCTCTCGCGGCTACCGCGAAATGAAGTCGGGCCGACTGCCCATGAACAATTAAAAAACCCGGGTGCGTTTCACACCCGGGCTTGATCTTTGAAGCTCTGCCGAGAAAGGCGAGATTTTCTCCGTTCCCTTATTTCAGGTACCTGAAGTCTTCACCTGCCTTGATGTTTTGCAGGGTCTCGTAAATCAGCAGGATCACATTTTCTACGTCTTCTTTTCGCACCATCTCTACCGTGGTGTGCATGTAGCGCAGCGGCAGGGAGATGAGCGCCGAGGCCGTACCGCGGCCCGAGTAGGCAAATGCGTCCGTATCCGTGCCCGTGCTGCGGCTCGCCGCCGCGCGCTGGAACGGAATTTTTTTACTCTCTGCGGTCGCGATGATCTTCTTCAGCAGATTGTTCTGCACCGCGGGACCGTATGTAAGTACGGGGCCTTTGCCTCCGTGGAGGTCACCTTGCTCTTTCTTATCGATCATCGGCGTTTGGGTATCGTGACACACGTCGGTGACTATGGCCACGTCGGGCTCAATGCGGCGGCTGATCATTTCTGCACCGCGAAGTCCTACCTCTTCCTGCACCGCATTGACCACATATAGGGTGTAGGGCAGGTTTACCTTATTTTTTTTCAGGAGCCGTGCCACTTCTGCGATCATAAAACCGCCGGCGCGGTTGTCGAGTGCCCTTCCCACGTAATAGCGATCATTGAGCACCATAAACTCATCCTCGAATGTGACTACGCAGCCCACGTGAACACCGAGCTTCTCCACCTCTTCTTTTGTCGTACAGCCGCAATCCAGGGTGATGTTCTTCATGGAGGGCGCCTCTTCCTTGCCCGAGGCAATGTTTCGGGTATGGATGGCCGGCCAGCCGAATACTGCGCGTACAGGTCCGTTATCGGTATGAATAATCACCCGCTTGCTCGGTGCGATCATGTGGTCTGAGCCTCCGTTTCTCCTGACGTATATAAAGCCCTGATCGGTGATATAGTGCACGAACCAGCTGATTTCATCTGCATGTGCTTCAATCACCACCTTATACTTTTGACCCGGGTTAATTACTGCAGCTACGGAACCGTAGGTGTCCGTTTCATAGGTGTCGACGTATGGCCGGATGTAGTCGAGCCAAGCCTGCTGACCGAGGGCTTCAAAGCCGGTAGGGCTGGGGTTATTGATATACTTTTCCAGAAATTTGAGGGATTCTGCGTTGATCACGGATTTCTTCGCCATAGGTATCTATTTTTTGCAAAATTAGGGTTTTCCACGCGGCAGGCTTCAAAAGTCTCGGATCCTTGTTGACATCCCGGGGTGAATTTTAATGAGTTTTATGCAAATCATCACCGACGTGAAAATCAAAGAATTTATCGGCTTGTTTCTTTTTCTCCTTGCCGTGGGCACCCACGCTCAGACAGACACCGTTCGCGTAAAGCTCGCCGCAGATACCCTGAGCGCCGAGATGCAGGAAGGCGGGTTTTCACCGGAAGCCCTCCGTGCGTATAACGAAGGCTTGGCCCACTTCAGGGCATATCGCCTTGATGAAGCTTTGACGGCCTTCAGCGATGCGCTCGACGCTGAGCCCGATTTTGCGAAAGCCTACTTTAACCGCGCGGCAACCTACATGGAGGTTAAGAACTACCACCGTGCTACCGCTGATCTCGACATGTACCTTTTGTGCACGGACTCGATGCGCGAAGCATACTTTCTGAGGGCGCGTGCCCACCATCTGGCGGGCCACGATAAGAGTGCCTTGGTCTGCTATACTGAGGCGATCGACAACAATGCCCGCCCCGCGGAGGCCGCCCTCTATCGCGCAGAGATTCACTTCAAAGCCGGCCGCGACGAGGAAGCGATCGCAGACTACACTGCCGGTCTATCTGCCTTTCCCGACAATGCCGGCGCCCGACACGACCGCGGCAGTGCCTATATGAAGACAGGCAGATTAAATGAGGCCATAGCAGATTACAACTACGTGGTGCGCATCAAGCCCGGGATGGCCCGCGCCCATGCCAACCTCGGCGCAGCGCAGCGCAAAGCGGGAAACCTGACCGAAGCCCTTGCCGCCCTGAATACCGCCGTTAGGCTGGAGCCCGACAACGCTGTAAACCTCAACAGCCGCGGATTCGTGAATTACCTTTCCGGAAATTACGATGCCGCAGAGGAGGATTTCCGCCGGGCCCTCGAGCAAGCCCCTGATTATGCCTATGCCCACAATAACCTGGCGGGGGTGCTGATCAAAAAGGAGGACTACGAAGCGGCAGAAAAGTTTGCAGGGAAGGCGCTCTCGCTGGAAAATAACTACGCTCAAGCCTACATGAACCGCGGCATAGCGAGAGAAATGCTGCGCGATATGACGGGCGCCTGTGCCGACTGGAGAAAGGCCGAGCGCATGAATGTACCCAATGCGGCGGCTTACAGGTCGACCTCATGTAAATTCATCGATCAATGAAGATCCTCCTTCTCCTTTCTGCGGTCTTCGTGTTCCTTTCCGCACATGCACAGAATGTCCCCTTTGAGAGGTCTTCCTTTCCGGACGATAAGGACGGCCTCAAGGCAGCACTGGCCGAAATCAAAGCCGGCGACCGGATTTTCGATAAAGAGCCCATGAGCTACTACAATCTCGCCGTTCCGCATTACAGGAAAGCCTACGACTTCAACCCGAACAATGCGGAGATCAATTACAAGCTCGGCGTATGTCTGCTCCACTCGGACAGCAAGCGCGAAGCCTTACCTTTTTTGGCGAAAAGCCGCGAACTGGACCCCGATTATGACGCGTACAACATTCACTATCTGCTCGGCCGTGCATATCACATCAACGGCCGCTGGACTGAAGCGTCCGACCATTACCGCAAGCAACTCAACACCCTGAAGCGCGACAAGAAAGCAGACCCCGAGGCTTTCGAAACGATCCGTAAGTATATGGAAGAGGCGGAAAACGGAAAGGTGCTTACAGCCAGGGAAGAACGCGTATGGATCGATAACTTGGGGCCCAACATCAATTCTCCCGCACCCGAATACGCCCCGCTGATTTCCACGGACGAAAGCCTCATCATCGTCACCGCCCGCAGGCCCGACGGTACGGGTACGCTCCGTGATCCGTCAGACAACTTGCCCTATGAGGACATCTGGTACAGCCGAAAAAGAAACGGTAAGTGGCTTCCGCTCATGAATATGGGAGAGCAAATCAACAGTACCGGGCACGACGCGGGCAGCGGACTCTCGCCCGACGGAAAGACCCTCTTCGTGTATAAGAGTACACCGCGAAATCACGGCGACATCTACTACTCAGAGTTTCGCAACAATACGTGGACTGAACCCAAGCCCCTGGGAAAACACATCAACACTTCGGCCCATGAGACCTCAGCCGCGCTCTCATACGACGGCAATGAGCTCTACTTCATTTCCGACAGGGAAGGCGGAGTGGGCGGTAAGGACATTTACGTATCGCGCCGCGACCCGCGAAAAGACGATTGGGGGCCTGCTGAAAACCTCGGGAGTACCGTGAACTCTCCCTACGATGAGGACGGTGTGTACATCCACCCCGACGGTAAAACGTTGTATTTTTCTTCGCGCGGGCACAATACCATGGGCGGAAATGACATCTTCTACACTGAAAAGGTCAACGGCGAATGGCAAAAACCGGTGAATATAGGCTACCCCGTGAATACGCCCGACGACGATATTTTTTTCTCTGTGGCTGCAGACGGAAGAACGGCCTACTACACTTCGGTGCGCAAAGAGGGCTACGGCAATAAGGACATCTATCGGATCACCTTCCTCGGCCCCCCCAAAGAGCCCCTGCTCACCGTTGAAGAGCAGCTCTTCGCGGGGAGCGATGCCCGCAGAACAGAGATTCCCGTGCAGCCGGAGGTAAAAATCCGTACCAGCAGGATGATTCTGCTTAAAGGTACCGTGATCGACGACAAGACAAATGAACCTGTGAATGCGGCCATTGACTTGATCGACAATAAAACCTCGGGCGTAGTCGCCACCTTCGAAAGTGATCCGGCTACGGGTGCATACCTTGTGATGCTCCCCGCAGGACGCAATTACGGTCTGAATATCAATGCAGATAAGTACCTTTTTAACTCCATGAATTTCGATATTCCCGATACGGCCGTGTACGAAGAATTCTATAAGGTGATTCGGCTTAAGCGCATCTTGATCGGCGAGTCAGTGGTACTCCGCAATATTTTCTTCGACTACAATGCCTTTACCATCCGAAATGAATCCGAGGCGGAGCTCACCCGATTGAAAGACCTGATTTTGGAAAACCCCCAAATCAAAGTTGAGATATCGGGTCATACGGACAATGTAGGCGGCGATGCGTACAACCTCGAGCTCTCGGAAAATCGCGCAAAAGCCGTGACCGAATACCTCACCCGCGCGGGTGTGCCGCAAGACCGGTTGATCTACAAAGGCTACGGAAAAACTCAGCCCATAGCGACAAATGATACCCCGGAAGGCAGACAGGAAAACAGGAGAACGGAGTTTAAGATCATCGAATAGTCCCTCCGGAGCGCGCGTAAATGCTACCTTCGTAACACATTTCGGCAATACGGAATGCGCAGATGGAGAAGAAAAAACTGACCGCAGCTGAGAAGTATGCTCCCGAAGTGGTCGCCACGGGCGACGGGAGTCACACCCTTTTTATTCCCTCGCTGGGCGAGCATTACCATTCCTTTCACAGCTCGGTGCGCGAAGCCGAACATGTCTACATACATGCAGGGCTGGAGGAGGCCCGAAAAGTTTTCGGAAATGACCTCAATGTATTCGAAATCGGGTTCGGAACGGGCCTCAATGCCCTGGTCACCGCACTCGCGGGAGCCGCCCGGCAATTACAGATTTGCTACCACAGCATCGAAAAGTATCCGCTCTCCAAGGAAACCTGTGAAGCACTGAACTACTGCGATTTCATCGAAGTCCCGGGTTGTGTTGAGGTGTTTACATCCCTGCACGATGCTCCCTGGGGTGCGGAAATAAAAGCCGGCGGACTTTTGCTGAAAAAGATCGACGGTGACTTTTTCTCTTTTTCTCCCCAAATCGGGTTTTACCATTTGATTTACTTCGATGCATTCGGATTCAGGGCGCAAGAGGAATTCTGGACCGAAGCGGTATTCGAGAAGTGCCTGAAGATGCTTTGCCCGGGCGGCATTTTGGTGACCTATGCATCAAAGGGCTTGGTAAGGCGCAATATGGCTGCTGCGGGCTTTCAGGTGGACAAGCTTCCGGGGCCGCCGGGCAAACGTGAAATGGTGCGTGCCGTAAAACCTCTGTGATGGCTTTCCCTTTCAATGTGCGCGTGTACGGTGCTTTGATCTATCGCGGTCATCTCCTGCTGAGCGATGAAGTGTACGGCGGGCGGGCATTCACCAAGCTCCCGGGAGGCGGCCTCGAATTCGGAGAGGGATTGAAAGACGCGCTCAAACGGGAATTTTTCGAAGAGCTACGCTTGAATGTACGCGTGACCGATCACCTCTATACGACCGACTTTTTTCAGCCATCGGCATTCAATCCGGACCATCAGGTCATCTCCGTGTACTATCGGGTGGCACCCCTGCCGGAGCCGCCTTTCAGCACTGCGGCAGTGCAATCGGAAGGTGGTCAGGAGGAGGTCGAACTTCCCCGGCTGCTTACGGCCGAAAACAGTCGTCAGCAACTCAGGTGGGTACTGCTCGCCGCACTCACCGCGGATCACTTCACATTTCCCATTGACAAAAAAATGGTGCCGACGCTCCGGGGTCAGGCCGATGTGAGGCGGCGGGCAACGTAATGCTCTATCCTTCGGCAAAAAACCTCCGGTTTCAAGGTGCGCCAATCGACCTCGTCTAAAAAGCCGCCCGTCACGAAATAGCTGTCCACGTCAATCACTGAAAATTCACGGGATACGTGGGGTTGAAAATTTACGGCAGCTATCCACCCGTCTTGTTCGTTCACTTCCTCAAACCATTCTTCATAGTAGCTGTCGTCAGAATAGTGGAAGTTGAGGACATTTTCTCCGATCAAAATGAATTTGTTGATGCCCTCCTCCATAAGGTGCTCCGCGATATCTCGCTTGAGAAACATGATATCATTGTGAAGGCAATCATTCCATTCACCGATCAATTCGATCACTGCATACCCGCTCAGGTAGTCGGCGTATATGATTTTGATAAACAGGGTGGACGAACCGAAGTCATCCCATTGCGGGTGGATGCAATGGTCGTACAACTTGAGGGTGAACTCGAACTCGCTGTACTCACGCCCGTAAAAGGGTGAGCGGGGATCCTCTTCCGCGGTATAGTATTGCCGCCAGTTGTAGTATGGTTCCAGAGCGTGCACCTGATTACTTTAATTTGCCTTATCAACGGCTGCGCGCACGCTTCCGTGTTTTTTCAGAAGCGCATTTGCCGTTTCGTAATTTACCCCGAGTTCGTTCATCACCATTTTGGTGCCGCGATCTATCAATTTATTGTTGCTCAGCTGCATATCCACCATTCGGTTGCCTTTCACCCTTCCCAGCCTGATCATCACGGCCGTGGAGAGCATATTGAGTACCAGCTTCTGCGCTGTGCCCGATTTCATCCGCGTGCTTCCGGTCACATATTCGGGCCCTACATTTACCTCTACGGGAAATTCGCAGGCCGCAACGACCGGTGCACCCGGATTGCAGGTGATGCATCCCGTAAGTAACCCGTTTGCGCGGGCTTGGTTCAATGCGCCGATCACATAAGGTGTAGTGCCTGAGGCCGCGATGCCTATGAGCGTATCGGAAGCACCCGGGGCGTGGGCCTGCAAATCTTTCCAACCTCGGTCCGTATCGTCTTCGGCAAATTCTGCAGCCTTGCGAATGGCGGCGTCTCCGCCCGCCATAATACCTACCACCAAACCGTGCGGCACCCCGAAGGTGGGCGGACACTCCGATGCGTCTACAATGCCCAAACGCCCGCTCGTACCCGCTCCGATGTAAAACAGCCGGCCTCCTTGCAGCATGCGTTCGGAGACAGCTTCTGTGAGTGCAGTGATTTGCGGAAGAGCAGCTGCCACGGCTACGGGTACTTTGGCATCCTCCCGATTGATATCGGTCAAAATCTCGGCTACGGATTTCTTCTCCAGATCGGAGTAGAGTGAGGTCTTTTCAGTAATTTTTTCCACGGCACAAAGGTAAAAAAAAGCCCCCCGCCGTTGACGGCGGGGGGCTTTTGAAGGGTGTTCAATCGGATTTTCAGTTGAAGAGAACCTTCTTCGTGACGCGATCGGTATCAAAAATGATTTGCATGAGGTAGACGCCGTCTTTGATATTGGCGCGCTCCATGCGGAATTCATTCGCATTCACAACTTCAGCAGAGACAAGACGACCTGTGATGTCGTACATCTCAATACGGCGGATCATTTGGTCGTTGTTACGCACCGTTACCGCATTGTGAGAAGGGTTGGGGAATACCTTTGTATTGTTCTCCAATGCATTTGTATTCGAGGTGCTAATCAATTCGCAGGGGCTGCCTTCGAGTTCGAGCACACACATAATGCGGGGGTTTACGTAACCCTGAATGGTGTCGATGTAGGTATTTCCTTTTTCGGGACCCATACCGGGGTTTCCGGCGAGACCTTGCTGGTGGAGTACCTGAGCATTGTAGGCATCTTCACCGGTGAGGCCGAGTGCGGCATTTGTTCCGGCCACCACTTGCTCAAGGGTAGCCAAATCCCACCAATCCCAAGGACCGCTTTCATTGGTGAACACATTTCCTCCTGTAGTATTGATCGGAAGAACCACCGGGAAAAGACCTTCGGGATTCGAAGAAATTGTGATGGTGGGCTGGGCCGTAAAAATATAGTCCAGAGTCTGTCCGTAGAGTGAACGCGCCCGGTCTGTAAAGGGGTCATTTCCGTCGGGGATGTTCACGAAGGCATCATTATTTCCGAGGTCAACCGCTTGCTGAACGAATACATTTCCGCCGGATACGTCCACGACATTTTCGTTGGTGGTGGGCACTACTACCGTACCGTCATCGAAAGGTGCGAAAGGATCGCGCACCGCGTGTATGGTTACAACGGGAGGCTCTCCTGCGTCCATCCATGAGATGTCGGCCAAGGCGCCTCCGGCATTGATGGCCATGCTGATGCTGCGGTCGATACCTGCCACCTGAAGCGGATCGGGAAGACGAATCATTCCGGGGCCGCCGTCGATGTCACCGTCGCGGGCTTCCAATACATAGGGAAGGCCGTCTTCACCGATGAACTTGCTCAAGCCGGCGATTTCCGTTCCGTAGTCGTCCAGTGCATTGTAGGCTTGCGCTACATATCCGCCCGAACCTTGTCCGTAGAGCAGGATTTTGGAGGGGTCAATACCGAAAGGGTTTCCTTGCTGCATGGATGCGCGCAGGAAGCGCACACCCGACTGCGTATCGTGGATGGCGCGGTATACGGCTTGGAGCAGCGTTCCCCGGCGTACATCGGGATCGGTTGATACGGGGTTCCATCCGAGTCTGTAGCTCAGCGCTACTGCCGTGTAGCCGGCCCGCGCCCAGCGCTTGCAGTTGTTCACTACGGCACTGTCCAGACGACTTCCCGTGATGCCTCCGTTGATAATAGGCGGAAGGAAGTTTCCGGTATGCAGGTACACAATCACGGGACGGTTCGTCTCATCGTCATCTGCAGGGGTATACACATCCATCTCCAAAGGAAAGAGCTTAAGTGCTGTGTGCTGTTCTGCGGGAAGCTGCGCATTCGACAGAAAAAAGTTTAGGGGGACGTCGTTGCCGTCGTTGATCAGGTCGGTAACTGTTTGCATTTGAGGGCCGAAGTCGGGACTGGTAAAATTTGACCTGAGGGCATCGACGTTAAATCCGAAGGCGACATCCGCCTGGATTTCTACCTCATCGAAAATCTCGTCGAGGTAGCGGGTTTGGGCTTGTGCCGTGAACACGGTCAGGGCAACAAGAGCCGAGAACAAAACGGGTAAATTCTTCTTCATAATGATGGTTTTTCTAAGGTGGTGAAATTGTCGAGTAAAGAAAGCAATTTTTAGCGGTTCAACCATTCGTAGATAACGGAAATATACGCCATTCTTCCCACAAACGGCCCGCCGTATGCGGTAAATACCCGGTTGTCGGTGAGGTTCGAAGCCCCCATTTTCACGCTGGTGTTGATCTTTTTGAAGTTTGCACTCACTGCCGCGTCTACCATGTAATAGGAAGGAACGAAGCCGGTAAACTGAGGACTTCCTTCGAATATGAAACCTTCCACCCAGCGGTAATTCACACCGAATCCCCAGTTTTTGAGCCTGAAAAGGCCGAAATCCGTTTTCAGGTCCCGGGCGTTGATGCCGATATTTACTTTGTGTTCCGGGGTGTTAAAGGCAGGAATAATGGGGTCATCCTCACCGGCTACGAGCCGATTCCAACTGTAGTTTGTTGTTACGGCGTAGTTTTTGGCAAAGTAGTAATTTAATCCTACCGAAGCCCCCTGCGTGGTTACCTGTTCTATGGCGTTGGCAGCAACGCGCAGGGCCCGGGCCGAAGCCGGAGGCAGGGGGTTGTTCGGCGCGTAGGGCAGGTCCAGTCCGAAATTGAAACCGATGAAGTCATCGTATAAACTGTAGTAGTACGACGCATCCACGTAGAGCCTGTTGGAGAAGGTGCCCCGATAGCCCAGTTCAAAGGTGCGCACCCGTTCGGGCTTTATGGGGTCGATGTCAATGAATTCGACCATATCCCAGGCAAAAGTGGCCCCTGCATTCCGCGCGTCATCAAATGAGGAGAGGGTAGCCAGAGAGTCGAAGCCGTTGAGGTTCCCGACCAAAATAGCCCTCCCGATGTCGTAGTACAGGAATTGGTCCGCCATGGTGGGATTTCGAACGGCGGCGGAGACCCCTCCGCGCAGGATGTGGGATTCGTTCAGGTTATAAACCAAAGATGCCGCCGGAGAAAAAACCGCGTCAAAATTTTCATTTTTGTCCATGCGCAGGGTGGCCTTGAAAATAAGGCTCTCGTCGATAAATTTCTTTTCATAACCTGCATAGATTCCGAATTCCCTGTTGGAAACGCGGTTGAAACTCGAATCTGTCTTAACGATTTCGGTGGTCATTTCACCCGTTTCGGGGTCTACGGATTCCACACGCGTACGCGTAAAAGAGAGGGTGTCTTCGAAGATCGTTCCCCGCGAATCGGGGCGGTAAATTCTGCCGCTTGCTCCCACAATGAATTTACCGTAGTCGGTTTCAAAAGTGCGTTCCGCCTGCCCGTGATAAAGGGCGGATTGGTCAAAAAATCGGGAGCCGTTTTCGGTGAACAGCCGCCCCGTAACATCGTTGAACAGGGAATCAAAACGCGCCGTACCCGGTCTGAAAAAAGGGAGCTCATCATTGCCGGCAGTATCGTCTGTAATCCTTCGAATCATTTCGTTGTACTCTTGCATGACCTGAGCATTGTCTTGTGCCCACTGGTTTTGAGCATTGATGATGCCCGTTCTCCAAGCCTGCTGCGCGGCCTGAAATCCGTCTTGATCGAAAACGCCGTCGCTGAAGAAATCGCTGAACTGAGGCTGTGTCCCGGAGAAATCACCCTGCGCAGGCATGCCCGCCTCGTAGAGCTCTCCCACATTTTGGCGATAAAAAGTTCCGTAATCGCGGTAAAAATTGCGCTCGTCCTTGGCGAGATTCGCCATGATATTGGCCGTGAGCACCGCATCGTAAGAGTCGCCGGCGTCCTCGTGGGTGCTGTACAGACGCACGAACCATTTGTTCTCTTTTTTGACCTCTACCTTGTTTTGGTAGAATTGAATGTTTCTGAGGCTTATGCGGTTGTCTCCCTGGTAGATGGTGGTGCCGTTTCCGTAGCTGAAGTTGTAATGGGCGGTAATGTCGCGGTTGAATTTGTAGTACAGCCCGAGGTTGGCTTTGGCATTCTGCGTATTGTAATCAGCGATGTCACGCTCCTCGTATCCCGTTCGGTACACCCTTCCGAGGGCAGGTGTGCTGAGGTCGCGCTCAAAATTGTTTCCGCCTACGGTCACCTCATCTCCGTATCGGTTTACTGCATCATATCCGGAGAAGTTGTCGCGCGTCACTGACGACCCGTCCACGGCGTTCAGGTTGTCGGCTTCCCAGTCGTATGCGGACATGTAGAAGAGGTTGATTTTGTAGCCAAAACGCTTTTCTCCCTTCTTGTTTTCCAAGACATCAGCCCACCTTACGGCGCCCTCGATGAGGGAGCGCTCGCCAACCTTCAGGGAGGTAGTCAGTCCGGGAAAAAGGTAAGGGTCTTTGGTGCGCATATCGATCACGCCGTTGAAGGCCCCCGGACCGTAGTATGCGGAGCTTGCACCTGCAATGATGTCAACCGCCAATATGTCGAGGTCAGATGCTCCGAGAAAATTTCCGAGTGAAAAGTTCAAGCCGGGCGATTGGTTGTCCACCCCGTCGATCAGCTGCAGAGACCGCACAGGCGAGGTGCTGTTAAATCCGCGGGTATTAATGATTTTAAATCCGAGACTGGCAGAAGTGACGTCTACCCCCTTGAGGTTTCCCAAACTTTCGTAGAAATTTCCGCTCGGTGCTTCTTTAATCGCTATTAAGTCCATAGACTCCACCGTGAGTGCAGATTGCTTTGCCTTTTCGGAAATTCGGCTGCCCACAATCTCCACTTCGCTGATCAGCACCTCGTCTGAGCCCAGTTCGACCTTGAGTTTTTTCGAAAAGTCAGTCACCGTAACTTCCTGTTCCGCGTACCCCATGAACTTTACCGTCAGGGTAAAGGGCGGGGCCGCTTCAACGCGCAACTCAAAGTTCCCGTCAATGTCCGTGGTCTTCCCGATGGTCGTGCCTTTGAGCACCACTGAAGCACCGATCAGCGTTTCGCCCGTGATCTCATCGTACACTGTGCCCCGCACAGTACCCTGACCGAATACATCCACCGAGAAACCTGCCGCAACGAGCAGCAGGGAAGCCATGATAAGTGCTCTCAATTTTTCTATTTTTTCCGCTTACAAGTGTTCGCGAGACACCATTGGGCCCTCAAATAAAAGAAATATCAATGCACATGCGCAAGACCGCGGCAAAATTTGATGCTCGAATTTTCAACCCGCCGCGCCCGACCTTCTGCCGGATGGTTCCGGAAGGGGCTTCAGATTTCCGCGTTTTTTAATAAATCGGCGGGTATGCGGCCGGATCGAACTCGTGCATCATCGCGTATGCCGCCTCTGTAATATCCTCAACAGAAGGCTTTGAGAAATAATCTCCATCCGTGCCGTAAGCCGGGCGATGGGCTTTTGCCGCGAGGGTCACGGGGGCGCTGTCGAGGTAGCGGTAGCCTTCTTGCTCTGTGAGAATTTTGTCCAAAATAAATGCTGAAGCACCTCCCGGAACATCTTCGTCTGCGATCAGAAGACGGTTCGTCTTTTTCAGGCTATCTGCGATCATGTGGTTCCTGTCAAAAGGCAACAGGGTGCGTACGTCGATAAGTTCGGCTTCTATTCCCATGGATTCAAGTGCAGCGCATGCCGCTTCGGCGAGGTTGCATGTGGAGCCGTAAGATACGATCGTCAGGTCGCTGCCCGATCGCACCACCTCCGGCACACCGAGGGGTGTGGTGAATTCGCCCAAATTCGACGGCAGCGCTTCCTTCGTCCTGTAGCCGTTCAGGGGTTCTACGATCAATGCGGGATCGTCACTGCGCATGAAGGTATTGTAGAATCCCGCCGCTGTGACCATATTTCTCGGTACGCAAACGTACACACCGCGCAATGAATTGATCACCGCCGACATGGGCGACCCCGAGTGCCAAATGCCTTCCAGCCGGTGTCCGCGCGTCGAAATGATCACAGGTGCGATCTGATTTCCTTTGGTGCGGTAATGCAAGGTTGCAAGATCGTCGCTGAGTATCTGCAGGGCGTAATAGATGTAGTCGAGGTACTGTATTTCAGCAATGGGCCGGAGTCCGCGCATGGCCATACCGATGGCTTGTCCCGCAATGGTTGCTTCGCGTATTCCGGTGTCGAATATGCGGTGCTCACCGAAGCGCTCCTGCATCCCTTCCATGCTCTGGTTCACGCCGCCTATCTTTCCTACGTCTTCACCGAAGGCCAGGGCTTGCGGAAATTGCTCAAAAAGGGCTGAGAAGTTATCGCGCAGTACAACCCTTCCGTCTACGGAAGGAGCGTCTTCCTCAAACCGGGGAGCGACCGCGCCCACCCGCAAGGCAGATTTTGGTCCTTCGTTGTAAAGACGGGAATTGTATCGGTCGGCATTCTTTTCTGCATGTCCCCGAAGCCAAGCGGAGAGCTCGGACCTTATATCACTTTCTGTACCCGCCGTCATAAGCAATGCCCGCCGCGCGGCCGACACCACATCTTTTCGAACGGGCTCGTGTATTTTTCTCAGGGCATCAATTTCCGATCGCGAAACAGGCATTCCCGCTTCGGCGGCGCGATCCAGAATGTCGAGCAGCGCTGCACGATCGGCATCAATTTCATCTTGAAATTCTTTCCAAGCCTCTTTTTGAGCGGAGCGAACATCTTTTTTGGCTTGTTTCTCTATGGCATCCAGTGTTTCCTCATCGCTCAATTCATGCTTGAGCATCCACTCCCGCATTTTGCGAATGCAATCGTATTCTTTGGCCCATTCCAGCCGCTCTTTGCTTTTGTAGCGTTCATGAGAACCCGAAGTGGAGTGGCCCTGGGGCTGGGTCATGTCCTCCACATGAATCAGCACGGGTACGTGCTCTTCGCGGGCCAAGGCAGTGCCGCGCTCATAAGCACGCACCAGCTTCGCATAGTCCCAGCCTTTTACCCGGATTATTTCGAAACCGGGAATTCCCTCCTCCCGCTGCAATCCTTTCAGCAGTTCAGATATGCTCCCTTTGGTGGTTTGGTATTTCTTCGGTACGCTGATGCCGTAGCCGTCGTCCCAAACGCTCATGACCACAGGAACCTGAAGAACACCGGCGGCATTAATCGTTTCAAAAAACAGGCCCTCACTCGTACTGGCGTCACCGATGGTGCCGAAAGCCACTTCATTGCCATTGTCCGAGAATTTCTCGAAGCCCGTGTGCAGGTCCTTGTTTTGTCGATAGACTTTTGAGGCTTGGGCCAATCCGAGCAAGCGGGGCATCTGCCCCGCAGTAGGGGAGATATCCGCACTGGAGTTTTTCATTGATGTGAGCTCCAGCCATTCCCCGGTCTCAGCATTGTAGGTCGGCGTGGAAAAGTGCCCGCCCATCTGCCTGCCTGCGGAGGCGGGCTCTTTCTCCGGGTCGGGGTGGGCGTAGAGTGCGGCAAAGGCCTGCTTTACGGTCAACCGGCCGATGGCCATCATAAAAGTTTGGTCGCGGTAATAGCCGGACCTGAAGTCGCCGTTGCGAAACTGCTTGGCCATAGCGATCTGGGCCACTTCCTTCCCGTCACCGAATATGCCGAATTTCGCCTTTCCGGTGAGCACTTCTTTACGGCCGAGCAGTGAGGCTTCTCGGCTCTCGCAAGCCAATTTGTAGTCAGAAATGACTTCTTGAATAAATGCTTTCTCTTCTGCGGGCGGAGCTTCTTTTATTTCTGTCATGCTGTTGTCGGTTGAGCACTGCAAAGATAGTAAATCGGGGGGCGAAATGACAGGGTACACCTCTCCGCGCCTCTGCCTGTGCGGTACTTCCGCGACATCAGCGGGCTACATACCCGCTGCCCGCACCACGGGCGTAAAGTGAGGCAGCGAATAGCCTTTGGTGCGCTCCGCATCGGAAGCCTCCGAGGCGGATGTGACGGAGGAATTGTGATACACGCAGACGGCCGTTACCGCCGCCGCTCCTGCCATGATGGCGGCCAGGATGCAGAGGAGGATGAAAATTTGCGGAGGCCTGCTGTTTACGCTCGGTTTTGAGGTCGATGATTTCATAAGGTTCGGTCGTTTTTGTCGGTTTGGTCAGTTTCAGCGGCAGCGCTGTTGTCGCAGGTCTCGCAGGCGGGTCCGTTTCTCGTCATAATCCAGGTGTGGCCCGCCATATCGGCATCGTACATGTTGTTGATATTCGGTACATCGTGGAGCACAGACGCAGCCCCCGGAGATAATTCGAAGCGCTTTCCCACGGGAACGTGCACGGTGTACGTCACTTCCTGAGCGCGTATTTTTTGGCCTTTCTTCAGCGTAAAATAGGGACGGATATACAGGGTGTCTGCCGATATTCGGTGTTCGATTTCAATATTGCGCGCATTGTCAAGGGCGTTCTTCCTGCTGTGGCCGTTTGAGGTGCGCATTACTTCCGGTCGGAACGGGCTGTTTTTTTCGGCTTCGGCCACGGTGAGTTTGTTTTTTCCCCGATATATAATATGGGTCGAATCAATACCGGGAATTGTTACAAATCCCTTGAAAAAAATGCTTCCCGCTCCGAGCCCCGTTTTGAACCTGTACTTCACATCTTCGTCATCCGACACGTTGATGTACAGGATGTCTGATTCCGTATTGACCGGGATTTCCTCTTGATAATCGGCTTCGTAAGCGAATTCACCGTAGAGTTTAACCCCGGATACGGCCATTGCACCCAGGCTCAAAAACCACAAGATACCGAGGGCGAGACCGGGCCTTCCAGGAATTTTTGAAATACCGAAGAGCAATTGTATTCCGGCAAAAATGAGCAGGATGAACGGAATCAGGGTCAGGCCCGCAAGTGACCAGATGAATACCGACCGATGCGTATCGGATGCGAAGAGCGCATGCGATATATTTTGAAGTAATTCTCGGGAGTGCAATTCGTTTACATCGATCATGAATGCGGTATCCCAACCGAGAAATGCCGCTGCGAGCGCAAAAACCACAATCAGCGAAACCGCCAATACTGCAAAGCCTATGATTTTGGCCAAAATAATCCCCGTGAGCCGAAACAGGTTGGCGATAAAGTTCCCGAGTTTCCTCAAAAATTGACCTACCCGCCTGCCTTCTTTTTTGATCCGCTCCTCGTTAATGTCGTTTTTTTTTCCGAAATCCTTGATGTCGTCCTTCAAATCGCGAAATGAATCACTCACCGCCTTTGAAATGTTTTCGGCCGTGACGGGTTCTCCCCGCATCTGAAGTTTTTGCGCCGTGGTGCGCGCCTTGGGAATGATCAGGGCCAATAACAGGTAGAGCAGAAGTCCTGAGCCGAAGAGGAGGAATGCCGTCACGAAAATGACCCTCAGAATTACGGGATCCCACCCGAAATAGGCACTGACACCCCCGCACACACCGAAGAATACTTGATCGTCCGGATCGCGGAAGAGGCGCTTTCCGCCGCGGCTTGTTTTTGCGAAAGCCGCGCCCGGCCCTGCACCTTCAGCTTCGGCATCGGTGCCGAACTCCTCAGGCTCTCCCATCACGGCGATCACTTCGTTCGTATCGCTGAGGGTGATCACTTGCTTTCCGTCTCTCAGCTTCTCCGTGAAGAGCTCGGCCATGCGCAGCTCGATATCCGCGATAATCTCATCCGTGCCTTCCTCTTTTGCGAAGTAGAGCCGCACGGATTCAATGTACTGATCCAATCGGTGGTAGGCGTTTTCCTCGATGTTGAATACGCTTCCTCCTATGTTGGCGGTGAGAGTCTTATTCATGATGTTCGGTTGTTTAGCGTGGTGTTAACTGCGGTTTTGAGTTCTTCCCATGTGGTCTTTAAATCATTGAGAAATATTTCTCCTTCGGGGGTGAGCTTGTAGTACTTCCTCGGCGGACCCGATTTCGATTCTTCCCAGCGGTACTCCAGGATCCCTGCATTTTTCAGACGGGTCAAAAGGGGATAGAGGGTGCCTTCCACCACGATGAGCTTGGCTTTCTTGAGTTGGGCAATGATGTCCGATGGATACATCTCCTCGGCACTCAGGAGCTGCAAAATGCAAAACTCCAAAATGCCTTTGCGCATCTGTGCCTTTGTATTGTCAATCTTCATGTGTCGATTTTTGCCGCTGAGCGGAAAATACGGAGCAAAGATATATTTTGAAAAAGTACTATGCAATGCAAAGTACTAAATAGTATCAAAGTACTTGATAAACGGATGTCGTGACGGACAGGCGGTAACTCCCGGGTTTTCGAAACCTTTTGATGTCTTGCGGGTATACCGTGGTGAACGCATACTTTACATCCATGAAAAGACTTATGATCATCTTCGTCTCAGCTTTGTTTCTCGGTGCGCTGACTACCTCCTGCACCGGAGGCAACAAGGCGTGTGCGGCTTATGCCAAACACGACAGTGCGAAGCAACAATACAGCGACGTCCAGTAAGCCGTTAATCCGCGCCTTTGGCGCATTTCTGTGCGACTTTTGATATACATAAAGCTGATGCATAAACTATTGCATCGGCTTTTTCTGTTTGCGGAAAATCCTTTTATACAGTGAGCGCTTGCATAAGAATGGCACAAGCAATGGCACCGAAGGTACCTACCGCGTATCCGAGTACCGCCAGCAATACCCCCACGGGAGCCAGGGCCGGGCTGAATGCCGAGGCCACGATCGGGGCAGAGGCGGCACCGCCGATATTGGCTTGCGATCCCACGGCAATGAAGAAGAAGGGTGCGCGAATGATTTTCCCGACAAGGAGAAGAATGCTGATATGTACCAAAATCCACATGAAACCCAGGGAAAGGATATACTTAAATACATGCCACTCACTCAGCAACTTTCCGATGTCCATATGCAGACCGATGGTGCCGACCAGAATGTACAGGAATGCACTTCCGAATTTGGAAGCGCCCACGCCTTCCAGGCTTCTTGCCCTTGTAAAAGAGAGAGCTACGCCGCCTATAGTGGCCATCACCACCAGCCAAAAAAATGTGCTGCCGAATGAGGTGAACAGGCGTACCCAAGAGTCGGGGTTGCTTTCCAATACTGCCGAAATGCGTGCACCCACTGCGGGGCCCAGGGTGCCGCTGAGCGCGTGCGCCGCGGCAGTCATTCCGAAGCCTACCCCCAGAATCATCATGATGTCCGTGAAACTTGCAATCCTCGCTGCGGCTTTCTGCTGTTTTTCCACACGCTCTTGAAGATCTGCGATGGCTGAATTGTCGGCCTTGAGCTTGCCATCGAGTTTTCGGCTTATGCCGGCCCCGAAAAGCAAAAAGGCCATCCAGATATTGGCCACAAAGACATCTACCACGATCATTGCGGAGAATAAGGCATCGCTTGCACCGTATATCTCTTTCATGGCGGTCTGGTTCGCACCTCCGCCGATCCAGCTTCCCGCAATGGTGGCCAGACCCCGCCAGATGGCATCCGGCCCCTCGCCCTGCAGCAATTCCGGTGCAAATCGGGAGGCAATCCACAGCGCAATCGGCGCTCCGATGATGATGCTCACTGTCGAGGTGAGAAACATAATCAAAGCTTTGGGCCCCAAACGGAATACCCCTTTCAAATCGATATTCACGCAGAGCAATACCAAACTCGCGGGGAGCAAAAACCTGGAAGCCATGAAGTACAGGCGATCGCTTGAAGCGTGATCGATGATTCCCAGTGAGTTCACAATGGCGGGAATAAAATAACAGAGCAAAAGTGCCGGAACGTACTTGTAAAACCCCGCGAATCGGGGCATGGTATGCGTCTTGAAAATGAGCGCTAAAATCACGACAAGGATTCCGAGGGATATGGCGTCATTTTCTACGGGAAAGACCATGGGGGCTGATTTTGGGCAATAATAACTATTCCCGTCAAAACATTTGCGGCTTCGGGGCAGGCCCATAAAAAAACCCGCAGCACGAGGCTGCGGGTTTTCGGTTGTGCGGTAGATTAACTATTACTTCTGTACAACCAATTTGCGGGCTCCGATGACCTTGTCATTGGAGATGATGTTCACGGTGTAAACTCCGGCTGCCAGAGGCTTGTGGAAGTTTACGGCAGCGTTCATAAATGTACCGCTGTTGGCCACATTTTCGCTGTGAACCTTTTTACCGTAGATGTCGAATACTTCGATCACCATGTCGTGCATGTCGTCACTCAGGTTGGTTACGGAAACCATCATCTCACCGCCCATGCTCGGGTTGGGGTAGATGTTGATTTCGGCATCTGTTCCTGCTTCCGCATCGGCAATCGGTTGCTCAATCATACCTGAGCCGCCCGCGATGGTGATGGTGCAAGAGAAACCGTAGTCATTGGCCAATCCGCCCGATCCTGCGCGCACTTGCACAGCATAGGTGTCACCGGGTACCAAACCTGTCACCCAAGAGAGGCTGATGGTTCGGAGTCCGTCATTGCGCGTGTACAAGAGGTCTGACTGCGAGGGGTCCGAGAGATTGGTAAACCTCCAGGTGTAGAACTCGGCAGCGCAGACTTCAATGGCGCTGAGGGTTTGGGTCAGCGGGTAGGTCGCATCACAAGGCGTGATAGCTCCGTCTACACCCGTCTCCGGCACGAAGTTGTTCATGGCAATCAGTCGGGTCAATCCGAATGTGCTCCATTGTCCGAGTGAACGCGCTCTTACACGCACGGCGTAGGGCGAGCCCAGGTTCAGCCCGGAAACATCCGAGAGCTTCACAAATCGCGTCGCCGTGTTCAGAGTCAGCGTTTCAAACCCGTCAAGGAAAACCCATCGGTATGCATTTGCTCCCGGTACGGGATCCGCTTCGAGCACATCACACATGTTGTAGAAGCCGAGCGCTTGCTCCTCTACCAGCTGTGTTTTCAGCGGAGTTGCCGAAAATCCGATATCACAGGCCTCACCGTAGTCACCCAGGTTAGGACCTTGGTACATGCTCGGACGTGTGCGTACCGAGTAGGTGCGTCCGTACTCCGCCTGAGAGAACCACTCCAACTTAAAGTTGGGGTTGGAACCGTTCGGTGAAATCACCTCATAGGTGTTAAACGGAGCTTCGTTTTCGGTAAACTCGAAATACCAGTTGGTCAAGAGAAACTGATTCGGCGGCAGCTCCGTGCGGATGATGTCCGCCGGGGTGTAGTCAAATATGCCGCAGTCCTCTTCACGCAATTTGGTGAACGGAATGTGTGCTACAGCCGCGGTGTAATCCAAGTTGGACGGCGTTCCGGGGCCGCCGTGGTACACCCTGAAGTAGTAGGTCTGACCGGGGGTCGTGTTCTGCAAGATTACAATCTCACGGTCTCCGGCAGGTGCTGTGTTTTGGCATGCCAAAAGCTCGCCGCCGCACTCCTCGTATACCTCTACAGCTGCATCGAAGTCTTCAAGACCCCAGGCGCGGATGTACATCACCGTGGCAATAGATTCGAAAGAGAACCACTGATCGGGCTGTACATTGGAGGCATTCTGGCACTGCTCTATTCCCGAAGCTGTTTCTCCTGCCATGGAGGCGGGAATCTCGCTTTCTGCAAAAGTAGGCGCAGGCGTGATGCTCGTAGCTGCTTCACAGTCCGTTGGCGGAGTGAGGTCCGGTACCAATACCGCGTCGATCACATGAACCACACCGTTGCTCGCTTCGAGGTCGGCGAGGATCACTTCAGCGTCATTGATGAAGACGCTTCCGTTGCTTACAGTTACGGTAACGCTCTGCCCTTGTAGGGTCTGAATCACCTGTCCGTCGGAGAGGTCGGCCGAAAAGTTGGCTCCTTCAACTACGTGGTAGAGCAATACAGTTGCAAGTGCACCGGTGGGATCAGCGAGCAAGCTGCTGAGCACATCGGGGTCGAGGGCTGCGAATGCATCATCGGTAGGCGCGAAGAGCGTGAGTGCGCCCGGCGCTGAAAGTGCACCGTCGAGTTCGG
>PXBH01000223.1 GCA_003565555.1 Cryomorphaceae bacterium | reverse complement strand
CGCGATAGTCTTCATAGCTGGGTTTCTCCGTCCACACAGGCTTGCCGTCAGGACCTTTTACCTTTGCCCAATCTCCGCTATTCAGCCGCTGGCTACTACCCGTGTTCGCGATCAAGTCCACCAGCTCTTGATCCCAATATTTCCCGGTCCGGACATTCGCCACCGTACCCTGGAACGCTGGTTTCTGCGCCACTGCGGCTTGCGCCTGCTGGAAGTATCCGAGGTTACTGCTGGGAGGATCCTCGTCTCCGCCTACACCCAGAACACCGATCACGAACGGCAAGTCCGGTGCGTTGAGATCATTGCGAATATCCCGAATAAAATGCTCGAGCAGCCATGTGTATTTGTCGTATCCGCCCGGCCTGTCCCGGTTGGGGTACGTGCCGCCACTGACCAGATCATTATACCCTTGGAACCAGACAAATCCGGCCAGTTCATAGCCAGCTTCTTCATCAAACGCAGGATGAACGTTCCCGAGTTCACCTAACACATCCTTCACATGGCTGATCATCATGCGATAATAACCGCCGCGTTGTGCTTCGCGCTCAATTGCTTGTTCTCTCATCCTTTCAAGATGTTGGGGAAGTGCCGCCCGGCCACCATCGAGAGTCTCGGCAATATCAAAATCAAACGTTATGATTTCTCCTTCGCGCCACAAGGTAACGTTAAGCATCCAATCACCATCAATAGATCGTGCGCCCCAGTATGTTTTCCGCCACTGTTCGATCGCATTTTCGCCCAGACCAGCACCATTCAATCCGATGATCAGGTCCCCCCCGCGAAACGCGCGACCGGGAACCCTTTCTTCCCGTCCCGCACGGAATGCCAACGCAATGGGATGTACCCCATTTATTTCGTCGAGCTGCACCCCACGCATCCCCGAGATTCCCAAATAGCTACCGGTTCTGCGACTGGCTACCTCGGGAATATCATCCTCGGAATCCACGAAGTCGTCCGGCAAGTCCAGCTTCTCCGGTATTGGGAGAACCTTTACTGCTGCTTCTTCCAAATCCGGATGCCCCGGGGGCGGCGTCCATTCCCCCGCGCTTGGCGAGCGAAAATGATAATTCAGAGAGCGCCCTCCCTGCGTCGTTTTAATAATCAGAAACGGTTCACCCAACGCCTCGTACATATAGATGCCAAAAGGATAATCCGGTCCCAGCATATTGCCCCTTGTACCGCCGCCATATCGCGGCGCCAATGGCCCGCTATCCTTGTCCCGCCACTGCGAAACCTGCACGGCATCCTGCATTACCGGGTTGCCATCTGCATCAAACATGGCCGTAAATTCCGCGGCTGTGTCGGGAAACATCTGGATGTGGGCAAGCGTATTCGTATGCACCAACCCGGTCGCATTCGACTGCCCCGCTAGAATAAATACCCGCAGCGGTCTCGCCACGGCTTGGGAAACCACAAGAACCGCACATGCAGAAAAAACCATCACGCTCGAAATCACTCTCATATCTAACCTTTTCTTTTTGTACCATCACATCAGCTCAAACTGATATCTATAAACCTAGTCGGATCCAGCGCGAATCACCAATAGCAATATCACGCCAATTTGATTGCAATTCTATGCCAAAACAGGGTGCATCGCAATGCTACCTGCATTCAACATTCCCCTCACCACCCCGACCTCTGTTCGCGTCGTGGCATAGGGACACGGAGCCAGTATTTGACCCTAACAACCGTTGCTTACATTCGTAATGCGGCTGATATTTGTATGGGAGTTGCATACGGTTGCTGGTATGCTATCCTGCAATTTTCCACACGTACATTATGACAAGGGGACGAGATGAAGCGACCGAATGTTGTATTCTTTTTTACCGATGATCAGCGGTTCGATACCATCCATGCGTTGGGCAATCGCGCGATTCAGACGCCGAATATAGATAAGCTGGTTGCACGCGGAACAACCTTTACGCAGGCACACATTCCCTGCGGCACTTGTGGCGCGGTGTGTATGCCAAGCAGGGCCATGCTCCATTCCGGCCGAAGCCTGTTCCATCTGGATCGCGAAGGACAGCAGATCCCGCAAGACCACACCACGCTGGGGCAGGCTCTCCGGGAGAATGGCTACCAGACGTTTGCGACAGGCAAATGGCATAATGGGAAGGAATCCTTTAATCGCAGTTTTACCGATGGAGCCGAAATTTACTTTGGCGGTATGGCCGATCACTGGAATGTTCCCGTGCATCATTATGATCCAACCTGCACCTATAACGCGCGTGCCCCCTATTGTGTGAACCCCATGAACAGTAAAGAAGTCAAGTACCGTCATGCCGATCATGTAAATATGGGCGTACACTCTAGTGAGATGGTCTGTAATGCCGGGATAGAATTCATTGAAAAACAGGACAGCGGAAATCCCTTCTTTGCCTATATTTCCTTTCTGGCACCGCACGATCCGCGCGTGATGCCAGAAAAATTCCGGCAAATGTATAATCCCAAAGATATCGAGCTGCCGCCAAACTTTACGGGGGGCCATCCGATTGATACGGGGGCCTTGCGCATTCGTGATGAAGAGCTGGCCGCATTCCCGCGAAGTCCGGACGAAGTTAAAGAACATATTGCCGATTATTATGCCATGATCTCGCATCTCGACGATGAGCTAGGGCGCGTGATCACGACGCTGGAAAAGAAAGGCATGCTGGATGAAACCATCATTGTTTTTGCAGGTGATAATGGCCTGGCAATTGGTCAGCATGGACTTTTCGGCAAACAGAACTGCTATGAGCACAGCGTACGCGTGCCAATGATCTTTGCGGGCCCCGGCGTTCCGGGAGGGCGCAAGACGGATGCATACGCTTATTTATTCGATATCTTTCCGACGCTGTGCGGCTTGGTGGATATTCCCGTTCCCACCAGTGTCGAGGGCAAGGATCTGGGGCCATGTATGCAAAGTGCGGAAGAAAAGAACCGCGACACGCTCTATTTTGCCTATGCTGGCTTTCAACGCGCCGTAAAAGATCGGCAACACAAGTTGATTGAATATGTAGTCGAGGGTAAGGAGCGTCAGACCCAGCTCTTTGACTTGGTCAATGATCCATGGGAAACACGCAATCTTGCAGCCAATCCGGATTATACAGAAAAGGTAGCAGATCTTCGAAAAGAGCTGATCCGTTTGCGCGACGAATGGGACGACACACAGCACCCCCTCGGCGAAAAATTCTGGCGCGGGTATTAGTCATAATCCTGATCGCCCTAGCCAGTAACTTCGTTTTAGACTACAGACCACAGACCGCAGACCACATTTTCGGATCACGAGATCGCCGAAAGATTGGATACCTTGTCTCGCACCTTGTCTCGCACTTCGTCGATTTGTACAAGGTGCGAGACAAGGTGCGAGACAAAGGTAGTTCCATCCCCCTCACACACCCACACACTCAGGTACTCACAAACTCCCCATCTACTCCTGCATCAGCTCCAGCATTGCCTCGGCAAATCCTCTGCCAATGCCGGACATGATCTTGGCACTACCCAGATAGTGGACGCGACCATCGGAAACGGCATGCTGCAATATTTCTTCTTCCTCCGGCGTGATGTGCTCGGCACGATAGGCAGCATATGCTTTCTCAAGCTCTTCCCCACGCAATCCTTGTCGCTGCAACACCCTTCTCTGCCTGCGTACCTGGCCGGATCTGGCAGCAAGCGCCGCAAGCTCGTGATCCCAGTATGGGGCTGTCTCGATGGCTGCTACGGTTCCTGCAAATTCCGGGTTGCTGGCTGGTGCTGCCATCGCCTGCCGGAAATGCATCATGGCGGGATCGTCATCTGTGGACATACCATCAATCCCCATCACGCCGATTAAGAATGGCATATCGGGCGCGTCGAGATCATTACGGACGTCACGGATAAAATGTTCAAGCAACCATGTATATTGCTCGTAGCCGCACGGCATGTCCTGATTCGGGTATACCTCCCTATTAACCTTGTCGCTCCATCCCTGAAACCAGACAAATCCGGCCAGTTCATAGCCAGCTTCTTCGTCATAAGCCGGATGAACGCTCTTGATATCACCTAATACATCCTTCACATGGCTGATCATCATGCGATAAAAAGGTCCGCCTTGCACCTCCTGCTCGCTAGCGTCCTGCTGCATTTCTGTCTGTTGAGAGTCTTGTGCCGTGCCATCCGCGAGCGCCTCTGTACCTTCCAAATCCGGGTGTCCCGTTGGCGGTGTCCAGACACCCGCGCTAGGCGACCGAAAACATTCGTGCAGGGACCGGTTGCCCTGCGAAGTCTTGATGATCAGAAACGGTTCCTGCAATGCCTCATGCATATAAAGACCAAAAGCATAATCAGGTCCTAGTTGGCTGCCCGTGCTGCCACCACCATAGCGCGGCGCTAAGGGTCCGCTATTTTTGTTGCGCCACTGCGAAACCTGTACGTCATCCAGAACAACCGGGTTACCATCCGCATCAAACAAAGACGCAAACTCCTTGGCTGTGTCCGCAAACATCTGGATGTGGGCCAGAGTACGCGCATCAACGATACCTGTCATATTCGACTGTCCCGCCAGAATAAATACTTTCATCGGCTTGGCCGTGACTTGGCAAGCCAACAACACCGCACATGCAGAAACAAAAAACACATTCGAAATCTCACGCATCAAAATCCTTTTCTTTTTTAATAGCACCGGCATTTACATGGATGCGACAATTCTAGTCGAATCCCGCAAGAATCGCCAATTACAATATCGCGCCATTCTGCTTGCAAATGCATGCCAAATCCGGATCGGTCTCATGCGTGCAGTTCATCCCTAACCAGTAACTTCATGCCGCTTCCGGCATAGGTTTTAGTTCGTAACCCATTTGTTTAGCGGAACTTATCATGGCTTGCAAACGTCTTTCTTCGAACTGCTTCTCGTAATCCTCTGCACCCTGGTCAACATATGCTTGTCCGTAGCGGAGCATGCGGTAGATGAGGATAGCGAGCTTGCGTGCCAGCGCGAATACAGCGACCGCTCGCCCCTTGCGTCTGGATGTGCGCCGGAACTGCGCACCGAGTGCGGTTTTGGATCGCTCAAGGCAGGTAGCACATGTTCGCAGTACAGTAGCCACTCGTGTTGCCCCGACGGCATTGCGCTTCTTCTTGAGCACCTTGCCACCGGAGATATGGCGATTGGGTGCAAGCCGTAGCCAGGAGACGAAATGCTTCTCGGTTGGGAAATCGCTCAGGTCGAGACCGATCTCGGTCAATATCGTGTTGGCAGCACCGGTGTTGATCCCGTCGATAAGCGTCAGGTCCACCCCGCTAAAACGCCAGAGAGATTCACGCGTTTGATCCTGTCCGGTTTTGCGCTGGCTGCGCGCCTTCGTCTTGCAGGGATGTTCCGGCACCGGCGTATGGCGGCGGTCCTCTGGAGTCAACTTCTGCATCAGATCCCTGATCTTCTGGTGATAGACTTCGATCATGTCATTGAGCTTGTCGTAGAGTTCGAGTGACATTTTTAGGTTGAACAGGTGCTCTTCGCGCCAGGTGCCGCGCAAATGCTCGGCAAACTCTTTCACGTCCTTCTTGCAGCGGCGGTCGCGCAGTCCGGCCAGTACCAGCGGATCACGCTCACCGGCTACGATGGCACGGATAATCCCCATGCCGGTAACTCCCGTAATATCGCTGACGGCACGGTGCACCTGCACGTTCATCTGGTCGAGAGCCTTTTGCATGCGCTGCACGCAACGGGTGCGCTCCTCGATCAGATTGCTGCATTCGCGCATCAGCGCACGCAGCGCGCAGATATCCTGCCCCGGACGAAAGGAACCACGCAACAGACCGCAGGCGTGCAGCAACTGGATCCACTGGCAGTCCTGCATGTCCGTCTTGCGCCCGGGCACATGCGAAAGCTGTTTGGCATTGGCAAGCAGCACATCGAACCCTTTGGTCTCGAGAAGCTCATAGAGTGGTATCCAGTACACGCTGGTACTTTCCATTGCAACCGACTCGATGCCCTCGGATGCAAGCCATGCGGCCAACTCTTCCAGATCGCAACTGCGCGAACCGAAACGCCGCACGTTCACAGAGCCATCAGCTTTAGGCGGACAGCAAACCCAGTGCTCCTTGCTGCCAATATCAATTCCCGCCGCATGCTGCTGCAATACCGGCAATCCGATCGCCTGCGACTTCTGCACATTATCTCTGGTCTTCTCCTGCGCTTTCATGCTATGTACCTCCCTTGTTGAGGGCGCGACGTCAGCCCGAGTTGCCAGACGTATAGAGTCTAACCAGGGGGAGAGCCTAAAAGGCCTCGCCAATGCATCATGGCACGCTCGGAACCAGACTAGCCTTGGAGCATCATGCACCAATGTAAGCAGGGCCATACTGCTGGCGTTCGCGCCCGGTTTTTCCGGAGTACGATACAAACAGTTGAATTAAGTTTCAACATGCATCATCTGGGGGCACCCCCGGGGCCGCGGCTAGCCAGTAACTTCATCAGTTCAAATGCAGATTAGGGCGAAAGATTAAGGCGAAAGATAAAGGTTGCTTTTGCCTTTTCCCTAATCTTTCCACCTAATCTTTCGCCCTAATCTCTCCTGTCGCGAACACATCCTCCGCGCACAAGTTTCATCCCCGCATCATCTTGGCAACCCAAGTGCCAAAACTAGCCAGTAACTTCATGTTAACATACAATATGTTGTGGTTTTGTCGACGCACCACCACAAGCTAATTTGAATTTCCAACAACCAACAAGGAATGTCCAATGTCCAAAT
>PXBH01000016.1 GCA_003565555.1 Cryomorphaceae bacterium | reverse complement strand
GCGACTCGACATGCAGAAGCGGTTCCCTCTGGAAAAAGGAGAAGCTTACGCCAACATTATTACGGACTACCGGTGGTCTTTTTTTCCTTTTGTCGGTATCACTGCCTGCTACATCACTGCAGAAAAAGTACGCTTCGAAGCCCCTGCAAGCCCTCGCGAAGCTCCCCGCAGAAAGGAATCCGAAAGCTTCAAATTCGAGGTAGGTGATGTGGTGCGAACAGTCGATCTGAAAACGGGAAGTTCCCGCAAAGCAACCATCGGAAGGTCTGATGAGCTCACCTACCTCTTGATGTTTGAAGACCTTCGCCGCAAGCGGGTGCGCAAAGATCCGAAGAAAGGCACCATCGTTGTGTACGACAAAAGACCCGAATACTACACGGGCCCGCTGCGCATAGACGGCCGCGTAAGAAAACACAGCTCAAGTCAAGAATACATTGTCATAGGCTTCGGTGAAGAATTCCTCTTGGTGACCGACATGAGCGGCTCGCTCGACTTGGTCAGGTATCAGACCATTGCCGAGGTGCTGCCGCCGGAGTAATTTTTCTGCCGGTCAAGCCGCCCGTGTCATTGCCGGAAATTTTGTGCTCAGCAATAAAAGCGGACGGATCACGCCCCATCCGCGCCGAGCAATAAAACTTCGTATTTTCGGCCTGTAAATTGCACATCGGCATTCAGCCTATGGTTTCTCGCTCACCTTCCTCCCTCCCCGCATGCCTCCGCAGCACCTTGCTCTTCCTGCTTGTTGCGGGTATGGCGGGCATTTCCTGCAAAAGGGATAAGCTGGTGGAAAGCTCGATGGGCGCAAGGCCCGCTTGGGTGTACGGCATCGAGCCCGAGGCGGTGATCGTATCTGCCGAAGGGCGCACCCATGACGAAGCACGAGACAAGGCCTTCACGGCCGTAAAAGAATCCATCGTGAATTCCGTAGCGGTAAATGTGCGTTCAACCGTGGAAATTGAAGTTTCCGAAAAGGTCATGAACGACGTGCGCATCTTCAGCGAAAACACGCAGATGAACACCACGATAACGGGTACATTTCTCAATTCACTCCGCGGCATCCACATCAACCGAGCGAGCGACTGGTACCGGGAGCTGCGCCGCAACCGCGACCGAGAGCGGTACGTGGTATACCATGTGAAGTACCCCTTTACGGAAAAGGAGTTGGCCGCATACATCCGCGAGTGGGAAGCGCCGGATGAAACCCTGAACCAAGAGCTCCGCAATCTGGATGCCCGTGCCGAACTCAGTGAAAACATCAGCGAACTCGTCAGGCTTCAAACGGAGGCTGAGCGACTGGCTCAAGTATTCAAAGAGCCGCGCCGCAGCATGGCACTCAATACCGCTTCGCGCATTCGCGGCCGGCTCGATGATGCCGCCCTCGAAGCGACTGCCCACGAAAGGGGCGACCTCACCGTGGCCCTCCGAAGCAACGGCAGTCTGCTGAGGCTTCCCGGGCCCGTAGGGTTCACTTCGCCCTGTGCCCGTTTGGAAAATCAGCACTTCTCCGAAGATGACCGACAGTATTACATCCGCTACGACGCAGCCTTATGCAATGCCGATCACGGGGCAATCACCCTCAAAGCACGCATCGGCGAAAGGGAAATCAGCCTTAATACGTCCGTTCCGGAAGACCCCGACCATGTGCGGCTTCGCATCTCCGGGCCGCTCCGCCTGCAACGCCTCAACGGTCACCTCCACGAGTGGCAGCTCCCCCTCCGCCTTCTCAGTGCCGACAGCGTAGAGGTCGCCGAAATTGAGGTGAGCCTGGAGCGAAGCACGGGAAGGCTGCTCGCCGCATTGTCGCGCAAGGGCCGCGAGGGTATTTATACCCACATCAGGCAACCCCTCGATGTAAGCCTCAACGGCAGCGGTGACCACTTTATCAAATTTCACGCAGACCGTATCACCAACGAAGCCGACGACATTTTCACTTCCGTCTTCGAAAACACTGCGGTGTACACCGCTTCGGGGAGCCTCCGCTACAAAAAACGCGGCACCGACTCCTTTCGCACCTACCGCTTCGACGGACTCGGCGTAGTGCTGCGTTGATTCTCCGCACGGATTTACCGTAAAGGCTGCTGAAAAAACAGATGTGCGGCGGCTGTAATGCTGTATTGACACACTGCAAGTTGCAGACAGCGAGGCAGACGGTGCGCGGCAGATGAGACGAAGGAGCTCAACACAAAGCACGGTTTTCTGCAATACCCTCTCTAAAGGCATGCAGTTTTACTCCGGGGATAATCTTAATCACCTTTAACCAATGTTTTCGTCGCTTTTCAGCGGGCCCGACGCCAATGGAGTGATGATGTATTCAGGTCGATTTTTGAGGTAGAGTCAGATTACCGCGCTTCCGGCAAAATCACTTACTGCCACGCGCCCGACGGCGAGCAGCGAACCTGTGATTTTAGCGGGTGGCGGGTGGTGTTGAAATGAGGTTTGAGGCGGTGTGGCGAGGGCGGTTGCCGTGACCGGAAATTCAGCGGAGTGGGATGATTTGAGCCATGTGGTACACCCCCATTTGATAACACGACAATTTGCTATCTCTTTTTGTAGATATCTCTTCGGTTCCCGACCTTTCTAATGTCGACTACACAAATGTCGTCGTCTACCGCGTAAATAATCCGGTATTGACCCACACGAATTCTCCAAAAATCTTCATCCCCTCCTTTGAGTTTCTTTACACCGGCAGGCCTTGGGTTCTCGGCCAAGTCATCAATGGCTTTGGCTATCCGTTTGTATCCGGTATCTGAGAGTTTGAACAGCTCTTTTTCGGCACTCCTGCTGATGAGGATCTTGTAAGTCATTATTTGCGGGTTCGGGCTGCACGTTCCGCCTTCACTTTTTCCCAATCTTTCTTAGGCTCGGACTGTCTGTGCTCGGCCACGACCGTATCAAGGAGTTCTTCAATTGCGTCGGGGTTCTCATAAAGCGTCTTGAGGTCAATTACTACTGACTTCCTTCTGTTCTGATCATCGGTGAGATAACTAATACCCTTCATAACAATTGATTTGTTTCAAATTTACAAATTTGAAAATGAAGTTGGAAGCAGGTCATTGAAAAATGAACCTGAAGGCCGGTTGGTTCACCACGACAATTCCGGGGCGGCGAGCAGCGCGCCTGTGATTTTAGCGGGAGTCCGGTGGTGTTGAAGTGAGGAAGGAATCGAAATGCACTCCTTTGTCTGTGTTTCCGTTGCTGAAAAGGATGAAGCGCTTCTCATCGGACGCCGAGGCATGTCGAGCGCAAACGGGGTCTTACACAATCCTTGTCTTCGGGTCGGTGGTGGAATTCATCGCCGCCACTTTGTGAAGATATTCATTTTTGGCCGGATGGGTTTGAATGAGGTGATTGGCTCTGACTCTTCACATTTCCTTTTGCTCAACATCAGAATGGCTATCCAAAGGGATCAAGGGCCCGTCGGCCGCAGGATTTCAAATCGAAGATCAACCCGCAGATCAAGCCACAGGCATGGCCGTAGGCATAAATCTGCGTAGCCTTCGGACGGCAGTATCGGCTGTCGCAAAACGAATGATTTGGTACAATTTCGGAATCTGATTCCGAAATTGTACCTTTGGGCCATGGTATCACGAGAAGCCGAAAAGGAATTGCGCCTGTTGTCGGCACAGTTTAAAGCGGTAGCCGTTGTCGGGCCCAGGCAATCCGGCAAAACCACCTTAACCCGCGCACTTTTTCCGTCACAGGCGTATGTGTCGTTAGAAAACCCGGATACGCGCCAATTTGCAGAGCAAGATCCGCGCGGTTTTTTAGCTCAATATACGGAAGGCGCCATTTTAGACGAGGCCCAAAGGGTACCGGCCATTTTTTCGTACCTCCAGCAGCTGTTGGATGAAACCAACAGTGCGGGGCAGTTTATTTTGACCGGCTCCAACAATTTTTTGCTGCAGCAAAACATCGCTCAAAGCCTGGCGGGAAGATTGGCATATCTATACCTATTGCCGTTTTCAGTATCCGAATTAAAATCCGGAAATATGCTGCCGAAATCACTGAATGAACTGCTGTTTACAGGGAGCTACCCACCCGTGTATCAACAGAAAATCGATCCGGGAAAATGGTTCCCGAATTACATCAAAACCTATGTGGAACGCGACGTTCGGTTGATAAAGAACATTTCCAACCTGGGTGCTTTCGAACGCTTTTTAAGATTATGCGCCGGGCGGGTGGGTCAGTTGTTGAATAAGAGTAATTTGGGGATAGAAGTCGGCGTTGACAGCAAAACCATCGATGCCTGGCTCACCATTTTGGAAAGCAGCTTTATCATTCACCTCTTAAAGCCTCATCACCGCAATTTCAACAAACGCTTGGTGAAGATGCCCAAGTTGTACTTTCACGACACGGGGCTGGTATGTGCCTTGCTGGGAATACAAAATCAACTTCAAATACAGACCCATCCGCTTCGGGGCAGCCTTTTTGAGAACTTCGTCATCGGCGAGTTTGTAAAGGCAGGGTGTAACCTAGGTAAGCAAGGCCTCTTGTACTTTTGGCGAGACAACAAAGGCAATGAAATTGATTTGATCATCGATAAAGGTGATGCTTTGTACCCGATTGAAATTAAATCCGGGCAAACCGTCACCGAAGCGTACTTCAAAGGAATCAAGTTTTGGAATACGATGACAGATACTCAAGGTGGAGCTGTCATTTATGCCGGAGAGCAGAAGCAAAAACGAAGCAATGGGATAGAAGTGAAACCATGGCATAAAGTGGATATTGCAAGCTGTTTTCCGTAGGGAATGCAGGCGCTCAATCACGCGGTGCTCGACCGGTAGCGGCCAAGAATCCACGGGCCGCACTGCCGGATCCACGGCACTTCCGACCGTGTTTTTCCCCGCGATTCAGCCGGCGACGCGACATTCATCAAGGACAGCAATCACTTTATGATTTCCGAACGGGACAGGGAGATCGGGAAGGTTTTTGGCGGGGGAGTAGGACGGGGTGGGTTAAGGTCAGGTCTGCTGAAAAAATCAGATGTGTGCCGGCTGCGAGCCGTCAAAACGCAGCTGTATTGACATACTGCAAGTTGCAGCCGGCGAAGCAGACGGTGCGCAGCTGATTGGGCGAAGATAGAGATGCACAACTGCACGGGTTTGAGACCAAGCCGTTCAATACACGCGCAGTTTGTAACTTTATGCTTGCATTAATATTCTCATCATAAATATCTTATCCGCTTTTCAGCAGACCCGAAGTACAGCCCGAATCTCATCTGCGCTTAGTGACGGGTACTGTTCCGACACCTCATGAGCCGTGTCCGAAGCAAGATATCCGAGTATAGTTTGTGCGGTGATGCGCGTGCCTTCCACGGTGGGCTTCCCGTTGCATATATCGGGATCGGTTACAATCCTGTCAATCCGATTATCCATGACAATACTTCATCTGCGGGTAAAATTTACGAATGAATTTCCGTTCCTCCTTAAATCCCCGATCTTTCCTACTTTTGACCAAAACCGCACCCATGGACGCTCCCTTTCTCAGCCACTTTCGCGAAGCCCGCAGTCTCTTGGACAAAGTATTGGCCGACGCTGATTTTGCCGAAACGGCCGAAGAAGCCGGACGCATGATGGTGGCTGCGATCAAAGGCGGGGGCAAAATCATCAGCTGCGGAAACGGCGGCTCCATGTGCGATGCCATGCACTTTGCCGAAGAACTCACCGGACGCTACCGCGACGACCGTCCCTCGCTCCCGGCCGTCTCGATCAGCGACCCTTCCCACCTGAGCTGCGTGGGCAATGATTACGGATATGCACGGGTATTTTCGCGGTACGTGGAAGGCCTGGGCCGCGAAGGCGACGTGCTGCTCGGGATCAGCACGAGCGGCAATTCCGAAAATGTGGTGCTCGCCGCCGAAGCTGCGCGAAGCAAAGGAATCAAAGTAGTGGCCCTCACGGGAAATTCAGGCGGAAAGCTCGCCTCCCTTGTCGATGTGGAAATCCGCGTGCCTTTCACCGGCTACGCCGACCGCATTCAGGAAGTTCACATCAAAGTGATTCACGGATTGATCGACTACATCGAGCGCCATACCTGAGCTGCGCGGAACGTCGAGTTCTGCACTCTATCGCACGGTGCGCAGCAAAAATTCAGAAACGGAGTGTTGGAATAATATCATCTCGATACACCGCTCCTGCGTCGCGGCACTCGATGTGACGAACCTATTAAAATGAAACAGTTACAACAAATGTGATCGTCACATCGAGTGTTTTTTGACGAAGCAATGCGGAGTCAAAAAATGAAGCGCAAGTTTCCTGACATCCACGCAGTGGATACCGAATAGCGACCTCACGCGAAGCGTAATCGAGATGCATTGAAATCGAGATTCCTATCACCGGATATTCCAATTGAATACAAGAAATGTAAGCCAAAGTGATTCACGGATTGATCGATTATATCGAGCGGGCATACAAGTAGCAACCCACGGCACGCATTCTAACGGTTTGAAAAAATCGGAAACCTCACTCCCCGGGCACTCCCGGCAGAAAGGATGCTGTCGATTAATGCGGGATGTACGCTGTACTCTCCTCCCGAAGGGGAAATCCTGTGAGCGTACACCACCAATGCGAGAGAGTCTCGCCGACAACGCTCTATGCCCGGTGCTATCAAAGCCATTGTATTATTGTACACCGAGTCTATGCCCATAGCAGTGGCGAGTGACTGATCCTTTTTCGTCAAAAAAATATCCAATTCGTCGAACGGTCGCAGCTTTCGGTGAAATATGTCGGTCTTGTTGTAATCCGCTC
>PXBH01000131.1 GCA_003565555.1 Cryomorphaceae bacterium | reverse complement strand
TTCCATGATGGCATCGGCGGCAAAAGCCGGCGGCACAAAGATGATCGAGACGTCGGCACCCGTTTCTTTGACGGCATCGGCCACGGTATTGAATACCGGACGGTCGAGGTGGGTTTGTCCGCCCTTTCCGGGAGTTACTCCGCCTACGACATTGGTGCCGTATTCGATCATTTGGGAAGCGTGGAAGGTACCTTCGCTTCCGGTAAATCCTTGGACGATGACGCGGGAATCTTTATTTACGAGTACTGACATGGTCTGATTATCTGTCGGGGTTTTTCGGGGGCAAAAATAGGTGTTCGACGCTGCCCCGGCAAATTTTGAAAGGCAAAGCTGCGGCGGGAAATGTTAACAGAGCCAAATTTTTCCTTTCGGGAAAACGATTCCATGACCGGCCGCGACAGGGAGGCGGAGTGATGCGCACCGAAATCCGGGAGATAATGCGCATCTTTGGTGCAGAAACCATGCATAAATTCGCTCCCATGCACCGCTTTGCTGTCACGGCTGTCTTTGCGCTCTCTTGTTTTGCCGGAAAGGCCCAATATGAAAACCTCGACGCCTACCTGGAACGTATGGCCGAACTGAAGAAGTACATCGGTACGGTGATGCTGGCCACCGACGATAAGATCTTGTATGAAAAAGCCACGGGACCTGCTGCAGCCGAGCCCGGCACCGACGGCACCGTGAAAATGAACACCCCCGAATCGGCCTACCGCATCGGGAGCATTACCAAGCCCTTCACAGCCGTAATGGTGCTGAAATCTGCCGAAAACGGCGTCGTCAGCCTTGATGACAAGCTTGCAAAATGGCACCCCGAAGTGCGCAATGCCGAGCAGATCTCATTGCGACAAATGCTGTCACATACCTCGGGAATACCGAGCTACACCGACCTGAGCGATATGAAGGATTGGAAATACAGGGAAAACCGAACCGACGAAATGATCATTCGCATCCGCGACCTGCAACCTGAATTTGAACCCGGCACGCGGTACAAATACAGCAACTCCAACTACTTTCTGCTCGGGAGTGTCCTGGAGAAACTATACAATAAGCCCTACGAAGCCCTGCTTGAAGAAATGGTGACCGGCCCCCTCGGCATGAAGAAGACCGGCATCGATGCAGTGCGGAACAGAATCGCTCTGAGCGAAGGGCTCTCTCCCACCCTCAGCGGTTGGAATGCGGTGCCCCCCGTGCACCCGAGCGTGCCTTATGCGGCGGGAGCGCTCTACTGCACGGCCAATGACCTCCACACTTTTTCTGCAGCGGTTTTTTCCGGCGGGCTGTTCAAAGAAGAAGCCACCCTGAGTAAGATGAAGACACCCGTGCAATCCAACTACGGACTCGGGCTTTTTGAAAGCGAAGCGGCGGGAGAATTTGCACTGGCGCACAACGGCGGTATTGACGGGTACTCCTCCACTTGGATGTATTTTCCCGACAAGGGGCTCCACCTCATCCTGCTGTCGAACAATTTCATCTCGGACCACAGTTCTGTGGCCGATGCCGCCGTCCGCATTCACCGAGGAGAATCCACAGAGCTGCCGCAGGCGCGCGCCTCGAAGGTGCTGCCTTTGGAAACGCTCAACAAGTACGCGGGCGCCTATTCGCTGGACGCCGGTTTTTTACTGGACGTGCGCGCGGCCGGCGGGGGGCTGAGCTGCCAAATACCGGGGCAGGAACGGGTGCAGCTGCAGGCGGCCAACGATACCGTTTTCTTCTCGCAGATCCACAACCTGGAAATCGTTTTTACGCGCGAAGATGACGGTTCAACGGCGTACCTCACCCTCGAGCAAGCGGGCTACACCTTCAAAGGCGAGCCCTTCAACCTGCCGGACCACGTCTTCGAACCGGATGCCAAAGTCCTGGCCCGGCTGGCCGGCGACTACGAAATACGGCCCGGATTCGACCTGCGTATTTTCGTCCGGGACGGGGTGTTGATGGGGCAAGCCACGGGACAGGGCGCCTTCGAGCTCATAGCCGAGAGCGAAACGCGGTATTTTGCCACCGTGGCGCCGATCGACATCGAGTTTGAGCGCGACGATGACGGTCGAGCTACGGGCCTCAAGCTGCGGCAGGCGGGACAAGTCCTGCAGGCAGATCGGAAAAAAGAAGGGCCGGAAGGTGAAAAACAGCCGCAGGACTGAAATATTTGCGATAAGAGGCAAAACTCAGTCGACTCCTGAGAGAACAGGCCAATGACACGACGTTTGCGCGTGAGCCGTTATACTCGGCCACAGAGCGGTTTTTCGTGAATAAATCGATCAATTTATGCCGTAAACACCTTAAAATAAAACACCTGTGCATTTGTACGCACAATTTTTCGCCCTTCGAAAACAAACCACACCCGTGTCCGCAAAAAGCAAATTTTATCGCTGATGTGAACATTGCTTGACGCAGCGCACAAGAAGCTAACATCAAGATTGATAAGTTGTTTTTGCCCGAGTTGTTCACATCATTTTGTGAACCTTTCACATCACGACATTTCTATCGCCTGCATAATAAAAGTTCCTTTAGGCGCCGAAACGGCAATTTTTTATTAACCTAAATTTCACGTAACATGCGTAAAACTTTACTACTGGCAGCAGTGTTTACATTTGCTGCTTTTTCAGCTTTTTCTCAATGTACAGACTGGGTGGAGCCTTCTCCCACTACAGGATGGACAGACCTGTCAGACACTCCCTGCAATGGTGAGTCAAATGAAATGACTGCCTTTGAAATATGGCAATCAGAGGCCTACAGATTTGATGATATCATCGAAGGTGGGAGTTACACCTTCAGTCACTGCAACGGCGCATCAGGAACCTGGGTTCCGGAATACACCGTCATTGCACCTTCGGGAGCCATCGACAATTTCGGTGAAGGTGACGGAGACGGCTGCTCCATCACTTGGACTGCGAGCGAATCGGGCCAATACCTGGTTGTAATCAACGAAGCCGAAGAATGCGGCGTGGCCGGTAATGATGACAACGGTTTCCCGATGATTACCACCAACTCGGGCGGAGCCGAATGTCCGGAGCCCGTTGCTCCCCCCGTAGTTTTGGAAGGTGCAGTGACTTTTGAAGGCGGCGTGCTTCCAGACTGTTGGGAAACCGTTGATGCAGACGGAGACGGTAACGATTGGAACTTTGCCGAAGGGCTTCCGGGCTTCGAAGGCGACTGGGCCATCCGCTCACAGTCATGGATGCCGCCAAACGAGCCGCTGACTCCCGACAACTACCTGATTACTCCTCCCCTTTCACTCGAAGAAGGCGATTCACTCTACTATGTGGTGCGTGCGGTTGATCCGAATTTTGCTGCCGAGAACTATTCCGTGCTTGTGTCTGCCACGGGCAACGATATCGCCGACTTCACCGACGTTGTATTTACAGAAACCTTGGAAACAGGTGACTGGTTGGGCCGTTCAGTTGACTTGAGCGCTTACAACGGTCAGATAATCTACATCGCATTCCGCCACCACGATGTGACCGACGAGTTTGCCATGCAGCTCGACGCCATCGCCCTTCCCGGTGAAGTGCTCGACTGCGAGGCCGTTTCAACGGAAGACTACAACGTGTCTTCGGCATTCAATGTGTTCCCGAACCCTACTGACGGCATTGTGAACCTGGTAAACTCTGGCGAAACCGACATGTACCAAATTCGCGTGTTTGACATCAACGGAAGGTTGATCGCACAGGAGCAAGTACGCATGAATACAGGTGCCAACCACGAGATTAACCTGGCCGGCAACGCTCCGGGTATGTACACCGTTCAGTTCGTTTCAGGTCAGAAGACGGGCGTTCAGAAGCTCATCATCCGATAAGAAACAAGCAAGTTTAAGATTTGAGAAAGCAGGGCTTCGGCCCTGCTTTTTTTATGCCGTCAAATAAGGATTGCGCCAACGCTGCTTCAAATTCCATTCCCGAAACAAGGTTCGCCGCACCGCGATAAGCCGCAGGATTGCCCTACCTTTGCCGCATGTATTTTGCAGATCAAGACGACACCATCTGCGCCCTCTCCACCCCTGCGGGAACGGGCGCGCTCGGCGTGATTCGCGTTTCCGGAAAACGGGCATTCGCAGCCTTCGAAAACCTTTTTTCCAAAGATCTGAGCAAAGCGAAGTCGCACACCCTCCACTACGGACTCATACGCGAAGAAGGTGAGATCCTTGATGAAGTGGTGGCCTCGGTATACCGCGGGCCCGGGAGTTTCACGGGCGAAGACACCGTGGAGATTTCCTGTCACGGCTCGCAATACATTCAGATGCGCATCATGAAGGCCTTGCTATCCGCCGGCTGCCGCACGGCAGAGCCGGGCGAATTCAGCATGCGGGCTTTCGCCAACGGCAAGCTCGACCTGAGCCGGGCCGAGGGCATCGCCGACCTCATCGCCTCTTCTTCGGCGGCATCGCATAAGCTGGCCATGAACCAAATGCGGGGAGGTTTTTCAAAAAAAATCAACGCCTTGCGGCAAAAACTCATCGACTTTGCCTCGCTGATTGAATTGGAGCTCGATTTCAGCGAGGAGGATGTAGAATTTGCCGACCGCGACGACCTGAAAGCCCTGACGGACGATATCACCGCCGTGGTATCGACCCTGATCGAATCCTTTGCGGCGGGGCACGCCATCAAAAACGGAATCCCCGTGGCCATCCTCGGCGCGCCGAATATGGGCAAGAGCACCCTCCTCAACGCCCTGCTCGAAGACGACAAGGCCATCGTATCCGACATTCCGGGCACCACGCGCGACACCATCGAAGACGAGATGAGCATCGGCGGGGGGCGGTTTCGCTTCATCGACACCGCCGGCATCCGCGACACCGAAGATGTGGTGGAGAGCCTCGGCATCGCCCGTACTTACGAGAAAGCCGGCAAATCGGCCGTTATCATCTTCCTCACCGACGCCGTCGACAATACCCCGGAGGATGTGGCGCAACAGCTCGCCGACCTCCGCGAAAAAACAGGCGAAGGCGCCGTGGTCATTTCCGCGGCCAACAAGTCAGACAAGACATCCGATCCCGCATCGCTCGCCGAGAAATGGAAGGGCAGCTCTTCCCTCCTGCTCAGCGCCGCCGAAGGCACGGGCCTCAACGCCCTCCGCGAAAAACTCCTCGAAGTCACCAAAAACCTCATTCCCGCCGAGGGCGACACCGTGGTGAGCAACCTCCGCCACTACGAAGCCCTCTCCAAAGCCCGCGAAGCCCTTTACACTGTGCGCTCCGGCCTCGACACCGGCATCACCGGCGATTTCCTCGCCGTCGACATCCGCAAATCCCTCCACCACCTCGGCGAAATCACGGGAGAGATTACGACGGATGATTTGTTGGGGAATATTTTTTCGCGGTTTTGTATCGGGAAGTGATTTTTTCCGAGAATAAAATCGTTCCGATTTTATTCTCGGAAAAAATCATCCTGAGGCGCATTTTCGCGCTGAAGGATCTCCCGATTAAAAGCGCGGCTTCACTGACCCGGCAAATCTTTTGGGTTTTCAACTGATCGGAAATTCCGACCAATAGAAGCCAATCCAATTCACAGCACCTGCGCAACGCAGTGAGGCAATGAACAAAAAAGTGAAATTTGTGCAAAGAGGAGCCTTCAAATGCAAGGTAGTACCCATCCGGTTCAGTCCGCCGGAACCGGAAAAAATGGAGATGAGGGCAAGCGGATCAAAAACCCGGTAAAAAACTGAGAACATCTGACCGGCAATGATCAAATCTGCTTACATTTAATATTTGGAACATGCGTATTGGTGCAGTCGCTCGGGAAGAGGAGAACGTAACTGCCTCTGCAGATTTGAGCGGTGCTGAGAGCGCTTTTGCGGAAATACAACAACTATGATCAAGGAAATGAAAAATAGACGTATCAACTTGATCATCGGATTTTGGATACTTCTACATTTTATCCTGCTTATTTACGGATGGCGCACGAGAGGATATTTTCTTTTAAAGAGGGTGAGTCCAAATTCCACCATGGAAAGTTCTGAAAAAGAGACCGTGACGCTTACGCCCCTTGACTGGTTTTATTTATTGGATTCGTCAGCTGTTGTAACTTATGACATCTCTGAATTTATTTTGTACGGACTTGCCCCGATATTGATTTATTTTTCAATCATATATATCAGAAGAGGGAGGTTCGAAGATAAACCTTTGTGAACAAAATTTCATCTACAAAGCAAATAGGATCGTACGCCCCCCTCACAACCGCTGCATCCACCGCATAAAAATAACGTCGTGCACGCGGTAGTCCTTTTCGTCTTTGACGACGATCTCCTTGTCGCGCAGCATACCGAGGGCGGTGCTCACCGAACTCGCTGCCGTGAGGCCGCGGGATCGGATAAAGTCGGCTGAGAGCGGGTTACTGACTTTGCCCTCCTTGGCGATGGCTGTGAGTACATTCCACTGGGTTTTGGTGAGTAAGTTGGCATATTGAGAGAAGAAGGACGATTCCTGATCGAGAATTTCGCGGATTACCACATCGAGCTCATCCTTTCCGATGTTGTCATATCTGCCGAAAAGCTTGTTGCAAATTAACTGAACGGCATAGGTCTGCCCGAGGCTCCATTCAAAAACGGAATGAATCACCTCGTCCGTAATCTTCTTTCCGGCCTTCAGAAAGTGATTCTTTATAAAAGTCAGGTATTTCTCCGGGTCGATGGCCGTCAGCGACATCAATTCCGCGCTTCGGTAAAACGGCCTGTTTTCGGAAGTAAACATCGACGTCATCACCCCGCGGTGGCTTCCGCTGAAAATGAAGCGAACCTTTGGAAAACCCTGCATCCACG
>PXBH01000083.1 GCA_003565555.1 Cryomorphaceae bacterium | reverse complement strand
GCGAGGTCGGAGAGGAGGGAGCGCAGGGCCTCATCGGGGGCACATTCTTCCGGGTCGTCCCGGAAATCGACCAGCGTACCGTCGTAGTCGATGATGAAAAGCCGCTTCTCCGCGCGGTCTGCGGCGTCGAGCATTTTTTGCCGGTCTTCGTCGGTGAGCAGGGGTGTAGACATGGCGGCTTGCAGCTCTTTCACTTGCTTCAGGTTGGCAAAGAAGAGGTCTACCCACTGGAAAATATTGTACTTACGCAGTCCTTTTTGCATGATTTCCATATGGCGGCGCTGCTCATCTTTCGGCATCTCCAATGCGCGGCGCATGGCCTCCACCATGGCATTGCTGTCTGTGGGGTTCACCAGTACGGCATCCGCAAGCTCTTTTGCGGCACCGGCCATCTCGCTGAGGATCAGCACGCCGTCTTTGTTTTCGCGGGAAGCGATATACTCCTTACACACCAGGTTCATCCCGTCGCGTACGGGGGTAATCACAGCCACATCGCACATGCGGTAGAAGGCGCCCAAGGCCCGAAACGGAAAGCTGCGGTAGAAATAATGGATGGGCTGCCAGCTCATGCGCCCGTATTTTGAATTGATTTTTCCCACCAGCTCGTCCACCTGCTGCTTCAGGGCGCGGTAGTTGGGCACTTCATCGCGGGAGGGTACCACCACGAGGAGGAGGGAGATTTTTTCCTTGTACTCGGGATACCGCTCCAGGAGCTCGGCAAAGGCATCCAATCGGCGGGGAATGCCTTTGGAGTAATCCAAGCGGTCCATTGAAAGCAGCAAACGCTGGGGGCCGATACTTTCGCGGTAACGCGCCTCCCGCTCCAGTGCCTCGGGATGCACCGCATTTTCAGCGTACTTCTCGTAGTCGATGCCCATGGGCAGCGGGTCGGCCACTACTACGCGGTCTTCGAGCACAATACGGTTGCCCGTGTACGGATAGCCCGCAAGGCGGTGTGCAGAGCTCAGGAAATGACGCATATCGTCATAGGTGTGAAATCCGAGGTAATCGGCGCCGAGCATGCCCTCGAGGATTTCTCGTCGCCACGGCAGGGTGCGAAACACTTCGTAGGAAGCAAAAGGAATGTGCTGGAAAAATCCGATGGTCATCTTCGGAAATCGCTTGCGCAGCAGGCCGGGGAGCAAGAGGAGTTGGTAGTCGTGCACCCAGATGATGTCATCGGGATTGGCCTGCTCGGCAATGGCATCTGCGAATTTCTCATTGACGGCTTTGTATGCCTCCCACCAAGTGTCGTTGAAGCGAATATAGCGCAGAAAGTAGTGGAAGGCCGGCCAGAGCGTTTGGTTGCTGAAGCCGAGGTAGTACAGATCCAGCTCCCGATCGGTAAGAAATACCGGCCGCATACTCTCCCGCTTCAATCCTGCGGTAACCTCAGCTTTGATCTCCTCGCTTTCAAAAGAGGCCCCCGGCCAACCGATCCATATGTTGTCTCCTTCTTTATAGATAGAGCCCAGCGCCGTGGCGAGTCCGCCTTCGCTCGGTTTGTAGGTCAGGTTGCCGTCGTTTTTTTCGATGCGCACAGGCAGGCGGTTCGATACGATGATGGTCTTTGCGTTTGGCATTCTTCTTTGATTTTTCCGAAGCGGATCTGCCCCCGAAATCGGCGGCGGGGATTCCGCTTTTTCTCAAAAATATCAATACCGAACGGCTTCGGAAAATTTGAGCAGCCAATCTTTCCGTCGCTGAAAACTTTGCCGTATTCAAAGGCGATCTGTGCAAACTTGATTTTTCGGCCGCCGCACGCAAGTAGAGGTCGGCAGCCACATCCTGCAACGCCCTTCTCCCACAAAGTCGTCCGAGAAATTTCACCGGCCCTTCAAACCACAAAGATCCCCGCAACACCCTCTGCTCCGAAAAATCTCCGCCGCTACCTGCGCGAGGCCTGCGAATGCACCGGCGATAAGCCTGATTTTTTGACGCAACCGACTTCCGACATTACACAAAATCTTATGGGAAAGTAAAACCATTCAATTAAAGCCCCGGTCAAAAAATCATGGCAGGTTTGGCCGATGAGACGTAGTTCAGGAGGACCTGACCCTAGCCAAAATTCTTGCCCGAACCGAACTCCGTTCGGGGCGGGCCTGCCCGACCCACTTCCCCTTGATCCGTCAGGGCGGGCCTGCCCGAACCGAATTCTACTCGGGGCGGGGCCTTTGCATTCGCTTGACTTTTGGGTCCTTTTGTGTCAAGACAAAAGGACGAAAGGTAGCCGCGCAACGGCCACCCCTCTCACGCCCTTCTCACCCAAACCCGTCCGCAAAAAACCACCGCCCCATAAAATTCAACGACCTCCGCGCCGCTCCCAAAAAAAAGGGCCCTTTGGGCCCCTTCACTTTTATTGATTTCAGTTCCGCCCGAGCGGTAACTATCGTTCGGCACCGTCGAAGAAGAATCAAACCTTCTCCGCAATGCGTCCGAGTATTTCGTTGAGCACGGCGCTCGGTCGCATGGCTTTAGCAGCCTTCTCCTCATCAGGCATGTAGTAGCCGCCGAGGTCCACGGCACTGCCCTGAGCCGCGAGGAGCTCTTCGTTAATTTTGCCCTCGTTTTCCTTCAGCGAGGCCGCCGTATCGGCGAATGCCGCCGCGAGGTCCGCGTCTTTGTCCTGTGCGGCCAGTGCCTCTGCCCAATACATGGCGAGGTAGAAGTGGCTCCCCCGGTTGTCGTGCTCGTTCACTTTTCGCGAGGGCGATTTGTTTTCGTCCAGAAATTTGCCGGTAGCCGCATCAAGGGTTTCGGAAAGTATCAGTGCGCGCGTGTTGTTGTAAGTTCGGCCCAGATGCTCCAGGGAAGCGGCAAAGGCCAAAAACTCACCGAGCGAATCCCAGCGGAGGTGACCTTCTTCCGTGAATTGCTGCACGTGCTTCGGGGCCGAACCCCCGGCACCTGTTTCAAAGAGGCCGCCTCCGTTCATCAGCGGTACGATGCTGAGCATCTTCGCACTGGTACCCACTTCGAGGATGGGGAAAAGGTCGGTGAGGTAGTCGCGGAGCACATTGCCCGTTACCGAGATGGTATCCTTCCCTTCGCGGATGCGCTTTACGGAATACTTGGTCGCTTCGATCGGCCCCATGATTTTTATCTCAAGTCCTGCAGTGTCGTGGTCCTTGAGGTAAGTATTCACCTTATTGATCAGCTCGCGGTCGTGGGCGCGGTTGTCATCCAGCCAAAATACGGCCGGAGAGCCCGAGGCTTTTGCACGGTTTACCGCCAGTTTTACCCAATCGCGTATCGGCGCGTCCTTCACTTGGCACATGCGGAAGATGTCGCCGGTTTCTACATCGTGTTCCATCAGCACATTTTTCTGCGCGTCGAGCACCTGCACCTTTCCGGCTTCGGTCATTTCAAAGGTTTTGTCGTGCGAGCCGTATTCCTCCGCTTTTTGCGCCATAAGTCCTACGTTGCTTACGCTGCCCATGGTGGCGGGGTCATAGGCACCGTTCACCTTACAGTCTTCGATCACGGCTTGGTATACGCCCGCATAGCTGCGGTCGGGTATGACGGCTTTCGTGTCTTGGGCTTTACCGTCTTTGTTCCACATGCGTCCCGAGGTACGGATCATGGCGGGCATGGATGCATCGATGATCACATCGCTCGGTACGTGCAGGTTGGTGATTCCCTTATCACTGTTCACCATGGCGAGGTCAGGGCCGTGTGCGTAGGCCGTTTCGATGTCGGCTTTGGCCGCTTCTTTTTCGCCTTCCGGCAAATGCTCAATCGCCGCAAGTACGGAGGCCATGCCGTCGCGCGCGCCGGTGCCCAGCTTTTCGAGCTTATCTGCGTGTTTTTTGAAAAATTCGTTGTAATACACCTCTGCCGCATGGCCGAATATGATGGGGTCACTCACCTTCATCATGGTCGCTTTGAGGTGTACCGAGAAGAGCACGCCCTTGGCTTTGGCATCGCCCTTGGCACGCTCCAGAAAACTTCGCAGGGATTTGGCGCGCATCACGGCGCTGTCGATGATTTCGCCCGCTTGCACTTCGATTCCGTTTTTCAGGGTCACGGAAGGTGCATCTGAATTTTCCGGACGGAATACTACGGACACGGCCCCTGCCTCGGCGCAAGTCAGGGATTGCTCACTTCCGTAAAAGTCGCCCTCCTGCATGCTGTCCACATGAGATTTTGAGTTGGCAGACCACTCACCCATGCTGTGCGGATTCTTTTTGGCATAGTCCTTCACAGCTTTCGGCGCACGGCGGTCCGAGTTGCCTTCACGCAGCACAGGGTTCACGGCGCTTCCTTTCACGCGGTCATAGCGCGCTTTAATGTCGAATTCCTCCGCATTTGAAGGCTCTTCGGGGTAGTCGGGCAGGTCGTAACCGGCGGTTTGCAGTTCTTTTATCGCCGCCTTGAGTTGCGGCATGGATGCGCTGATATTCGGCAACTTTACGATATTGGCTTCCGGGGTTTTGGCCAGCTCACCCAGTTCGCGGAGTGCATCGGGCACGCGGTGGGCGGGTTCCAACTTATCGGGAAAAACAGCGAGAATACGGCCCGCGAGGGAAATGTCCCGGGTCTCCATTTTGATACCCGCCGTATGGGTAAAGGCTTCGAGAATAGGAAGGAGGGAATAGGTGGCCAGTGCGGGGGCCTCGTCTGTCTTGGTGTAGAGAATGCGTTCTGAATGGTCCATAAGTAGCGCTTAAATTCTTAGAATCTTTGAAGATTATTGACTGCATTTGCCCCGGCGTTTCACCCTGAGGGCGCGCAAAAATACGAAACTGATTCGTTTGTATTTCCCGTTTTTCGTCGCTCCGGGCCGTCTTTGCGCTCCCGGCTTTCAATTCCGGGCCGCAGTCGGTCACCCTTCACGGGACCGGGGTGTCCACGGGTTGTGGATTTTTCTCCCGATCAGGCATTTGAGTTATCTGCACTTTCTACCGTTCAAAGTGCGGGTTAACAAACGATAAACTTTTTTCGGAGCCCTTATGAGCTCGGCGGCACAAGAATTGGGTGATACGCGGTACAAAACACCGGAACTATGAAAACTGCTGTCATTACCTTCATCTGCCTGTCCGTCCTTTGTATTGCCTCAGGCCAAACAGATCAAACGCTTGACCGCACGGCGCGTGACTACATCCGCAACCATACTGACCGTATGGCCGATGATCTCGAGCTGGATGACGCGCAACGCGAACGCCTTTTTCAGCAAAATTCCGCACACTATCTCCATGAGTCTACCGTGCACGATGCAGAAAACACCTCGGGAGAAACGCGACCTTCAAGACAGGAAGCACTCCGAAAATATGAAGGCGATCTTCAAAAAATCCTGAACAGGGAGCAGTACAACAGGTACGAAGAACGCAAAGAAAACTACAGACTTGAATACCCCCGTGATCGGCGCGCCACGCCCACGCGCCCGGGATCGAAAAGCAAGCCGCGCCACGGAAACTGAATTTTAAAAAAAACATACCAAAGTAAAAACCCCCGTACGGAATTCCGCACAGGGGTTTTTCACCTAACACACAAGAAGGTGCATCAACGCGTGATGACCAGTTTTTGGAAGTAACGGGCTTCCCCGTTTTGAATCGTCATGATGTAAGTACCTGCGTTCAGATCAGAGGTGTTGATTTCTGTCTGTTGCGCGTTCACCTGCAGTGATTTTACTTGTCGACCGTTGATGTCAAAAACGGTTACGGTAAGCAAGTCTGTCAAGGGCGCTGCAAACATGAGGTTGACGAAATCAGAAGCGGGATTCGGGGCGAGTACACCCGGATTCGTTGCGCGGTCGAGGTTTGTCACACTCACCGTGAACGAAGGAGGGAGAAGTACAGCATCGATGATGTGCACTACACCGTTGTCAGCTTCAAAATCCGGTGTGGTCACTTCTGCCGCATTGATAAAGACGCTGCCGCCGTCAATGCTCACTTCGATCGATTCGCCCTGGACCGTTTCGGCGGTCATTCCGTCAGAAAGATCACCTGAGAATACGGTCGCCCCCAGCACGTGGTAAAGCAATACCTCCGTGAGGTCTCCCTGCGGATCTGCAAGAAGGTCGTTTAAGAACTGACTGTCCACTGCTCCGAATGCCTCATCAGTCGGTGCAAAAACGGTAAACGGACCATCGCCCTGAAGTACTTCATCCAGATTTGCGAGCGTGAGCGCCGTGGTCAGTGTGATGTGTTCGGGACTCCCTGAGATGATGTCCCACACAGAAGTCGGCTCAGAGATCTCTCCGCCGAAATCCACATCATCCCAGAAATAGGTCAATCCCGACCCGGAGGTACCGAAGTCGAAAAAGATCGATGCCTTGGTGTACACACTTGCGAAATTGATCGCAGCGGTTCCTTCCGCCTCATTGGCGAAATCGAAGGTCAGCGTTTCCCATTCTTCAGCTGTGGTCACGGTGGCTTCCGTTTCTACGGAAACGGTGGGGTCGGTGAGGTTTTCCACTTTGAGGCGCACGGGGATGCCCGCTGTGGGCGACCAAACGCGTACGGTCATGGTGGTGGCACCGGGCTCAAAGGGCAGGGGCTCGGCAAATCCGATATCTTCACCTACGGTGGTTCCGGCCCAGGGTTCTGAACCTTCTGTTTTTACACTTTGCACCACATTATTCGATGCGTCGGTGGGGTCGGTTACGATCTCAGATTCGTTACCGCCGAAGTCGGCCAGTCCGTAATCGATGTCCTCTTCGAAAGTGATGGGCAATTCAAGCGGTCCGGCCGGGGGCTCGGTCACATCTCCGTCGCCGAAGGTCACGTCATCCCAGAAATAGGTCAATCCCGACCCGGAGGTACCGAAGTCGAAAAAGATCGATGCCTTGGTGTACACACTTGCGAAATTGATCGCAGCGGTTCCTTCCGCCTCATTG
>PXBH01000096.1 GCA_003565555.1 Cryomorphaceae bacterium | reverse complement strand
TATCGAGATGCTTGAAAGAAAAAATTCAATGAAAATGTCATCTCCCTCCGAAGCATCTCGATACATTTTTTTGGCCACAAGGCCTGTGCTTTATCAAAGGGCGGTACAGGCCAAAAAAACAATTGCCATGCCCTTCTTGGAGCAGGCGCCCGTTTTGAATATTAATTACCTCATTATCATTTACTTACAAAGTAATCTCTGCTCATTCCTCGAACGGTTGGTATTTCATTTTTTACAGATTACATGAAATCAGTCTGATCATTCACCGATTGGTCATGAAATTCAAATTTTGAGGTGAACACAAGCGGACCGGCACCATAATTTTTAAGCATTGCGTAGATATCAATAAAAACCTTTCTGCTTCCTCTCCCGCTCACGGCATTGAGCTTCATGGCAGCGATATCTTCCGAGGCGGCCATACGAATGTTATCGACATCGAGTGTAGGGCGCAGCCATTCCCAGCGGTAGTTTACAATTTCCGTTTTAATGCCGTCAACAGCGTATATCTCTATGTTTCTCGACCTCTGAATGAGTTCGGCCCGGCCGTAGCGACCCAACACGTCAGCAACGTCGACGGTGGTAAAGTCAATGGTTCCGAACAGGTCAACATCTACCGAAAGGCGATGGCCCAATCTCAACGCAAGGGCAGTTCCGCCCGCAAGCCTCAATCCGTTCAATTCGGGTTGGGCCATGGCGAACTTCAGCAATTCCGAAAGTCGGGGGTCGACTGCGTTGGCTTGTAGCATCTGAAATTATTAAGATCGAGCTGAAGATAGTGCGCAATAAACGAGAGCGAGACCGGATCCATACTGCGCATTTGAGTAACGACCTCTTTGATCGTTTCTTTGGAATATACCGCCTCTACAATATGCCAATCCTCCATGCGGCCGTATTGCAGAACCTGCCCGATGATTTGGGCTTTAGATCGTTCAAAATCCAAATCCTCCCGACGGGTATCCCAAAAAAGGTGCGGAGAAAAATCACGGATGCTGTATTCCTTGTTCACTTTCCAAAGTGATACAATCACGGGGATTGGGTCAAAGCCGATATTCGCAACATCAGGCCCTCTTCGGGAGCGGCCTTTCGGCAAATGGACTGCCCGGGGGAGCGGGATAATGTGCAAAGTACAGCACCCCGAGATGCGATACAACCCCGCCCGCAGCAAAAAGTCGGGAATCTCTTCCCCGCATCGCCTATCTTAGCGCACATGAAAACTCTGATTTTTCGCGCTTTTCTCGCAGCGCTTGTCGCATCAGCGGCCGTACCGGAACTGAAGGCCCAGGCAGAATTACAGGTCAATATCGAGACTAAACTTCCCGTAAGCATCTCTCAAAGAGAAGACTTCCTTGCCATTAACCACACCCCCATTGATTTTCCGGAAGGGGCAGACAGCCACACTTTCACGACAGAAGGAACACAGCGCATTTTGGTGAATGCCGGCGATAATGCCCGCCTCTTTCTCATCCGACCGGGTCACAGCTACCGGATCACAGCGACGGATACCCTCATCTCGATCGACGCTGACGACCCCTTTCACGACACCTTCGAAGCAGCGCGTGAAATCTTCAGCGGCTACACCCTGTACCGCATTCCGGACGACAGTCTGCTGATCCGCCTGGCAGAAATTCAACTCAGATTTGACAGCATCAGTGCAGCGCATCCCGACGATACCTACCTCTCCGAAGTACTGGAGTATTACTTGGCCCGAATGAGTATCAATCCCTGCATTCAATCGGAGAGGGGTCCCGAGGTCTCAGCGTACTTTCAAAGTATGGAAGACCGCCTCGTGCGCAATGCTCCTTTTCTGCCCGAGAATCCCTTTTACACCTACTTTTTGCAGAGCTACTACCGGTGGAAACCGAACATCGTCGCCTTTACAGACAGCGAATTGCCGAGGGGCACCTCCATGATTCGGCGGCTCGAAGAGGCTTTCGAAAAACTCGACAACGACACCGCCGCGCAAATGGCCATGGTATACATCGCCCACGGCAAGTATAAGGGCGAAGGCAGCCGCGACGCCGAAGATTACCGCCGCATCACAGACAGCATTGCCGACAATGCGCTTCATTCCCTGACGGAAAAAACGGCCCGCGAGGTGCTGGCAAACATGGACCGCTTATCCAAAGGGCTTGAGGTCAGCGACTATGAATTCACCGATGCCGACGGACGAAAATTTTCCCTCAGCGATTTCAGGGGAGAGAAGCACGTATTGCTCGATTTCTGGTTTGTGGGCTGCGGCCCCTGCCTGAAGGATGTACCGGAGCTGAAGGCGCTGAGCAGTGATTTTGCCGAAAGGCTGGAAATCATTGCAGTCAATCCGCTGCAACCCATCGAAAAGGTGATCCCTTACCGAGACAAACACGCCATCCCTTACGCGATGGTGGTACCCGATCGGCCGGGCGACATCAAGTCGGAATTCAACGTGAGCAGCTACCCGACCTATATCGTAATCGGGACGGACGGACGCACCGCACTCTTTGCGGGAAGCGACCTCAGTGTGGTGCGCAAGCTGCTGGAAACAAAGCAAGAACCCGCTCAGAAAGCCTCTCCGATAAAGATGTAATATCCGGTGCCCTCGGCGGTGAAGGCTACATCGAAGCGGGTGTAGATGTCCTTATTCGGAAAAAGCAAAAAGCGGACTCCCGCCCCTGCCGACCAAACCAAATCGCGGGATGTGGCCCGCCCGAAATCGTCGAATACCGTGGCCATTCCGGCAAATGCCGCCGCTCCCCACCTTTTGGTAAATCCGAGGGGCAAGGGCAAAAAGCGCATTTCCGCCTGGGCTGCCACCTGATGGCGGTCTCTGAACCGTCCGAGGTAATAGCCCCGCATCATGCTTTCACCGCCCATCAATGCCAATTGATTAAAAGGAACATCCCCGAAATTGAAATGACCCAAGACCTGACCGGCGAATATCGTATTCTTCGCTACCGGCTTAAATATTCGCGTGTCGCTGATTACGCTCGAAAAGCCGAAGGTGCTCAACCCGGGCAAATACCGGAGGTAGGCGAGTTCCGAGAAGAATCCGTCCCGGACGTTGAGCACATTGTGGCGGTTGTCGAAAAGCAGGCCCAGTCCGATGCCGAGGTTGGTCGATCCCTCGGCTCCGCGGGGAAGTTCTAAAATGTCCGAAGCGGGTCCGGGCTGAAAATCCACACGGGACATCCGTTGAAAATCAAACTCCAAACCGAAGAAGACATCCTTGTACAACTTACGAAGGACCCGCTCCTTGATAAGAATTTGTCGGGCATCTACCACAGCCTGATGCTGCGGCGGGGTATCGGACCCGATGCCGTAATACCGCAAGGGGAAATTTTGAAAACGCAGCCGCCCGAGGAAGAACCATTTGTCCTCGTGAGAATAGAGCGCATGGTCGAACCAGAGGCCCCACTGACTTTCCAAAGTCAAAAAGGTAAAGGCACTGACCTCACTGAGCCGATTGGCGGTATCGCCCTGTGCGTAGTAGACCAAAAGCGAAGAAAAACCGAATTCCCAGCTGGTCTCCGGCGCGAAGGCTACCGTGGGATAGACCATAAATTGGGTGCGTTCTGCAGCGGTGGTATCGTTGAGCACCAAATTGATATACCGCCGAAAATGACTTTGTGCACCCAGCTCATGCACAGCGCCCAAAGCAAGATACAGAAGAAGAAATGTGAGGACTTTACGCAATGTATCCGGCTTCAGCGGTCAAAAATGGGGAAAACGGCGAATATCACCGCGAAAAATTCAGTTTCAATTTACATCCAATCTTCATCACTCTTCTCGACGCACCAAAGCATGTAATTGTACATCTGCGCGGCTTCTTCTTCTCTCAGGTAACGCACCCTGCGGGCTCCCGCAGCCGTGTAGAGGTTTAGGTGGCAGAGTTTTCTCCTTTTCAGGAAAACATTGGTCGACACGGAGACGGATTGCAGCTTGTGAATCGGCAGGACGAGGCGTGAAGGAAAAATCCACCCTTTTTTGACAAGCAAAAATCTGCTGTCGAACAGGATGCGTACTTTGAGGCCGTAGCGGTATGAAAAAAGCGCAGTGAGCGGGAGTACAAAAAGCGGAAACAAGCCGGGCAATCCGTATTGGTGCCAAAGCACCGCAGAAACGGGCAGAAGGAGTGCGCCGGCGATGATCGAATTGATCCGGGTGTAAGCCGAGGCCAAGGCTCTGAAGCCGCCTTCGGGAGCTTCATAACCGGGAAAAATACCCGCTGCCAGTGCCGCGCTCGCCTTGCGGCGGAGGGCGGGAATTTCCGTGCGCTGCTGCTTATTGGCCTGCCCCACCGGATCTGAGGGCCTGATCCGCACAGATTCAAAGCCCGCGAGACGGCGCAAGGGATTGGTCTCCCATTGGGCAAACTGAATTTTCCGGACGGGAATGCGGTCATAACTGCGCTTCAAGAGCCCCGTCTCGATCTCCACGGCATCGGGAAGAAGAACGGCCTTCAGGTTGAAAAACCGCAAAAAAGTGCGGATCACCGAAAGCAGCACGGAGACCGCCGCAAAAAGGATCAGAGCGGAAAGCGCAAAAGCAATGCCCGCATTGGCCAGGGTGCGGGCATACTCATCTACATATGCTTCGAGGTAGTCTTGCAGGTACTCCATGAATTGGCTGAAATAACCGAAGACCACGGCGAGGGCCAGCAGGCCGGTCTTGAGGTGGTTTTCCGTAAGGCCCACCACAAGGAGGTCGAATATATTGAGCTTGACCAGCACCTTTTTCTCCGTGGCGGGGCGCACCCGGACGGTATCTTCGGCACCGTCGGGCTGCACTGCGCTGTCCGCACCTTCCGGCGCAAGGCCTTCGGCTTCTTCTTTTTTCCTGTAAAGGAGGTCTTTGAGCAGCAGAGCCGCCTTGCGCTCGAGGGCGGGAATCTCGAGTTCGGAGCCGGATGAGCCCGCGGTATCTACCTTGAGCGCTACCAGTCCGAGGATGCGCTGTACAATGCTCTCGGCGATCTTCACGGTCTGAATACGATCGGCCGAGATCACCGTGCGCTCTTTGAAAATCACCCCTTTTCGGATAATGAGGTCGTCGCCGTCGAGCTGAAAAGTGAAGTTTCGGTACTGCCAATACGCGAAAAGTGCGGCAATCACGGAAAAGGGAATCACGGCAATACCCACTACAATCCACACCTGAGGTTTTGCCGCACCGATAATTACGGCAGTAATCAGGAGCGAAAGCAAGGCGCGAAAATTCCGCAGGAGGTAGACTACCACACCCAATATGCTCTGCCGCGTGGGCTGCGAAAGGTCCCAATCAGGCATACTGCGCTGCTTTTCGGGCTACGTAGTCGCGGAGACGGGCGGCCTCATCGGCTTCAAGTCCCGGCACGGAAAGGTCGGAGGTGCTGCCGCCGGCGGTGTAAATATTGAGGGTGCAGAGTGCAAATTTCCGCTCCAGCGGTCCCTGCGAGACCTCCGTGTGCTGAATCCGGTTGAAAGGAACGGTGGTCATCGACGTGAATATCCAACCCCTGCGGTAGGTCAGATCGCGCTCGCGCAGGGCGTAGGCCCTTCTCGGGTATCCTTTGGCCACAGCCAAAAAGGCAAAGGCCGCAATCAAGAGTGCCCCGGCAGGAACCGAATAAGCGAGGGGGTCTTCCGAAAGCACGGCAAATGCCGAGGTGCCCGCCACCGGCAGCCCCGTCCAAAACAGGCCCAGCACGTACCGATAGGTCCTGTAGCGCAGGGGATGCTTTTGAAAATGAACTTCCTCAATCTGCGGAAGCTCCTCAATCGGCACTTCCAAATTTTCCCATACCGATTCCATGCCCCGAAATTAGGCACTCATGTTCAATTGCCGGCTTTTCAGGTTAACTTTGTCCCGAAAAAATCAGCGACATGAGCGGTGTAGGCACGGGTCACTTCATTTTTGCGGGCATATTTGTTGCCGTATTTCTCGGAGGTATGGTCTACGCCTATCGAAAAGACCTCGCCTTTGTGGGGAAGCATTACAAGAAAGTGTGGCTGATCATTGTGGGTATTCTCGCGATATACTTCACCATCTTTTTTCTGAACCGGATCACATGAGCCGATGCGGCAGCGGTTCTCAACCGAGAAAGCCTCAATAAGGAGGCATTCAGACCGCGGCAGCATGTATTGAAGATGAACAGCAGTAATTGTAAGTGATGCCGCGCCGGGAGCTCACCGCGCAACCGTCACCGTTTGCTTCACCTCTTCGGTATTGCCGGCGATGCCTTCGATGAACAAGACGAGCATGTACACGCCGTCGCTGACGGCGTCTTCGGGGCGGGAAATTCTGTTGTTGCCGCCACCACTCCTGACTTCCGCAGCGCATCTTGGTATTTTACATAACCAATTTAAAACCAATTATAAAAATCTGTGTTAATTATTATCTCAGGTGATCATCCCGACGATAATACCCCGGTTCAATCAGAGAATGGCGGTACTTCGAATTTAAGCCTGTGTGTTTTAATACCGCTCAACGGGATATTCGTACTGCTTTGGTTAAACAAGCTAAGTGGTGCAGGATAGGCGGCAGCCGTCGCATCAATGGAGTTTTTTCGTCCTTTTGTCTTGACACAAAAGGACTAAAAAGTCAAGCGAATGCAAAGGCCCCGCCCCGAGTAGAATTCGGTTTGAGGTATCAAGGAGAAGTGGGTCGGGCAGGCCCGCCTTGGTTTTCTCAAACCGATTCGGGCAGGCCCGCCCCGAATGGAGTTCGGTTCGGGCAAGAATTTTGGCGGGACTCAGGTCTTTCTGAACAACCTTTCGTCGGCCAAACCACCCATGATTTTTTGACCCGATTTTTAGTTGAATGGTTTTTCCTATCTACAGAAAAAAAGGGATAAAAAGAAGATTGTTACGTCAAAAAATCCCTGTCCCCTTTTGGGGGAGGCTTATCGCTGGTGCATTCGCGGGCCGCCCGCGGGGAACGGCAGAAATCTTTCGGGACGGACGGCGTGGCGGGGATGTTTTTGACTCTATGG
>PXBH01000107.1 GCA_003565555.1 Cryomorphaceae bacterium | reverse complement strand
GAGACCTACCTCGACAAACACGGCGCCTTTCCGTGGGAATTTGTCAGAGACATCAAAGAAGGGAGCTACACCAAGTATCAGAATTACAAATTTCACCAAGATATCGGCGCCGTGAGCACCCATAAGGGAGAAACCTTCGGAATCATTGAATATGCACAGGACATGCTCTCCTCCTTCTACTACGCCCGCACCCTCGATTTTTCAAATGTAAAATACGGGGACGTCTTCACCATTCCCACCTTTGTTGACGAAGAAACATATCCCCTTCAGATCAAATTCATAGGGCGTGAAGTGCTGAAAAGCCGAACGGGGAAGTACCGCTGCCTCAAGTTTGTACCCGTGCTTCAGGAGGGACGTGTTTTCAAAAACGAGGAGGACATGATCGTCTGGATTACAGACGATGAAAACAAAATTCCGGTCTTGGCAAAAGCCAAAGTACTCGTAGGGAGCATCCGCATGGAGCTAGCCGAATACAAGAATGTACGCAACCCCTTGGCTCGAATAGACTGAGCCGGGCAGCGTCATCCACACCGCATTGTCAATCATCTCCTACCGCGGGCCGATCGAACCCTGCGGTGATGCCTTAACTTTGCGAGATGCGACTTCCTCCCCTTCTTCGCACCGCCGCCGTGTGCGCTCTTGCCTTGCTATCGTCCTGTTCGGGCGGGGGCGGAGAAGAGGTGACAGCCGACATTGCAGAAGAAGCTGAAGCCGACCAAGCGGCGGCTCTGCCCGCCCTCCGCTACGGCCTCGATGAAGACGCCTACCTGGTCGAAGAGGGGCGCTTCCGCAAAAATGAATTCCTGGCCGATATCCTGCTTAAGCGCGGTGTGTCCTACCCCGTGATCCACAGCCTTGATCTCGCTTCGCGTGACGTTTTTCCGGTTACAAAATTGAAATCGGGAAGCAAATACGCCCTTTTCACCGCCCCCGATACTTCTGAAGCCCTCCACTATTTCGTGGTGGAAACCGACCGCGAAAACTACGTGGTGTACCAACTCCGCGATTCTGTGGCCGCCTACATGGGCACAAAACCCGTGAGCTACCGCCGCAGAGAAGCCTCCGGGGTGATCAACTCATCACTCTACGTCACCATTTCTGAAAATGACCTCCCCGTGATGCTCGCGGCAAAACTCAGCGACATTTACGCCTGGACGGTAGACTTCTACCGCATTCAGAAAGGGGATTGGTTTCGTGCGGTTTTCACCGAAAAAATCGTGGACGGCGAGGCGGTAGGTGTACACGAAATCATTGCGGCCGAGTTCAGCCACCGCGGCCGTTCATTCGAGGCTTTTCGCTTCGACGACGGGGAGAAGGTGAGCTATTACGATGAGAAAGGCGAAAGTCTGAGAAAGGCATTTCTCAAAGCTCCGCTGGAGTTCTCAAGGATTTCATCGCGGTATTCCAAAAAGCGTTTTCACCCCGTGCAGAAGCGCTGGAAAGCGCATTTGGGAACGGATTACGCCGCGCCTTCGGGAACGCCCATCATGAGCACCGGAGACGGCACCGTGATCGAATCGGCCTACGGAAAGTACAACGGTAATTACGTAAAAGTGCGGCACAACAGCACCTACACCACGCAGTACCTCCACATGTCAAAGCGCGCCGTGAACAAGGGCCAAGTGGTGAAACAAGGCGAAGTGATCGGCTACGTGGGAGCTACCGGACTGGCCACCGGTCCGCATGTGTGCTATCGCTTCTGGAAAAACGGCAGGCAGATCGATCCCTACAGCGAAGAGATTCCGCCGAGTGAGCCGGTTCCCGATCCCCTCATGCCGGAATACGTCGCACACATCGACAGTTTGGGTACCGTGCTTCGGGCACTGCCCGTTCCCGGGGCAGACGCGTGAGGTATTCATTCGACGGATTCAGACCCCCTCCGCGAGGCGCACGATTTCGGGGTATGTGTACACCGAATCTCCGGGGATTTTCTCAAGTGCAGCGCCGATCATGGCCTCCGCGAGGACTTTGACATGCACCGGCTTGTACTTGGCATAATGGCCCGCCATCAGCGGCGAGAGCAACTTCATCACGCCTCCCCCGATTTTTTCTCCGAGGCGCCGCTCCTCCCGCGGACCCTCAAGAAAGGAGGGACGGAAGATGCCGAGCGACGCGAAACCCATGTCCCGAAGGAAGGCTTCGGTCTCTCCTTTTACCCGACTGTAAAAGACACGAGAATCGGAGGATGCGCCCACTGCGCTGATGAGGTAAAAATTCATGCAGCCGGCTGCTTTGGCGGCTTCCGCAAAATTCAAAACGAAGGTGCGGTCCACACGGATGAAAGCCTCTTTGCTGCCGGCTTTGGCAATGGTGGTGCCGAGTGCGCAGAAGGCTGCATCTGCGCCTTTGCAGGCCTTTTGGAGGGCATCGGGATCAGCGTAATCAGTTTTGCACCAAATGATCTTCTGGACTTCCGCACTCTTATCATGACGGGTGAGGGCAATAACTTCCGAGAAGGCTGCGCTCGCTGAAAGCGCGCGGAGCAAGAAACTTCCGGTGAGCCCTGTACCACCCGCTACCACAGCCCTCATTGGGCTTCAAGAGATTTGGGCTCAATCCAGTCCCCGTGGGTGCGGATCAATTCGATGAGTTCGTCCACCGCGTGTTCAGATGGTACATTTCGCTTCACCACCTCTTTCTCTTTGTACAAGGTGATTTTGCCGGGGCCCGTGCCCACATAGCCGTAATCGGCGTCAGCCATTTCGCCCGGACCGTTCACAATGCAGCCCATGATGCCGATCTTCACACCTTTGAGATGGTCGGTTCGGGAGCGGATTTTGGCTGTGGTTTCTTGCAGGTCAAAGAGTGTGCGCCCGCAAGACGGGCAGGAGATGTATTCCGTCTTGCTGATGCGGGTGCGCGTAGCCTGGAGTATTCCGAAACTCAGGGCATTCAGTCTCCTCGGTACGGTAGTTTCGGATTCGAGCCATATCCCGTCCCCGAGCCCGTCGATGAGGAGGGCGCCCGCATCGGCGGAGGCGTAGAGTTGCGTGCGCTCGGTGTCGAGGGCACTGTAATTTCTTCTGAGGATAACGGGCACGGTACAACCCGCATTCATCAGCGCAATAAAGGCGCGGCGCTGAGCGGCTGCGGCGTGCTTGTTTTTCGTTTCGAGTACAAGCACAGAGCGCTCCGTGCGCTTGAGCAAGTCGATGTTTTCAGGTTGCCACAGCTCCTCGGCAGTGGCCGAAATGAAGTTCAATTTCTCCGATCGCTCCCCGTTTTTTTCCAATTCGGCGATGCCGAAAATCGGATACATTCGGGCGCGGTGCTTTTGGGCCTCCCAGGCTTCCGCATCGAGAATGATACCGAGGGTACCCGGGATTTCAAAATTTACCGGAAGGCTCCCCGCGTAGAGAAAGTCGGCCGCCTGATCGCCGATGTTCCACTTGTCGAGCGGTACGCTGTAATTGTACCCGTAGCCGAAGAGGGCTGCCGGGGTAAGTTCTTTTCGCTTCGAAATATCGCCGATCACGCAAGGCGCCTGCCCGTCGCCGAAGTTGAGGACTTTGTGCGTATGCCTTCTGTTGTAGGAGAAAGGGTCGATAGGGTTTTCGGTGATTTCGGGAATGGGATCGTGGCCCGGGCGGTCGACATAACGCTCCGCGAGCATCTGCGCCACGGGAATCTCCGCCTCGGGGGCTTCGGTGAGCGATACGCGTATGGTATCGCCGAGGCCGTCTTCCAGCAAGGTGCCGATACCCACGGCGCTCTTGATGCGGCCGTCTTCTCCCTCCCCTGCCTCGGTCACGCCGAGGTGAAGGGGGTAGTTCATGCCTTCGCGCATCATGTGGTTCACCAGAAGGCGGTAGGCCTGCACCATCACTTGGGTATTCGAGGCCTTCATGCTGAGCACAATATCGTGGTAATCATTGTCGCGGCAAATGCGCAGAAACTCCATGGCACTCTCGACCATTCCGAGCGGAGTATCTCCGTAACGGCTCAGGATGCGGTCGCTCAGCGATCCGTGGTTGGTGCCGATGCGCATGGCCGTGCCCTCTTCTTTGCAGATTTTCACCAGCGGTTCAAACCGCTTTCGGATGCGGTCTAGCTCGGCACGGTAGCTCTCATCGGTGTACTCGATGTGGTCAAATTTCTTTTTGTCGGCGTAATTACCGGGGTTTACCCGCACCTTTTCCACGATGCGCGCGGCTATTTCCGCGGCATTCGGGGTGAAATGGATGTCGGCGACGATGGGTGCGGTATAGCCCTTTTCAGCAAGTGCCTTTTTAATCACAGCGAGGTTTTCAGCATCTTTCTTGCTCGGGGCGGTGATGCGCACCAGCTCACAGCCGGCGTCGATCATGCGGATGCTTTCGGCTACGGTGGCTTCCGTGTCCATGGTATCGGCCGTGGTCATGGACTGCACGCGGATCGGATTTTTGCCGCCGAGCAGCATTCCGCCTATACGGACTTCACGGGTTTCGAAACGCGTGTAGCGCACGGGGCTTACGCAGTAGGATTTATCTTCGGTGGTGAGGACTGACATCGCTCGTGTTTTGGTATTGCGAAGGTAACACTTTGCGGGGTGTACTTGTTGGCCTTTCGGCAAAATCGGGGAGTGCAGCCTTGCATGATTTCCCGCGAGGACGGCGTATCTTCGGCGGGTGAATAAGGCCATCCTTTCAGCGGTAGTTTTTTGGGCCCTTGCCGGTGCTTGCGCCGCGCAAACTTTCATTTTTGCCGGCGACGGCCGCTATTATGATACGCCCGTGCTCCGCATTGAAGCCGACCGCTGCATGCCGCCTTACAGCTACGATTGGAACGAAGCCTATTACACCGTCACGGGAAACCTGATCACGGAAGGCAATTCGCGGTGGGAGCACGATCCTGTGTACACCCTGATCGAAAACAAGGTCTATGAAGGTACTGCCATGTACACTTCTCAGATCAGGTACACTTTTGAAGCGGGGATTCTGTATCGGGGCAACAGCACCTTTCGGTTGGATGCGCTGCTCAGCGTGCACGACAGTATCATCTATAAAGGAGCGGAAAACTTTCCGGGTGATGCGGTTTACATGATTCAAGGCCCCTACACCACCGCAGAGCTGATTGCGGCTTTACTCGCGCTCGGGCTCATTTCCTGAAGCGGCCCCTTCCGCGGAGTCGGCGTTCTGCACCGGTTCTTTTTCCTCAGCGAAATACTTTTTCTGATTGATGATAATCAGGGCCATCCCCACCGTAATGGCAGAATCAGCCACATTGAATACGGGCCTGAAAAATTGGAACCTTTCTCCGCCTACCCACGGCATCCACTCGGGCCAGACGGTATCAATCAGCGGGAAGTAGAGCATGTCCACTACCTTTCCCTGCAAAAATCCCGCATAGCCCCCTCCCTCGGGAAACATCTCGGCCACTTGCGGAGTAAACCGCGGACTCTCGCTGAAGATAATGCCGTAAAAGGCGCTGTCTATGATGTTGCCGACGGCACCTGCAAGAACAAGTGATACGGAAAAAATGAGCCCTTTATGTGATCCGATCCGGATTTGATTGCGCAGATACCAGCCGATAAATCCGACTGCCACAATGCGGAATACGCTGAGCATCAATTTTCCCCAAGCCCCTCCGAGCTCCAGACCGAAGGCCATACCGGGGTTCTCGATGAAATGAATAAAAAACCAATCACCGAATACCGTGATCGACTCGTCGAGGTACATATTGGTTTTCACCCAAATCTTGGATGCCTGATCGACGACAATCACCGAAGCCACGGTGATCAGCGCAAGCCGAAACGCAGATTTGGCGCTGTCGGAATCAGCGGCGGTCTTGTTGCTGCTTGGCTTCAATGCTCAATGTAGCGTGCGGTACCAATCGGAGGCGCTCCTTGCGGATCAATTTGCCCGTAGCGCGGCAAATGCCGTATGTTTTGTTCTCGATCCTGCGCATGGCGCTTTCAAGGTGGGAAATAAACTTTTCCTGACGGGCGGCGAGTTGCGCCGTTTCTTCGCGCGACATGGTCTCCGAGCCGTCTTCCATCATCTTAAAGCTCGATGCGGTATCATTGGTGCTGTTGTCGTCTGCATAAGACAGTGACTGCTTGAGTTGATTGAGGTCTTCACGGGCCTCCGAGAGTTTTTTCTCAATAAGCGCACGAAATTCTTCCAGCTCCTCGTCTTTGTATCTTGTTTTATCCTCTGCCATGGTAAAAAAATTAAAGTTTTTGAAGTGCCACCCGGGTCAGCACTTCGGGCTCGATGTCGATGGTTTTAGCTTCTGTTTCGTCCACTGCGGGCACTGACTTCAGCGAGTCTGCCAGCGTTTCAGCGCAAATATAGTCCAAATTATCTTCAATTGCCCGCCACACAGGCTCAGCCGTTTCTACCTGAAGCGCAATGCGATCCGTCACTTCGAGGCCGGAATCCTTTCTCAAGAGCTGTACGCGGTTTACGAATTCCCTCGCGATGCCCTCCGCCTTGAGGTCGTCGGTGAGTTCCACATCAAGTGCCACGGTGTACCCGCCTTCGGAAGATACAAGCCAGCCCGGGATGTCTTTGGTATTGATGATCACCTCATCAGCCGTGACCTCCACGGCGGTTCCGTTCGGTAATTTGAGGTTAAGCACGCCCTCCTGCTCCATGCGTCGGATGTCGTCCGGGCCGAGGGCAGACACCGCAGCCGCAACGGCTTTCATGTCTTTCCCGAACCGGGGGCCGAGCTTCTTGAAGTCGGGTTTGATTTCTTTCACAAATACGCCTTCGGTATCGCGGAGGCAGATGAGTTCCTTCACGTTCAGCTCTCCGAGGATGAGCTCCTCCACATCGCGGAGGCGCCGCTCGAAAGCGTCGTCGCTCACGGGCACCATCATTTTCCGCAAGGGCTGTCGCACCTTGATGCGCTCCTGCTTTCGGAGGCTGAGTACCATCGACGTGAGGTCGCGGGCAATGCGCATTTTCTGCTCGAGCTCCTCATCTACAGCGGCCTCGTCCTTTTCGGGAAAATAGGCCAGATGTACGGAT
>PXBH01000072.1 GCA_003565555.1 Cryomorphaceae bacterium | reverse complement strand
TCGAGCCACCGGTGGGGGCCTGAGCAATATCACCATTTATGACACTTCAGGCCGGCCGGTGATGCAGGCCAATGCGGGAGGCGGGGCGAGCGAGCACCGCATGGATATCGGAGCCATTGCCCCGGGAATATACATCGTGCAGGCCACCTGCGGCGATGAAGTGCACGCGGAGAAGCTGGTGGTGGCGCGGTGAGGGGTCTAAATTCAGAAGGTTTGTGAGATGGGGTGGCGGGCCGATGGTGCCACCCGCATAGGGGTGCGACCACAGCGCCACCCCCGTTTACTCACCCCAAGCCACAAACCCCGGAATGATCCCGGCCTCAAAGTTGAATGTCTCATTTCCGTCCACATCGTAGAGGTACACCCTTCCCTTGCTCACAAAATCGGCGGCGTCGGTCAGGGCGATCTCTCCGGTGGCGGGATTGATGTGAAATCCGTAAAAATTGCGGTTGTCGCCTGCGATGAAAGGCGCCGTGGGCAACTCGGTGGACGAAATGTCCATCTTGTACACATCGCCCGCGAGGAGGTAGTACACGTGCTGCCCGTCGGGGCCCATGCGCAGGGTGCCGCCATAGCCCATCGTCTCCCCGAAACCCCACGTCGCCTCGACGGTTTTGGTGTCGCCGTTCACGCGGTACAGGGCCGGAAACTCATCGCCAAAGTCACCCTGACAGAGCACCCACACATCGCCGTTGGCATCCGCGGCGAGGGTGTTCGGACCGGCCGAAAGCGCAATGATGTCATCCGGCGCATCGGTGGCGGGGTCGATGATGTAGAGGCTTTCGCCGCCGGCATTCGCGGCCCACACCTCTCCGTTGTGCAAAATCATGTTTTCGAGCCAGGTGCCGGTCTGTATAAAATCGGTGTAAGTGCCCGCCTCGGGATTGATCACATGGATGCCGTCGGCAAAAAGGTCGCTGACATAGGCCTTTTCGTCAGAAAGGAAAACCATGTAGCGCGGTGAATCCAGGCCCTCGATGGTGCGCTTTCGCTCGAAGGTAAAGGGATCACAGACTTCGATTTTCTCAGAATTGTTGACCACCATGTAGAGCTCGCCGTTGTGAAAGCTGATGCTCTGAAAGGTGTCGCCCAGGGGCTCCATGTTCACCGCTTCATACACGTTTTGCAGCACCTCGCCCTCCGTGGCATTGTACACGGTGAGGCCGGCATTGCCCTGGTTGAAACCGCCTTCATTGGCCACGTAGATGATTTGGTCTGTGGGATTTTGAGGAGCCGTCGGAGCGCTGTTGTCATCGTCGGATGAGCAGGCGGCCAAAAGTGCGGCAAAGGCGAGGAAAGAGAAAAACTTTTTCATGTGGTGTAGATTTTATGTGGTTTAGATGTTCAATTTGTATTTTCAAAAAGATTGACCTCCAGGCTGAGCAAAACGTGCCGCCCGGGCATGGGGCGGTTGACGACCTGCACAAATTCGGTGTCGAAGAGGTTTTGCACAGTGAGGTTGGCGCGTATTTTTGCTCCCTTTACGGAAAAAGCGTAATCGGCTTGGAGGTTCAGGAGCGCATAGGGATCGAGGCTCCGGCTGTTGTCGGCCGAGGTGAAGCGCTCCGAGCTGTACTGCACCGCTGCGGCGAGGCCCCATTTGCGGAAAGCAATACGTTCCTCCCACATGGCCGACCACATCGGCACATAGATCAGCTGGTGCCCCACGCTGCTGTCGTTTCCGCTGCGGCTCTCGCGGTTGGTGCTGCGCACATAATCGGCTTCCGCGCGGTGGGGGGTGCGGCTCCCGAGTGGCGAGCTGCTCTGCGCGGTATTCTTTGCCGTTTACAAAGGCTGCCTCTACTACTTGTTTGAATGCAGCACCGGTGAATCGAGAAAGTTGTGCGCTGTTCATTTCCTCACCGACGCCCTAATCAAACACCATGCACAACACCTGTCTCTGCTGGATTTTGCGGGCAGTGATGTAACTTCCGTTGCGTATTTCAACAGGCAGTTCGGCGCGGACAACAGTTGCTACACGCGAATCATGGCGGGCTCGAATGCCTTGACTGTCCTTTACGGAAAACTCCGACGATCACAGGTGAAAAAATGGTTCGTCTCGTCACGATAAGCACCTGCGGTCAGCAGAAACGCCTCATTCCACCACCAACTTCTTCACCGCAGCCTTCCCTTCCGTCTCGGAGCGGAGCAGGTACATGCCTTTCGGCAAATGGCCGACTGAAAGTTCGTTGCGGACGCCGGTGGTATTGCCCTGCGCCACCGACTTGCCGATCAGGTCGAAGATGGTGTAATGTCCGGCACCGCCTCGGAGGCTCTCGAGGGTCACCGCATCGCGGGCGGGATTGGGGCAGCCCTATCAAAAACAAAACCACTGCATTCATATTAAACTGATTTTCGCTAACTTTATCCTCCAACCGGAATATACCAATCATGAAAACCCTCGAAACTTTCAAGTGGTTCGTGCTCTGCCTCACATGCACCCTCCTGCAATCAGGTATCTGTCATGCCCAAATTGCTTCCATAGAGATGGTAAACGAGGCCGGTTTTTCAGAAGATTACGGCACGATGGCCGCCGCCGATATGAACAATAACGGCAGGGATGAAATCTTGGCAATTCGGGGCAATGAGCTGTTTCTTCTGTCATTTGTCGGCGGTGAAATTGCCTCCGAAACCTCGATATTAAGCGCAACGGGCGCCATTGAAAGGTTTTTGATTTTCGACGCGGATGCCGACGGCCTGAAGGATGTGTGGGTCTACGCCGAACACGGAAGTCAAAAGGCCGTTTATTTGCTCACCAATACGGGGTCCGCCTACGATGCAACGCTCATTTGGACGGGCAATACAATTTTTCTCGACTTCGGAGCAGCCGACCTCAACAACAACGGCTATGAGGACGTTGTGTGTTTTCAACAGAGCGCGGCTGTCATGGTGTCCAACCATCCCGACAGCGGATTTGAGTTTGCCTCTTCCGTAAATTTATCGGGCGGCGGCGGAAGCGGCTTTTCGAACAGCTACAGGGGGCATGCCTTCAAAGACCTCAACGGTGACGGCCTCACAGACATCATTGTACTCCGCAGAAGGTCGGTGGTCTCTTTGGTCAACAACGGCGACCTCGATTTTGTCGAAGGCGATTTGAACCACACCTTTACCGACGACGGTTTCTCCACACTCAACACCCGTCATCTTTCACTCACCGACACCGACGGGAACGGCCAAGATGAAATTGTGGTGATGACTTCCGAGAAGAAATATAATGAAAACGATTGCCTCTCTTACGAACAGTTCGTTCACATCATGAACGACGAAGGGGGCCAATGGTCGGCTTCGAGCTTCGATACCGGCATCGGATGGGCGGGGGTAAAACTGCTTCCCGCCGATCTGAACAACGACGGCAAGTCAGAGTTTATCCTGACTGTTCAGGTACTTTCATCAGCCGTATCGGAATTTTGCGGCTCAACGCACAAAAATTTGGTGTACATCCTGAAGGCGAACGACACAGGCGGGTATTCCTCAGAACTCTTCGACAGCGGAGCGGGAGATGCGTACTGGCCGTTTACGGGGATCCTTCCCAGGTACAATACGGGCAGGTCGCTCACAGCCGATATCACGGGCAACGGGCACAAAGACCTCATTTTTCCGGGAAAGCTCTCCTACCTGTCTCCCTTCGCGGTGTTCGAAAACCACGGGGGCGACAGCTTTGACGACTTCACCTACCGGACCTTGGGGAAGTACGCGCGAACAACAGCACTGATCGGCGGCGATTTTTCCGGAAACGGTACAGCCGAGTTGCTTCAAACTGCAACCGTCAATTACGACCGCCCGGGTCTGAACATATTTACGCGCACCGCACCGGAGACCTTTGTGCAGACCGAATTGCAGGTCGACGGGCAAGACATGCAAGGCTCCGTGACAGCCCGAGCAGCAGGTGACCTCAACGGAAACGGACGCGATGATTTGACCTACATCGTTCACCGCACAGCGGATCAAACCTACACCGTTTACGCCGCTTTTTCTGCCGAGGGAGGCGGGTGGTCGACTCCCGAAACCGTCGATGTGTACAGCAACGCCGCAGAATTGGCACTCGCCGATCTCAACGGTGACGGAAAAGCGGAAATCATCACTGCAGAAAAAGCATCCGGCAATTACACGCTCCGCATTTTCAGCAATGAGGGCGAAACCTTTAGCGCATTTGCTCCCGAAGAGACGTATCCGTCGGCATTGAGCAGCCTCACTGCGGCAGACCTGACTATGAACGGCACCGGCGATATATCACTCCTGGAAGCAGGCGGCAACCTGAGGCTCTTGATCAATACGGGCACGGGCGAATTTGAAACCAATACCGAGAATACCGGATGGCCCGACACGGGGGGCATGTGGCACACCTATGCCGATCTCAACGGAAACGGAGCCCCCGATCTCGTCATGTGGTCGAAAAACTTCTCTTCTCCTCTATTGTGGGGGGCGAATGCGGGTCAGGGATCGTTCGGCGATCCCCTGGAAGTTTCGGGCCAGGGAAGCTACGCCCGTTTCGTAAAAACAGGCAACCTCAACGGATTTGGCACCGAACAAATTTTTACCGCATCGGAGCAAGACGAACTCATTATGCTGCAGCTCGAAGATGACGCCGAGGACTTCACCTCCACCGTGCTTTTCACCCCGGAGGATGCCGGCGTTGAAATGCACCTCGCGGTAGCCGACTTTACCGGATCGGGTACGGATGACTTGGCCCTTTCGGTCACAAGGCAAGTTATCGATTCCGAAATCCTCCTTCTCATCGGAGAACCCGCGCAGGAAGGCATCACCGAAGGATTGGTTTTTGTGGACCTGAACGGAGACGGAATTTTCAACGGAGACGACTATCCCGCCGCCGGCATTCCCGTCGGCATGACCGAGAAGAGCAATTTTGCCTTCAGCAGCTCAGCGGGCAATTTCCGATTGTCGGCCTCGTCAAATGCCGACCACGTGCTCTTGCCTCACATTGATGCCGACTATTGGGAGGTTACCTCTTCAGCCGAGCAGCTCAGTTTCAGCCTCGATCCCGAGCATGAGAACTACGGCGCTCAAATTTTTGCGGGAATTGCACCCACTGCATCTGCCCATTCACTTGTCGCAGACCTCACTTCAGCTCCGCTTCGGTGCGAAGGTCATTCACGCCAAGTGGTCACGGTGAGAAACACCGGCACGGAAACCGCCGGCGGCACAGTGACCGTGGTTTTTGACGGGGAAATTCTCATCGCGGATGCTGAACCGCTTCCGCAAACGATTGAAAACAATTCGGTCACCTTCGAATTCTCGGAGCTCAAGCCCACCCAAAGTTTTCGGGCGGTGCTGCTGAGCGAAGGTTACGGCGAATTGGGCGAAGGTGCCACAGCCACCTTTACCGCTTCCGTTCAGAGCACCGAAGGAGAGATCGACGAAGAAGTGACATCTACGCTGCCCGTGGAGTGCGGGAGTGCCGAAAGCAAGGTGCGCGCGGAACAAGGTTGGACGGAACACGGATTCGTCTTGGCCGGAGATGTACTCAGCTACACACTCATCGCGGAACCTGCTGAAAGCAATCTCGGCGAAATGGCAGTTGCCGTCTCAAATCATCTTGACATTAACAGCTTACGCCCCGTATCGTGGACGGTGGAGCCGCTGATATCGGTGAGCTCGACGGGCGTCATCACGATGGCCTTTCCGGAAAATGACGTCACTGCCGAGCCGGTTTTTGTCTGTTTTGCCGCGGCGCAGAAACCGGAACTTGCTCCCGACACTGAAATTATGCAAGGTATGGTCACGAAAAGCGCCTCAGGCGAAACAACCCAGGCGACGCTCGGGCGCAATACCGTCTTTTCCTGCGAAGGGTTGGCTGATTTCAGCGCGGATGGCGACGGTCAGCTTTGTGAAGGCGAAACCCTTGTTTCGACATCACTCGCAGCATGGGTGACCACCTACTCGTGGAGCGAGGGAGGGCAGGTACTCGGCACGGACAGCGTGCTGCACTATGCATTTCCGTCTACGGGGGTTTACGACATCGTGCTCACCGCGTCGAATCCGCTTTGCAACGTGTCAGAAAGCCTCATTGTTACCATAGACCAGGCTCCCGAGGCTCCCGTGATTGAGGCCTCAGGAAGCAATTTGCTCTCCGTGGCGGGGATCTATCAGAGCTACCAATGGCACCTCGATGAAGCGCCGATTCCCGGTGCGGACGGCCCCGAACATGAATTGACCGAATCGGGCACCTACACCGTGCATGTCGAAGATGAAAACGGCTGCGGCGCGATGTCCGAACCTTACAATGCAGAATTCCTCTCGGTGAGCGACGTGACGAAAAATGTACCGCTTGCGTACCCCGTACCGGCAGACCGCGTGCTCTTCGTCGATCTTCCGGGTCATTCAGCGCCCGATCTCGTGTTTTCGATCACAGATCTCAGCGGCAGGCGCCTCCTTGAAAAAACCGCCGTTCGCTCCGAACGTACGGAATTCAACATTTCAGGATTGAGTCCCGGGGTGTACCTTCTCAGCGCCGAAGCGGCCGGTCAGCCGGTCGGTGTCCGGAAAGTGGTGATCGCGCGCTGAGGTCGGGATCCGTCGCGCATCCGGGAAGGGGCTTCTGCCTGAGCTCGAATATTTTTAGGGATTCACACAGGCAAGCCCGGCACACGCCCCTACTCCACCACAAGTTTTTTCACCGCTGCCTCCCCTTCCGTCTCGTAGCGGAGCAGGTACATGCCTTTCGGCAAATGCCCCACGGAAAGTTCGTTGCGGACACCGGTGGTGTTGCCCTGCGCCACCGATTTGCCGAGCAGGTCGAAGATGGTGTAGTGTCCGGCGGCGCCGCGGAGGCTCTCGAGGGTCACCGTATGGCGGGCGGGGTTCGGGTATAGGCGGAAGCCGAGGGTTTCGGGACTCACGTCGTTTGCGTTCAGCACAATTTGCGGAAGCGGATCGCACTCCATGCCCACAACGGCATCGGCGTAGCTTTGGAGGGTTTCGAAAACGTCCGTACCCGGCTCGTGGCTGTCGCGGGC
>PXBH01000236.1 GCA_003565555.1 Cryomorphaceae bacterium | reverse complement strand
CGACGAAGTGATCCTGGTGGGTGGTTCGACCCGAATTCCCGCCGTGCAGGAGGCTGTGAAAAGCTTCTTCGGAAAGGACCCTTCGAAAGGTGTAAACCCCGACGAAGTGGTATCCATCGGAGCAGCCATTCAGGGCGGCGTACTCACCGGTGAAGTGAAGGATGTACTCCTGCTCGACGTGACGCCCCTCTCCCTCGGTATCGAAACCATGGGCGGTGTGTTCACCAAACTCATCGATGCGAACACCACCATCCCGACCAAAAAATCGGAGACCTTCTCCACCGCGAGTGACAACCAGCCTTCTGTAGACATCCACGTGCTGCAGGGCGAGCGTCCCATGGCTGCCGACAACCGTACCATCGGTCGTTTTCAGCTCACCGACATCCCGCCCGCACCCCGCGGCACCCCTCAAATTGAGGTGACCTTCGACATCGACGCGAACGGAATCATGAACGTGTCCGCCAAAGACAAAGCGACCAATAAGGAGCAGAGCATCCGCATCGAAGCATCGAGCGGACTCACGGAAGCGGAGATCGAGAAAATGCGCAAAGAGGCGGAAGCCAACGCAGAGTCGGACAAGAAAGCCAAAGAGCGAATCGAGACCCTGAACAAAGCTGATGCGATGATTTTCCAGACGGAAAAGCAGCTGAAAGAATTCGGCGATAAAATCCCCGCCGATAAAAAGCAGCCCATTGAAGACGCACTCGGAGAGCTCAGGAAAGTCCACGAAGCCCAAGATGTCGATGCCATTGAGCCCGCCATCGAAAAGCTCAACACGGTATTCCAAGCAGCTTCGCAGGAAATGTACAACGCCGGCCAACAGGGCTCCGGAGATGCCGGAGGCGCTTCTGAAAGCGCTGAAAGCAGCTCTGATGAAGAGGTTACCGACGTAGACTTCGAAGAAGTCAAAGACGAAAAATAAGCGGAATGCTTCCGCACGGATTCAAAAGCCGGAACCGATGGTTCCGGCTTTTTTTGGCGGAAACGGTGAGGTGACAATGATAGTTTCCCCCGGCCGGTTTCGGCTGCACGCAATCTCCGGCCTTGGCATTGTATTCTCGCCCGGCCGATGAGAGAAAGTGCGCGCCCCGTCTCACCCAAAAAATGAGCAGGCGGGCCATCAACACCCTCCCGGTGCGCATTGCGACTGCGCTTATGTTCTGAGTGAAGTTCGCTGTGCACGCTGTTCAAAAAACAAATTGTTTCTTCTCCACATCACCCGAAAAAAGGCACGACTGAAGTGCTTACCCGTCCGGAGGCGGGTCTCCCTTTCTTCGGAGGAAGATCGTGAATCGATCGGAGCATGCCTCATTGATTACCGCGCAACGGTCACCGTTTGCTTCACCTCTTCGGTATTGCCGGCGATGCCTTCGATGAATAAGACGAGCATATACACCCCGTCGCTGACGGAGGCCTCGGGGCGGGAAGTCCTGCGGTTGCCGCCCGAGGGAGCGGTTTGGGGCGGATCCCAAAGCAACACCTCTTCGTGAATGAAGGGCGAGGTGGCAGCCTCACCGCTGTGCATGGATTGCCCCCATCGGTTGAAGACCTCCCACCGCAGGCTGCGGGCGCCGAGCACGCGGGCAATGAGGCGGTCATTGCGGCCGTCCCCGTTGGGGGTGATGATGTTGGGCAGTTCGAGCTCGATGCCGGGGTCTACAAAGATGGTGATGGTTGCCGTATCGGCGCAGAGGGTATCTCCGCGAAAAGCGATAAGCTCCACTTCGAAGGCACCCGAGTCAGCAAAGGTGTAAGCCGGGTGTTCGGCAGTGCTGAAAACGGCCCCCTCCGTACTCCAAACATAGTCTGTAGCGCCTTGGGTTTGGTTGGAGAAGTTCACTTGAAGCGGGGTGGTGCCCGTCTGAGGGTTTGCGGTGAATGCAGCCGTATGCGGAACGCGCATACCCACCGTCACCGTGCTGTCCCAGCGGCATCCCGCCGCATCCTCCACAAATACGGAATGGGTGCCGGGGGCGATTCCGTCGAAGTAGTTGTTCTCCTGATCCGCATCTCCAACGAAAAAGGTGAGCGGTGCGGTACCGCCGGTTTCCAAAAAGTGTACGGTACCCGTATGCTCAGGACAGGTGCTTCTGAACGGCCTCACTTCAGAGGGCCGTGGCATGGGATTGACTTTCACAAAGACCGGCACCGTCTGCGGACAGCCGTTTACGGGACTGTTATTGCGCATGGACAGCATATACCACCCGCTGCTGTCCGGTGAGCATAGCGGCGCTGCTGCCGCAGAGTCACTCAAGCCGGTACCCGGATACCAGCTGTAGTGGTCAAACCCCGAAACACCCGAGAGCTGAACGCTGTCACCCTGACAAAGCTCGTACTCGCGCACCATATCGTCCGTTGAGATCACGGGGCAGGAGGGGGTGTAAACGAGGGTGAATGCGGGGTGGAGGTTGTCTCCAGGGTCGCCAGACAAAGGGGTCAGTTTTGAAATTGACAAATTTTGCTGACTTTCATTACTTAATTTTCCGTTTAGAAGGGCCACTGCGTCATGATGGAAAAACCGGCCATTAGCAGTGTCTCCCGTAAGACCTTTGGCGTCATTAGATTCGTAGTAAAAGTGCCCTTGAGCACCTTGGGTCGGAGGTACAGTCAGATCATTCCCTCTGAGATCACCAAGCACTTCATCATTTAACCAAACCCTTGATTTATCACTATCAAGCGCCATCAGTCTGGTTGAAAATAAACTTAACAGTAAAGGTGAATCATGCAAATACAAAGGTGTAGCAAATTGGAAGTTCTGAACCATGTCCTGCCTTTGATCAGCCGTGTATAATCTATAACATATCTCCTGATCAATGTGGGGTGCCTCATATAGGATGACCAGATAAATAGACCACCAGCCCCAGTTCCAGGCATTGTCATAAAATTGCTGTGGGGGCAGGTCAATAATGGCCACACTGTCCTCAATCATGACCGTCTCAGTCACATCCTGCACATGAACGGCAAAGGGGTGGCTCCACGGGTTGGAGAGCGGGGTTTCGGGCCCTACCTGCGAGCTGCTGTCCCAGTGCACGGCTCCACCGTTTACAAACATGGTATGGGGCGCTACCCACCCTAAGCGGTGGGTCACGGCATAAATCCTGCGCACCTCGAAGCCGGGCTCCCAACGCACATCGGCCTGCACTCCCATCGCTACACCTGAGGTATTGGCACCGGTCACAGTTACTCCTCCTACAAAACAGTCTTCAACGAATAAAACCTGAGCATGCAATAATCCCGGCGACACCACAAAAAAAACAGCCAAAAGCAGCAGCAGCCTGATCTTGCGTGTTTTGTTGAAAACTTTTTTGGTTGTCATTGCGTAAATGTCGCTTTTTCTTTTTTTGCACCTTCATCGCCTAACCCCTTAAAAATATTCACAATGAAGCGAAAAAGGACACATTTTTTTAGTGCGGTTATGCTGTTTTGCTTGACATGCTTATGCAGTTATTACCCGCTCAGCGCCCAAAACCCGAATTGGGTGATGCCGGGAGGGAATTTTCAGCCTGAGGGTTTTTACCTCCCCCTCCCCCAAACACCTGATAACCCTGATTTCCCTTCTCCTCCGTTTCCCCCCGGGCTTGATCCCATAACTGATCCTGAACTTGCCTACCAAGGTGAGAGTGCAAATTACTCCTTTGCCGGCTATACCGGCCCTTCGGGCGATCTGCTTCTCTTTAGTGTGGATGAAAACCTTTATGACCGTGGAGGATGGAAAGTGGGAACACTGCAAGGCGGGCCCTCAATCCGTACAAGGCCCGGATTCACAGAGAAATTGATTTTGCCCATGGGCAATTCATGCACGAAGTTTGCCATCATTTTTCCGGGAACTGCCGAGAATGATTTGAATCACAACACCTCTTCGCGGAATCGAATTTATATGGGTGTGTAGGATACAGAAGAAGAGAATACACAAAACGCCTATGCAACGGGAAAGCTTTTGCAGCAGGGAAGTCATCCGAACCGCTTTTTGATTGATATTTCCGAACGAGATGGAATTGATCATTACGATCCTGCTTTTGAAATTTACGGTTTCTCATTCAACGGGAATCAATGGCAGCAAGGCAACGGAAGAAAAGGGTTTAAAATAGCAGCCACCAAGCTAATCGACGGGTGCTTTCGATACGTCTTTGTAGATGACGGCTATAATTTGATACGCTACAGGCTGACTGAAGATGATTTAGAATTTGATGACTATGTATATGCGACGGGTTTGATGCCTGCAAATATTGCGGTTCGAACAGAAATGGAATTGATCGAGCCGGATAACGGAATGATTCGATTGGCCATACCGGGCTTGAGAATAAACGATTCCGACTACGAAATAAAAATACTTGATCTTAACTCAAATTTTGAAGTGATATCATCTTCTGAACAAGCTGTTAATTTGGGAGATGCTGAACCATATGGAGTCGAGTTTGATGCTTCGGGACGCTATTTGTATTTCACGCACAAACAAACCCCTTCACTGCCCAATGCGCTCGATATTTGGGACACCCAAACAGAATCATTCGTGTCAGCGACTATCCCGACTTCGATGGAATCCTTCAGGCAATCCTTTATTGAGCGGTACGGTGACGATCTCTTTCTGACAAGTGATGCAAACATCGGTCTGTTGCCTGATGCGTCAATTCCGGCCGCATCTTTGGCGGCGTTTGCTCCTACCCATCAGGGTATAACTCCCGGCTACGGAAGCGACGCGCTTTTGGGCCCGACCATGATGAGATACATGCTCCCCGATCAGGTGGATGATGATGACTACGGTAACTTTGCCGAATTCAGCTGCGAGTGTTGCAAAAAATACGGAGGAAACGGCTTTATACTTGACGCCCACACTGCCGAAGGTACGGAAGTCTGGTCGCCGAACTTGAATCCGTTTACCGACGGAGAGAGCGAAGTGACCATTAGAGAAGAGCTTGTTATCAAAGCAGGTGCTGATATTGACATTCGTTACATGACCTTTTACTTCAAACCGGGAGCACGTGTGATTATTGAGCGAGGTGATGAAAATACCCGGGGCGCCATGCTTTCATTGAAAAATTCTGTTTTCACATTAGACTATTCTTGTGCTGACAGCATATTTAATGAATGTCCGGATACCACCAAATCTGATACTTGTGAAATGCGTTATTGGCAGGGCATTGAGGTTTGGGGTTATCCGAATCAGCCGCAGCCCTACATGTTTTGGGACGGCTTGACCAAGCCCACATTTCCTACAACACCTCAAGGAAAATTCAGCATGTACGACAGCAGTAGAGTCGAGCTCGCAGAAATCGGTGTTCTTGTAGGTTCTCGAGAGCATGAAGCATACGGCGGGGGAATTGCAACCGCCACCGAGTCGTCATTCATTGACAACAGAACAGGTATAAAGTTTCAGCCTTATGCACCTGTTACCGGTCAAGAGTATGAGATACCCAATAAATCGACAGTCCGCGGATGCGAGTTCGACTGGACTTGGGGAAGTACGCTTATCGATTCCATTCCGCAATTGAATGCCCATGTGGAGCTGGTCGGTATTTCATTGATCCGTTTGCTCGGGAATGAATACAAGAATTCATTGCCTCTCTTGCCCATGAAATCACGCGGATACGGAGTACGGACAATAGATTCGGGCGCAGACATTAACTGGCTATGCATTAATCCTGCAGGCATCCATCTCGAACCGTGTATTCAAGGCAAAAAATCTGAGTTTCATAATTTACACGTAGGTGTGAGCGGTCTGAACAGCACAAATAACCTCAGAAAGCTGAAGGTGTATGCCGCAGACTTTAACTTGAACCATTATGGAGTATCGCTGAGCAACTTCCTTTATCCTGAACTGCTCGACAATACCTTCACCATACCGAGACAGAACGCCACGCGCGGTGTCATACTTACGGCTTGCCACGGATACGATGTCGAGAACAATGAGTTCTCGCATGAAACAGGGGTCAACTTTCCGATTTCCGCCGGACTGGTGATTTCGGATTCGGGTGAGGAGGACAACTATATCTACAGAAATGTTTTTGAAGATATACGTTTCGGTGCGGTTTCGCAGGGTGTAAACGGAAACTTGCAACTCGATGACCCGGGGTTGCAATATTTCTGTAATACATTTAATTACCCCATAAGACAAATTGATATTTATGTGATGACGGGTAATATTTCGGACGAATAAGGAGCTTGTAACAGCTCCGGGCCTGCCGGAAATTTATTCAGTCACAGCAGCCATACTTGGTCAGGCCATATGGACTTTCGCGTAAGCGCAACCGGCATGTATCCGCCGGGTTTGGAAATTCAGTACAGACATCACGATACCATTCCTTGGGCTCCTCCGTGGTTATGGGTTCCGCTAAAATTTACGGGAAATAACGTGGTCAACCTTAATTTGTGTTCTGATAGTGTTTGGGATCCTAACAGTTCTTGTCCGATGTTAAACTCATCGAATTTCCCCGACCTTTTCCAACAGAGTCAAAGTGAAACGGAAGCCGACAGTTCTGATTCCATAATGTTTGAATCTGTCTCGGAGGCATGGGAAGCGGCAGAATCCTATCGGAGTCAAACAGATTATTTAGCAGCGTATGTCGATAACGGCATGACTCAGGAAATTCTCGAAATGATTCGAAGCGGTGATGACATACAGGCGGTAGAGACGGCAATAAATGAAACCGGAAATTATCACAGCGCCACTTTGGTCAAGGCACTATATGCCTCACAGGAATTATCGTTTCAAAATCTCGCAATGTCAATGCTTAATGAATCGATTACCTCTGACGAAATGTCGGCATCACCTTACACCGCTTACATGTCAGCAACAGAATCTGAGTGGAAAGATGCGCGAAAGGTCGAAAGAACTTTTTGGCGAAATCTTGTTAATTTTTACCTGTCAGATGATGAGGGCACTATTTCGCCAACTGATATGGCAGGGTTGCTTACCGCATTTAAGCCGAGAGGAATCGATCGATTCACATCATCTTTTGCAGACAAGACTCAATTGTT
>PXBH01000037.1 GCA_003565555.1 Cryomorphaceae bacterium | reverse complement strand
GTAAGTGCCGGATGGAACTTGCAGTTGAACGGAACGATCGTCCGAGCTTAGATAACGGATCGGCCCCGTGTTGGTCAGCGTCCTGCCACTCTCGCGCAGGCTGCGGATGTCGCCAGTGGGCAATCGCAATTCAGCCATGGTGTTGGCTGGCACGGTGAGATGGAAGGTCAGCCTGCCGTTTTCCTGCGTGAAGGCCGCCTTGATCGTTCCGGAAAGTGTCGGAACGCGGATAGAGGCGTTTTCGAGATCTCCGGGTCGCGGTTCGACCGTGAAGCGCTGATGACCCGGCTCAATCGCATCGATTCCAAAAAGGCCCATTGGGAGAAGATACACGGGCGAGGCGGCAGCGGGATGGGAATAGGTGGTGTTGCCCTTAAACGAGGGATCCCATGTCTCCATCGTGGTTCCGGCACCGATCGCAATCATATTGCGCCAGCTTTTGATGTCATCGCTCGATAGCAAATCCAGCGCCGCTTCCGGATGACCCAGCGCAAAGAGCGCTTCTATCTGAAAGGCTGCCGAAAAAATATTACCCACAATCCGGCGTTCGATAAGATACTGGGCCGCGGTTGCCTCGCGCTCGGTGCCGATGCCGTAAGCGAGAGGGAAAATGCTCGCGTGCAAGGCGTGATGGTCGATCCCGTAGCCATCGCGATAACGATTTCCGGCGGGATCGAAAAGATGCTGATTGATGGCAGCGGCGGCGTTTTGAGCCAAAGAGGAAAAGTCACGGGCTTCATCCCCACGTCCGATTGCTTCGGCCAGCGATCCCAAGTCGCGCAGGGCGCGGTAATTGTAGGCGTTGATGACGGTGTTGATATCGCTAAAGACGTAGCCATCGCGCAGACTGCGCGGCCAGTCAACGATGTCGGTCCAGCTATCGCGATGGTGGCGTCCGCCCGGATCTTTCACCACCAAATGGCGATCATCCATGAAGGGGCGCAATGTTTTGGTGTCGCGCAGGAGCTCATAGTATCGCTCCGCCGAACGCGGGTCGCCAGTTTGCAGAAAGTCGCGCCAGGCATTGGAGGGTGAAGTCAACTTCCACTCGGTCGGCCAGGTGTAGTTGAAGTAAAGATACTCGATCGAGTGGCGCGCAAGCGTGTAGTCCCGGTCGAGCGCGTAGTGCGCAAGCTGCTGCAAATAGGCATCGGCCTCGTAGGCGCGGCGTTCACGCGACGGCGTGTCCATGTAGAGCTCCATATTCAGCAGGCGTATGCTGTCGCGGCAAAACTCCCAAACCTCATCCAGGTGCGGATCCGAGGAGGAGAAGGCCGCCGCTTCCTCGTCGAAAGGATAGACCAATCCCACCGCGACGAGATCGTCGGTATTAAAATCCTCTGGCAGGCCATGCACCTCCGCATAGCGGAAGACGCGGTAGCCGAAATGCTGCAATGTTTGCTCCCCATCCGCGAGGGTCCAGCGGTCACGGTAGTGGTTCCGCGTGCGCATCCGAAAGCGCACCGATCCGTCGTCGTTTAGCTCCTCGCCCATGCGAAGATCCAGCTCTTGGCCGCGTTCTCCATCGACCGTCAAACGCAACCCACCGACCACATTGCGACCAAAGTCCAGCCGATACGCACCAGCTCCAATCGACTCAATGTTAATCGGCTTGCGGACCTCCTCTTTTAAGTTGCGGGTGCCGAGACCAGTCAATCCAGTCAAAGTTTCGCGCTCAACCGGACTGCTCCATGCGGAAGCATCAAAATTCGGAAGGTCGAAACCGTGCGGCCAACGATCTGAGCGCAGATATTCACGCGGAGCCCAGTAAAAATTGGTTCCCGAATTGCCAACATGAAGAAACAGATCCGAACCACTGCGCGCCTGCCAGTTGCTTGTATCAGTAGCAATTCGCTGCCGCTCTCCATCCGCATAGACAATCTCCAGTTGTGCTAGAAGCGCTTGTCCCTCTTCCGCATAGGCCACAAAGCCCAGTGCGTTTTCCCCAGGCTGCAATTGATTGGTTACATCAAAGGCATTATAGAATATCATTCCGTCGTATCCGCGAGTGGGGCCAACGCCGACAAACTGGCCATTCAGCGTGGCACGGAAAATGTGTTGAGCCGCGCGCTCAGGTGCAATGCCTGTGGCATAGAGGGTGGCGTGGGCAATTGGCGCGTCGCGTATCGTAAAATCCGTGCGCAGCAACGCCCAGTGATCGCCGGATCGGGGATAGTCGTCCCGTCCCTGATCGCTCCCGAAGAGAAAACGCTCGCTTACGCCAACACGCATCCCGTTGTGCTCATTTTCTTCGAAGGCATAGAGCACTTCGCCGTCGGGAGACACTACGGTGAGATTCTCATAGGTAGCCTCTTCGCTTCGACCGTGGCGAATGCCCACCGCACCCGCGCTAAAGCGATCATTCTGCCACTCGTCAATGAGTTGGCCGTTGACGTAGGTGCGAATTTTGTCGCCGATGGCTTCAATCACAAGGCGATAGGGCGTCCCCGTTTCCAGGTGAAAGGGGAGCGGCTCGGCTTCGATCCTGTAACGCCCGTCCTCAAATATATGACGGGCTAGCTTGTTGTCCGCGACCTGGAACTGCCAGAAGTAATTGTTACCAGTATCGGCTGCCCGAAACAGTAAACCCGCAGCTGCTTGGTGAATCGTGAAATCAACGGACAAGCGGTAATCCTGCCACGCTTGCGGAAGTTCTGCATCCACTGGCACCGCTTCCTCACTGGCCCAGATTGGTGTGGCGGTCCACGTATCTTTTAGCCCGGATCCAAAAACCGCCGCTTCCGCAAAGGGACCAACAGCACCGGATTCATCCCAGGTGCGCACCGTCCAGTAGTAGCGCTTGGCCGGCTCAAGCGCGGGTCCCGCATAGGGAACGGAGGTTGAAGTGGAAGTATCGACCCGCCGGGAATCCCAAACATCGGCTTCGCCGGGTTTCAATAGTTCCGGATCGGATGCCACCAGGATTTGATAGGCGGATTGGCGCGCACCCCGGCGTGGATCCTTTACGATCCAGCTCAGTCTGGGTGCGGTTAGATCCTCCACCGCCAGCGGGCGGGGGTGAAGCTCCGTCAGCAAGCCATACGGGGCGAGCGGAGCCGCCGGTTCCGACTCGGCAAAAACTCGCTGGTCCGCAGAAAGAGCAGCCAACAAAACAAAGAGGAAAAACAGCGTAAGCGAATGCTGCTGAGGGGAGGTGTTTTTTAATAACATTTGAGGGAATTCTGGTGTCCAGTGACCAAAAGGCAACCAGTTAGCCCTTTAGCTCACAGTGAGATTGCTTCAGATCCGCATTCCATTCACTCGCGATCTTCCCATCTAAACTCGAATCGCCCCCATCAAAAATTTTCTTGGATGAGAATGGTAGACGCGTGTGCCGCACCGGGGATGAAGGCGGAGCCAGCGAGCATCGCCACGGTCATGCCGACAGCGGCAAGACGCTTCGTCGCGCGGGTGGCCGGAGGTGTTGAGCTGAGTGTTTTCATTGTGGTTTGGATTTGGTTTAACATAGTAGTTTATTGTTTATTCGATTTCTTTTTTAGCAATCGTTAAGGGCATTCGATCCGTTACCTGTTCAAGTCAACAACAAAAATTTCGCTTTTTTTTGAATGTTTTGTCCTCGCGGTCATCAGCCCCTTCGGTCGGGCCAATGACGAACTCCGTGCCGTCGGCAAGGGTCGTTGCCGTAAAGTGCTTCGGCTCACGGCTATTCACCGAGTGTGGGGTGACCATTCGACAAACTCAGGTTCCATCAAGGGCGTCCCACTTCCTTGATTGCAGCAATTCACCGCCCACCGTCCACCGATCACCGCCCACCGACTAAGGACTACCGCCCGTCAGCTCGTAGTCGTGCCCCGGCGTCAGGCGGAAGCGGAAGGAGCCGCGCGTGGCGTCGTGCTCGGTGGCGACCGCTTGATCGGCGGTGACGTCGTGGACTTGCAGCGTGGCGGGGTCCCAACCGGCGTTGTTGGAGGTGATCCGGCTTTGGGTGCTGCCGTCGATCCAGGTGTAGGTGTATTCGGAAAATCCCTCCGTCACCGGGAAGACTTCCACGTCCAGCGTATCCGGCTCGTCGGCGGACTTGCCCACAATCACGCCCTTGCCGCCGATGAAGACGGGGATGCGATCCCGCGGCATCGGGAAGTCCTCCAGCGTGGTGGGGCCTTCATAGACGGTGCCGGATTCGTAATCGATCCAGCGGCCAGCGGGCAGATAGACATCACGCGACTCGGCGGTCTCAAAGTCGTTCCCAAACAAGGGTGCCGCCAGCATCGACGGCCCGAGCATCCATTGGTATTGCTGCTGCGTGCGACTGATCAGATTGTAAGTCGCCTCATCCTGCGGGAAGGCGATGTGCAAGGGGGTCATGGTATGCGGGTAGCCGGTCTCATGGCTGTCGATCGCCGCGCTATAGATATACGGCGCGTAGCGGTCGTGCCAGCGCGCGGCCTTCAGGGCGATGGCCTCATACTCGGGGTGCTCCAGCAGCCAGGGCCCACGGCCAAAGGACATCCCCGCCGAGACGGCGGCCAGCATCGCGTTGCGCACGTAGTATTCGCGGAACATGTGCGAGGTGGTTGATCCGCGCGGCGTGCAGCCGATAATATCGGGATCGCCATTCGATCCGGCACTGGCGGCATTGCTCATCATGTTGAGCGGGATACGGTGGGGGTCGGAGTGGAAGTTGCGACCCGTCCCGGCATAGGAGTCGTTGATGCGCATCCGGTCGCCCACCTCAATCGACTGCGGCGCAAAACTCCGCCCGACCACCTGCGACATACCCGTCGCCGAGCCCGGCGTTCAGGAGAGCTGGCCCGAGGCATGCTCCAGCGTGCCACCCGTACCTCCGGTAAACCATGCGCCCGTCCCGCTGTCGAATCCGTCATCAAAAATGACAGATGCCAACAACAACGGCGCCAGTAAGAGCAGGCCCAGCATGGCCACAGCGTGTTTTAAAGGGTCAATTTCATTAGTAGCATTTGAATCACTCGAAAAAAAACGCCGCAAGGAAAAAAACGTTGCGGCGGGGTGCAATTGAAAGTGGTGGGCAGAGTGTATTGGCCCAAACGCCCCCATTCCGAGAATGGAGGCTACGGCGGCGGGTTCGTAGCCTCGAATCTCAGATTCGGGGCGTTTGCGGTGGTCCGCTCGCGCCGTCAGCGCTCGAAGTCGCCATTGCTTTGGAATCGCGGCGGCGGGGTGACCCGGCGGTTAGTTCGCGCATGCCCAAACGCCCCCATTCCGAGAATGGAGGCTACGGCGGCGGGTTCGTAGCCTCGAATCTCAGATTCGGGGCGTTTGCGGTGGTCCGCTCGCGCCGTCAGCGCTTTAACCTCGAAAAAATCTCCAAACCCGAGCAAAGCGTCTGCCCACCAGTCTCAATTGAACGCGGGCAAGACGATTTCTGGGAATTGGGCTTGCCTTATTTTTCAAATTCCGAAGAGTTCTTGTCAGGCTGCCGGGCATCTGGAAACGGTGGAACCATTACGGTAAAAGTAAAACAAATAGTATAAAGTAACCCCATGAATAGACGTTCATTTTTAAAAATTGCTGCCGCATCCAGCGCGGCACCGTTAATCCTTCCCTCGCGCTTGTGGGCGGATCAGGCACCGAGTCGCACCTTAAACATGGCCTTCGTCGGCATCGGTGCTCGGGGAAGGGTCAATACACGTGCTCTCGGCGGGCAAAATCGCGTAAAGGTGGTCGCTTTGTGCGATGTGGATCTGGAGAAAAACGATTGTATGCAAACGCGCGAAGACTTCCCGGATGCTCCGGTCTTTGACGATTATCGGGTGATGTTCGACGAAATGGCCGACGATATTGATGCTGTCGCGGTTAATACGCCCGACCATTCACATTTTCCGATAGCCATGCACGCCATCAAGCTCGGTAAGCATGTTTACGTGGAAAAACCACTGGCCAACACCTTTCAGGAATGTCAGCTTTTGATGGAGGCCGCCGAAAAATATGGGGTCGCAATACAGGTTGGAAACCAAGGCTTTTCAGGTCAAAATTACGAGCAACACAAGGCATTTGCCGAGGCCGGTCTGTTTGCGGGCGTGCATACCATCATTGCCTATATGAATGGGCGGCGGCGCTGGCATCCATGGGGGGATGTAAGCGGTTTCCCTGAAGGTGAGTCCATCCCAAGAAATATGAATTGGGACGTTTGGCATACAACCGCCGAAAAACGGCCGTTCAGTGATCGTTTTCACCCCCGCAACTGGCGTGGCTGGTATCGCTATGGCAATGGTGCCATGGGCGACTGGGCCCCGCACATTCTTGATACCGCGCATCACTTTCTAAACCTTGGTTTGCCAACACGGGTGGAACTGGAGCATATCAAACAGCCCAATCCATATATCTTCCCATTGGAATCGACCCTGAAGTTCCATTTTCCGGAAGACAATGGGCGACGGGCTGTGGACATCTACTGGTATGAAGGGGTTGACAATCAACCGACCCCTCCGCCGGAATTCGGACAATCCACTGTGGGCGAAACCGGAGATTATGGCCCTGCAGGACGCTTTCTCCTTGGTGGTGAGCATATGTTCCACGGGATCTCGCATGCGCGACCATTGACCGTTATCCCGGAAGCGCGGCGTCGCGAGGTCCAAGAGGACCTGCCGCGTTTTGGCCGTGGCGTGGATCATTTCGGCAGTTTTGTGAGGGCGGCACTCGGGGAAGGCACCTGCCGCTCGACTCTTGATATCGCGGGCCCCTTCACCCAGATGTGTTGCCTTGGCGCAATTGCCCAAGAGTTGAACACCTCGCTTGAATTCGATCCGGTGACCAAACGTATTATCGGTAATGACCAAGCCAATGCGTTGCTGAAGGGACCATCGCCACGCGAAGGGTGGGAGCACTACTATACGGTATAAGGGCGAACAGCCCGGGTATTGCACCAATAGAGTGGGCGCGCTACGCGCCAGTTTAAGGTTCAAGGTTAAGTTTAAGGGTGTGCCCTGACGGACCCCTCCCCCACGCCTGGCGGCGCGGTCCCCCTCCCCTGCGATTTC
>PXBH01000134.1 GCA_003565555.1 Cryomorphaceae bacterium | reverse complement strand
CCACGTGGAGGCTGTGGCCTCCGCCCACGGCCCAGCCCGGCACCACGGCAATCACCACCTTGGGCATAAAGCGGATGAGGCGCTGCACCTCCAGGATGTTGAGGCGGGGCACTCCCGCTTCGTCCACGTAGCCCTGATGCCCGCGTGCGCGCTGATCGCCGCCGCTGCAGAAGGCGTGCCCCCCGTCCTTTGGTGAAGGGCCCTCTCCGGAAAAAAGCACCACCCCGATCTCGGGATCTTCGCGTGCATCGAGAAAGGCATCGAAAAGCTCGGCCACCGTTTTGGGCCGGAATGCATTCCGCACCTCGGGGCGGTTGAATGCAATGCGGGCGGTGCCTCCGCATTTACGGTAAGTGATGTCTTCGTAAATCTTGGCGTTCTTCCAGTCGGGTTTGCTCATGGCGGGGTGATTTTTCGGTGTGGGGCGGCAATTTTCGGCGGCCTTTTCCGTGCGGACTCCCAATGCGTCGGCAAAAAAGGGAGCCGTAAAGCCGGGTTTCGTCGCACAAAGATAAGACTGCCCGGGAGATAAATGTCCTCCGCTCAAAGGCGTCGGGAGATGCGGAGTTCGGGTGCTCCACATTTAACGCTATCTTCATCTGCCTTTTTAACAAACGTTCGTATTTTGCGGCAAATACCGGATACTTGAAGAGATTTTTATTCCTCCTGTGGATGATCCCCGCCGCGGCATTTGCAGGCAACGAGAACGACCCCACGGGCGCCAGAGCTGCAGGCATGGGCAATGCCGCACTCGGATTTACCGATGTGTGGAGCTTCTGGAACAACCAAGCCGGGCTGGCCGGTGTGGATGCCTTCACCGCGGGGGCCTTTTACGAAAACCGATTTTTGGTCAACGGACTCAGCCATCAGGGCTTTGCAGTGGCCAATCCCTTGGGCAACGGCACCGTGGCGGTAGGCTACAGCGGCTTCGGCTATTCGGTATATCAAGAAAACAATGTGGGCGCGGCCTATGCGCTTCAGTTGGCGCGCACGCTCTCGGCGGGGGTACGCATGAGTTACCACTCCACCCGCATCGCAGCCGACAACTACGGCAGCACCGGCAACCTCACCGCCGAGCTCGGGGTGCAATTGCAAATTTCCGAAAAGGTAACCGTGAGCACCCACCTCTTCAACCCCTTTCGCGCACAGCTCAACGACTTCAACGACGAGCGCCTCCCCACCGTGCTTGCCGTGGGGGCCGCATACCGCATTTCGGATGAGCTCTACGCCGCGGCGGAGGTAGAAAAAGACATTGAGCACAAACCCTCCGTGCGGGCGGGAGTGGAATACCATCCGGCCGACATTCTCTATATCCGCGTGGGGACCTCAACGAACCCCAACCTCTTCAGCTTCGGATTGGGACTGGAATTCAATAATTTACGCTTCGACCTTTCCGGAAATTACCACAGCCTGCTGGGCTATACCCCGCAAGTGTCACTCACCTACCTTCCGTCGGCGAAATGAGACGACTCGGGATCATGTTCCTTCTCCTCGCCTTCGCGTGCGCCGCTCAGGCACAGGTGAGGCGGTTTGATCCCGATCAAAAGGCCAATGTGATCGAGCAGCGCATCGAGCAGATTGCGGAAGCCGCGGAAAACGAAAACATCGACTACAATGCACTCTTCGAGCAGCTCACGATTTATTACGATTTTCCGCTGAACATCAACACGGCCGACGTAGACGACCTTTTCACCTTGGGGCTGCTCAACAACTACCAAATCGGGCAGCTGATCAACTACCGGAAGGAGTACGGACCGATCCTCTCCGTATTCGAGCTTCCCCGCATCGACGGTTGGACGGTAGAGATTGCCGACCTCCTGGCCCCCTTCATTGTGGCCGAGCCGGACGACGGCCGCGAAAAAATCACCTTCGAAAAACTCAAGGACTACGGAAAACACGAAGTGGTGATGCGGTGGCAGCGCATTCTCGAAGAGCAATTGGGCTACAGCCCCATTGATGATGCAGAGCTGGAAGCCAATCCGAACCGCCGCTACCTCGGGTCCCCGGACCGTCTCTTCTTCCGGTACCGCTACCGCTTCAGCGACCGCATCAGTTTCGGGTACACCGGGGAGAAAGATGCGGGGGAGGAGTTTTTTCAGGGGAGCCAACCTCAGGGTTTTGATTTTAATTCGGCCCACCTTTTCCTCAAAGATTTCGGACGGTTCAAATCGATAGCCATCGGGGATTACCAAGCCCAGTTCGGTCAGGGCCTCACTTTTTGGTCGGGGCTCGGTTTTAACCGAAAAAGTGCTTTCAGCACCAGCATTGCCCAGCTGGGCGGGGGCTTGCGCCCCTACACGTCCATCAATGAAAACTTATTCCTGCGCGGAGCTGCCACCACCGTGGAAGCGGGCAATTTCAAAGTCACCGGCTTCTACTCCGGAAAAGGTATCGACGCCACCGTAACTACCGACGCAAGCACTGAGGAAGGGGAAGACACATTTTTCGAGCCTGAAATTGTGGTGAGCGCATTTCAGGAAAGCGGATTCCACCGCACCCCCCGGGAGGTGGCCAATAAGAATGCCCTTTTCCAAGAGCACTTCGGCGGGAATTTGGACTTCACCAAAGACAATTTCCACATCGGCGTCACGGGAGTGTACATGCGGATCGACGGAACGCTGAACCGCAGAAACCAAGAATACAGCGCCTTTCGCTTCCAAGGCCGCGAGAATGCCACGATGGGGATCGACTACGCCTGGCGGTACCGCAATTTTTTCGTGTTCGGTGAGACGGCGCGCAGCCTCAACGGAGGGCTGGCCACCATCAACGGGGTCAATATCAACCTGCACTCCCGCCTATCGCTCAACGTTACGCAAAGGCATTATGCAAAAGACTTTCAGCCCGTGGCCTCCGTGTCTTTCGGTGAGGGCTCCCAGACGGAAAATGAAACGGGGATATACGCCGGTCTGGAGTTTCGCCCCTTCAGCAAGTGGACCGTAAACGCCTTTATCGATCAATTCAGGTTTCCGTGGCTTCGGTTTCAGACCGATGCCCCTTCATCGGGTTACGATTTCTTCGGGCAGGTGGAATACAATCCCACGAGCCGGATCAACATCTACTTCCGGTACAGGGAACGTTTGCGGGAGATCAATACCCGTGAAGAAGTCGACCGCATCCGATTTCTGGTCCCCAACCCGAGAAAAAACGCCCGCATCAATTTCATCTACCGCGTGAGCCGAAACCTCCGCCTGGGCTCGCGCGTGGAGTACGTCGACTTCAAGCGGGGCGATGAGCCGCTTTCGCAGGGATATCTGGTTTTTCAGGACATCTCCTACAAGCTGAAAAAAGTGCCGATCACTTTTACGGGAAGGTATGCCCTCTTCCAAACCGATAATTTTGACTCCCGTCTGTACGCCTATGAGAACGATGTACTTTACTTCTTTTCGATACCGGCATACAGCGGGCGCGGCACGCGAACCTACCTCATGATGAAGTACGACATCAACCGAAACATCGATCTCTGGGTGCGGTGGGCGCAGTTTTATTTCACAGACCGCCAAGAGGTGGGCACCGGCCTCGAACAGATCGACGGGAATACCCGCTCGGAGATTAAGATTCAGGCGCGCTTCAAGTTCTGAGCCGACCGCGCATCGGCAGAGTTGCCGCCCCCTTTGGAGTAGGTACGGAAAAGGCGGTGATTCGCGCCACCCGCACCGCCGTGACGAGAATTACCGTCAGGGATTGTGAAATACACGGTAATTATGAAATCTCTTTTAAGCGCGCCACCATCTTTTCCAGCGCGCGAACGCGGTGGTTCATTTCGCGCTTAGCCTCTATGCCCATTTCCGCAAAAGTCAGGTCGCTGCCTTGCGGCAAAAACACGGGATCGTATCCGAAGCCTTCACTCCCGCGCATGTGCTCCGTGATACTCCCGAATACCTCTCCGGTAAAGAACTCACGGTTAGAAGGCGTGACATAGGCGATCACCGTCCTGAACACGGCGCTGCGATCGGCGCTGCCCTCCAGGGCCGACAGGAGCTTGGCCATATTCGCTTTCGGGTCGCGGCTCCCGGAATAATGCGCGGTATCCACGCCGGGTGCGCCGTGCAGGGCATTCACCTCGAGGCCGGTGTCATCCGCGAAGACGGGTTGTCTGTATTTGTTAAAAATGAAATTGGCCTTTTGGAGGGCATTGGCTTCGAGGGTGCGGCCCGTCTCGGGTATTTCACCCGAAAAGCCGATGTCTTCGAGAGAAAGCAACTCGAAGCGGTCGCCCAAGGCATGGCGCATCTCGGCAAGTTTGTTCGGATTGTTGGTGGCAAAAATGATACGCATCTGATGAAGTTTTGGTGGAGTGAAGGTAGAAAGTCCCGGTATTATTTGACAGAACCCCGTTCCTTATTCGGGGTCAAAAGGAGGAGAACAAGCCCGATTACGAAGAAGGTTCCGAGGGCAAGTGCGGAGTTTCTCAGATTTCCCGTCATTTGATAGATCAGCCCGAAGCTGAAGGTGCCGAAAACGATGCCGACCTTATCGCTCACATCATAAAAGCTGAAGTACGAGGCATGATCGATGGTCTCCGGCAGAAACTTGCTGTAGGTACTGCGGCTCAGGGCCTGAATACCGCCCATGACGGCACCCACCAGCGCGGCAAGGAGGTAAAACTGTACGGGAGTGACGATGACATAAGCAATGATGCAGACAGCGATCCACGTGATGACCGCGAAAAAGAGGGCGCGCAGATTGCCCAAAACCGAACTCAGCCACGAGAAAAAATAAGCTCCCGCCACGGCGATGACCTGAATGATCAGGATACTGGTGATCAGTCCGCCGTCGGGCATGCCTTCAATCTCCTTCTTTGCGAAGCTCACCGCCATGTACATGACCGTCTGTACCCCCATATTGAAGACGAAAAATGCGCGCAAGTATTTTTTGAGCCGATCGGTGGCCTTCAATTCGCGAAATACATTGCGCAGGGCGAGGTAGCCGCGGTAGAGGTATTCGCCCCGGACCTTCTTACCGTGTACATTTCCGGGCAGCTTGCGAAAGGTGATTTGCGCGAAGCCGATCCACCAGATCCCGACGGTTACAAAGGAGATCCGCGCCGCCATATCCCCGTCCGGCAGGCCGAACCATTCGGGGCGGGTGACCATGAGGAGGTTCAAAATCAACAGGATCACACTGCCGATGTATCCCAGCGCAAAACCCTTTGCACTCACGTGGTCCTGATGTTCGGGCGTGGCTATTTCCGGAAGGAAGGCATTGTAGAATACCTGGCTGCCCGAGTATCCCACGCTTGCCAGCACCACCATGGCCAAGCCAAAGGTGAGGTAATCCAAACTGAAGAGGGAAAGCGCGATGCACGCCAGCCCGCCCAAGTAGCAAAAAAACTGCATGAAAGCTTTTTTCCTTCCCGCATAGTCGGCGATGCCCGAAAGCAGGGGAGAGATCAATGCCACAATCAAAAAACTTGCGGACAGGGTATAAGAGTAGAGGGAGGTATTCTTCAACTGAAATCCGAGAAAACCGATCACGTCCGATCCGTCGGCAGCGGTAGTGGCGTTCTCGTAAAAGATCGGGAAAATGCTGCTCGTGATGACCAGGGAGTACACCGAATTGGCCCAATCATACATGGCCCAGGCGCTCACCGTGCTCGGATCGTTCTTCTTCAGGGCCGTCGATGCATCGGCCGTCCTTTTTTCCATCGGCGAAAAATAGGAAAAGAAAGTGTACCGGCGTCTTAATCGGACTTCACCACGAAAAACTCAACCCTGCGGTTGAGCGCCCTTCCCGCTTCATCCTCATTGGAAGCCACGGGCGCGGTTTCCCCGAAGCCGCGGGAAGAGAGCCGATCGGAAGCAATGCCGGCTCCGATCAACCAGTCCACCACCGCTGCCGATCTTCGGCGGCTGAGGTCCAGGTTGTAATCGGCAGAGCCGCGGTTGTCGGTATGGCCGCGAATCTCGATGACCAAACGGGGGCGCGACTCCAAGAGGACGCGGAGGGCCTCGAGCTGCACTTCCGATTCTTTGAGGAGAACATCCTCATCCGTATCGAAAAAGACATTGCGCAGAGAGAAAGTATCTCCCGCTTTCAGGGATTGTACATCGACCCGCTCTCCTTCCGCATCACACCGCGCCCGGCCTTCGATCAAGGGTGCAAGGCAGAAATCGTCAAAATAGTACCGCACCCTGAACGGTCCCGATTGGGCCTCGCCGGGAATCGGGACTTGCTTTCCCGATGCCTTGGCCGTTTGCGGACGCGCAGGGTTCGGGCAATTGCCGCGCATTTTTTTTGCGAGCTTTTTTCGTTTTTTCCGCAGTTTTCTGTCGCGCTTTTTCTTCTCTTTGAGGTAAGCCTCCTGCTCCTCGCGGGGCAGGTAGAGCCAGCGCTTGTCGTCGTCAGTATTTTGTGCATTCGTCAGCGCGGCATATTCCCGTTCGATTTCGGCCATAAAGGCATCCGAGGCGTTCTCCCGCGCCTCCGCGCGGGCAATTTCCGGAAAGTAACCCACCGTCATGAATTGCTCTCCGCCTTTTGCCGTAAGGGTATCAGCGAGGGGAAACCAGGCAAACCGATCAGACCGGGGCAGCTTCAAGCGCAATTGAGGTTCGAGGTAAAAATCGCCGGGGATGTGGGTGTTCAGGCGTTCGCGACCGAAGAAAACTCCGATGTATTTCTGCGCGTGGGCATTTTGAGATTTTGCCGGCATAAGCCGTGCAAAAACGGAAAAAGCGTAGCGCTCTCCCGCCCTGAGGGTATCCTTCAGCTTGATGTGCAGGTACTCATTGGGTTCATGGCTGTACATACAGATGCCGTTGATATGAGCGCCGGTGCGCGCGCCTTCATTCCCTGTCAGCTTCTTTTGCTCGTAATGATAAAAATCTCCTTGGGGTTGCACCCAGTTGTATGCTTCCGGGGTGAGCACATCTTCGAATCCCGGGTTGGAAATCAGGTTTTGCGCAGAAAGCCGGGGCGACGCAAGAAGGAAAGCCGTCGCCGCAAAGATCTGCAGTCCGGAAATTACGGAAGGTCCCGGTGGGATGGCAAAAATTTTTCGCATAAAGCAAAGGTGCGCCTGCATATAACGGGCGCACCTTCGGGATGTTTTAGCCACT
>PXBH01000218.1 GCA_003565555.1 Cryomorphaceae bacterium | reverse complement strand
TGACGTTAACAGTTTCGACGGGGGGTGCGCTTTGCAAATTCCGGTCGAGGGCGCGCTGCGCATCGGCATCGGCAATCATGAGGGTGAGAACGAATGTGATGTGTAGTGTTTTCATAGCGGTAAAGTTGAAGTTTGGTTGGTCGGCTGTCTCAAAGGCGATGGTTGCGTTCCGGAGCCTGCCTTTGCCGAAGGCAGTGTTCTAAGGTCTAAAGGGGCAGATATCCTTTGCTGCGAATTCGACCTCGGCGTCACCTCCTCCCGGCAAGCAGCCGGAAAGAGATAATACCTTGGTGTTTCATAGATTATTGAATGGGCGGCCTGCGAAGCGGACTTTTGCTCGTACGCTCGACGGCAATTCTTTGGGGGGTATGCCGCGCTGAAATCACAAGGATTCGGGCGTGCTTGTTGTTTTTTCGAAGGGTCACAGTTCGACTTGTTGCCCTCCTCATGGATGCTTTGTGAGGATTTGTCGAAACGCACCGGCCGGATGCCGGCTTGCCCTGCGTGTATTCTCGCGCGGCTTTTTCGGCTTATATGGCCCCGAAAATTACTTCCCGATCGGTCCCGGGGGGGCAAATTTGTCAGGCTTTCGATTTTTCTTTCTCGCGGCGCCTCGGCATTGTCTTGCGCTTCTGCATCGTTTGTGTCAACGAAGCAGTACGTTTTGTAATCGGGCGTGTTGAGGTTTTTCATGCTTTGCGGGTTGGGTTCTTAACAAAGGTGTATTTCCTACCCGGGTTGCGCCTTATATAATTGGATATTAGGCTTACAACTTTATGTCGAATAACTTCCCGCAAAACAAAAAAGGTGCAGTGATTGATTCACTGCACCTTTCTTAAATTGTAACTGAGCCATTACTTTTGCTTGGCTTCGACTTTCTTTTTGTCGGCCTCTTGCTGCTCTTTCTTTTTGTCGTCCTCGCGCTTCTTTTTTGACGCGGCGAAAGGGATGTTGCTTTTGGAGCTGTTCTCTTTCTTTTCGTTTTCAGACTTGTGCTCCGAATTTTTGTTCTCACTCATTTCAGTAGGGGTTTTATATGCAACAGCGTTGTTGCACCCTTCAAAGATGCGATATCCTACAGGTGTTTAGCGTACACAATTCGAAGAACAAGGTGTAAATTTTGAGTGATGCCACCGAGTCAGGTGGTTTTTATTCTCCCTTGCAGCCTGGGCCTGCCCGCCTGCTTTAGGCAACCTCTTCGTACCCGCTTTTGATCATGGTCGAGATCATTTTGAATTTCTGACTCGCATTGAATCGGTGCACGGTGTGCGCCGGAATCACAATGCCCGATCCGTGCTCGAGGTGGTGGGTGGTCTTCTCGATGGTAATATCGGCTGTGCCGTCGATGATTTGAATGTAGGTGTCAAACGGGATGGTCTTTTCACTGAGCTCCTCACCTTCACTGAACGACATGGCCGTGACATTGCCCGTGATTTTTTTGAGTATGGTGCGGCTCATGACCGCATTGTCGATGTACTCGACAATCTCGACAATGACGTGGTCCAAACCTTTATCCAGTTCCTTGGAGCTGTTTTCGTTTTGATCCGGAGTTTTGAGTTTTACTTTTTTCATTATAGTGTTCTAATTACGTGTAAAGATGATGTTTTGTTTTGGTTACCGTCCTACACAAGCCGTTCAATTCGCTACATCATTTACAGGTCTTCAAGTGCCTGACGCTGTAAGCGTAGTGATTTAAAGAAGCTGGGAGTCAGTCCGGTGACCTTTTTAAACTGGTTGCTGAGGTGGGCGGAGCTGCTGTAGTGCATCCGGTAGGCAATTTCAGAAAGGGTGAGCTCGTCATAGATCAAGAGTTCTTTTACTTTTTCAATCTTGTGCAGGATAATATAATGCTCAATGGTCATGCCCTTGGTTTGTGAAAAAAGGGTGGAAAGCTTTTTATAATCCACTCCGATCATAGTGCTGAGGTATTCCGAAAAATTCACTTTCGGCAATTCATCTGCATAGTGCACCATCTCGATGATGACATTTTTAATTTTTTCGAGCAGCCTTGTTTTACTGTCGTCCATGAGTTCCAACCCCGCGCGTCTGAAAACTTCCTGCAATTTATCACGCTGGGCGGGCGACAAGGGCTTGCTGACTTCGACCTCACCGAGGTCAATGGTGCCGAATGAAATCCCCTCCTTGCTCAATTCGTCCTTGACAAAAAGTTTGCACCTCAAGCTCACCATATTTCTAATGAATATTTTCATGGCGGAAGAACTTGTAGTTGGTTTGCGTTGATGGGTAAATGGCTTTCGGTATTCGCCTAAAGGTAGTTATAACTTTTCTTTTTTTTCCTGAATAAAGCGACGATTTTGGGTTCTGAAGCACATGTGTAATTTATTTGTGAATTGTGTAAGCGCCCCGATGACAACCTCGTTAAAATGGCTCTAAATGTGTTGATAGTCAAGGGCTGTAATCGAGTCAATGTAATTGGATTATTTTGATGTGACCCCTCATCGGCGGCCGGTCCGCCGCAGCACATGGAATGAGTGCGATCTTCTGTAACCTCGGTCACGCAGAGCGGCAAAGGACATAAGTACCTTGCAGGCTTAATCCGTATAAGAGCTGACTTTATGAAAACGCATTATCAAGTACTCATCATCGGCGGTGGCACCGGCGGCATCATGACCGCTGCACAACTCCGACGCAAAGACAAAAAGCTCACGATGGCCATTGTTGAGCCCTCGGAAGAACACGTCTACCAACCTGCATGGACGCTGGTAGGGGCAGGGGTGTACGATTTTGACAAGACTGTCCGCAAAGAGAAGCCCCTCATCCCGAGCGGGACGGATTGGATCCGCGATTTTGCGGAAAGCTTTGACCCCGATAATAACACGGTCACCACGCGCGACAGCGGAGAAATCACCTATGACTACCTCGTGGTGAGTCCCGGCATTCAAATGAACCCCGGCGACCTGCCCGGCCTCAAAGAAGCCCTCGGCAAAGGCGATGTGTGTAGCAACTACACCGACCCGAAGCACACCTGGGAAGTGCTGCAGCGCTTCAAGGGAGGCAATGCGGTGTTTACCCAGCCCACCACGCCCATCAAGTGCGGCGGTGCCCCGCAAAAAATCATGTACATGGCCGAGGAGTACTTCCGCAAAAGGGGGATCCGCGAGAAAAGTAATGTGGTATTTGCCACGCCGGGATCCGTGGTCTTCGGCGTGCCCGAATTTGCGAAAACGCTGAACAAGATCATTATCGAGCGCGACATCGTCTTCAAGCCTTACTACGCCCCGCACAAGATCGATGCGGAGAAGAAAATCATCTACTTCCACTACTCCGAGCCGGGCGAAAACGCCTGTGTGGTGACGGAAGACAATAAGCTGAACGAAAAATTGGAAGGCGAAACCCTCATCGCCATGCCCTACGACATGTTGCACATCGCCCCGCCGCAGTCGGCACCCGATTTTGTGCGCAACTCACCCCTCGCCTACGCCGACGGGCCCAACAAAGGTTGGCTTGAGGTAGATGTGAATTCTCTTCAGCACAAGCGCTACCCGAACGTATTCGGCATGGGTGATTCCGCGGCCCTTCCCACAGCCAAAACAGGTGCGGCCATACGCAAGCAGGCTCCCGTGGTGACGGGCAATATCCTGCACCTCATCAAGCACAGCAAGCTGGACGATAAGAAGAAGTACGAAGGCTACTCCTCCTGCCCGCTTGTGACGGGCTACAGCAAAATGGTGCTCGCCGAGTTCAAGTACAGCAATGTGCGCGACAGCGACCCCATCCTCAGCAAGATCGTGGACACCACCAAGGAGCAGTGGAGCATGTGGGTGCTCAAAAAGTACGGCCTGCCATACCTGTACTGGAACCAGATGATGAAGGGTAGGATGTAGCCGTCCGCCCGCGGGCATGTATCTTTGCGCTCAAAACACCACATGAAAGAAGTTTCCGCGCTGCAAGCCGCCGAAGCCATCCAAAGCGGCAACAAGGTCTTCATCCACAGCATTGCCATGGCTCCCCTCAGCCTGATTGAGGCATTGGCGGCGCGGGCACCGGAGCTCCGCGATGTGGAAATTTACCAAATCCACACCGAAGGCCCTGCGCCTTACGCAGAGCCCGGCACGGAGGAGAGCTTTCGGGTGAACAACTTCTTCGTCGGGTCCAATATGCGCAAGGCTGTGCAAGAGGGGAGGGCCGACTATATTCCCTGCTTCCTCAGCGAGGTGCCCGGATTTTTCCGAAAAGGAATCATCCCCCTCGATGTGGCCCTGATTCAGGTCTCCCCGCCCGACCGCAACGGCTATGTGAGCCTCGGCACTTCGGTGGATGTGACCTTGGCTGCGGTGCAATCGGCCGGGACGGTGATTGCCGAGGTGAATCCGCAGGTGCCCCGCACGGCCGGCGACGGGAACCTGCACGTTTCGCAAATCGATTTTTTCGCGGAAGCGGACAGACCCCTGCCCACATCCGTACCGAAGGCGCCCGATGCCGTGCAGCAGAAAATCGGCGAATATGTGGCCGGGCTTACCGATGACGGTGCCACCCTGCAAATGGGCATCGGCGCCATACCCAATGCCGCCCTCGCCGCCATGACGAACCACAAAGACCTGGGCGTGCACACCGAAATGTTCAGCGACGGCCTGATTGATCTCGTCGAGCGCGGGGTGATTACCAATGCGCACAAGGCCATACACCCCCGCCACATTGTGACGGGATTCGCCTACGGTACCGAGCGCCTTTATGATTTTGTCGATCAAAATCCTTCGGTGCGCTTTCTCGACATGGCTTATGTCAACAACACCAATGTGATCCGCAAGAATCCCAAGGTGACCGCCATCAACAGCGCCATCGAAATCGACCTTACCGGGCAGGCCTGCGCGGACAGCATCGGTACGAAAATCTACAGCGGCGTAGGCGGGCAAATGGACTTTATGCGCGGTGCGGCCAAAAGCGAAGGCGGGAAAGCCATCCTGGCAATGGCAAGCACCACACGGCACGGCCAAAGCAAGATCACCGCGCGCCTCACCCACGGCGCGGGGGTGGTGAGTACGCGCGCGCATGTGCACTATGTGGTGACCGAGCACGGCGTGGCCTACCTGTACGGAAAACCCCTGCGGGAAAGAATGCGTGGCCTGATCGCCGTGGCCGCGCCGGAGCACCGCGCCGAACTGGCCGAGGAAGCTTTCCGGCATTACGGGATTTCTGTGTGAACCGCCCGTGGTTTGTATACAACAAAATGCTGCTTTCCGGGTCGTCTCGGATTTCTCTCTTGCTCATAGGCCTCGAAGGATGAGCTGCGGAGAGTACACCCTTCCGGAAAGGCGATACCCCCCCACACGTGCATGGCACATCGAAAGCCTGTCTTTGCTGCGGACTGCTTCGTACAGACCGTGTTTTGAAGGAATTGTCCCGGAATTCGCAAGGTGCGGGATTTTAGGATTCTGATAATGCAGCTTTTATCCGTTCGGGTTTTTCGCAGTTGATTGTATGGTATTTGTACAATTGTTCATTCTGAACACGAAAGCTTTTTTGAATCTGAAAAACCAAAACCCATGAAAGCAATATTTACCCTGACTGCCCTCTGCGCGACACTCACCCTGCAGGCCCAAATGGCGACTGTGGAAACGGAGTTCAATAACTTCCGCTGGATGACCGCGCTGAACGGAGCCATGTTTTTTGACCAAGCCAACGGACTGCCCGGCTTTGAAGTCCCCGTCAATTCCGGAAATCACGCGATCTTTGCCGCCAACTTGTGGATTGGAGGTCGTGATGATGACGACCAATTGCATGTTACGGCCGAACGGTTTTGTCAGACACCCGGGTGCCTGTTCGGTCCCGGCCCGCTGAGGCTCGACGGTACGCCGGAGAGCACCATACCCGAGGCATCTTCCTACAACCGTTTCTGGACGGTGAGCAAAGAAGAAGTCGATGCACACTTGGCTTATTTCGACTGCGTGAATGATGCCGGTTGCGATGAGCAAGCGCAATATCCGAACGGCTATACTCCGCCGGAGGATTTTTTGACCTGGCCCGCCATGGGCGACAGCGATGAAGGCTTTGCCGAGTACCTGGCGCCCTTTTTCGATTACAACGGTGATGGGCTGTACGACGCGGAAAGCGGAGACCACCCGATTTTTTGCGGCGATATGGCCGTCTACAGCATTATGAACGACATCGGCCACAGACCTGAAGAGGGCCAAATGGGGCCGGGATTGGGCGTTGAGGTGCATTCCATGTACTACGCATTCGATTCGGATGAGCCCGAGCTATTCAATACGCTGTTTGTGAACAAGCGCATCATCAACCGCGGTGAGGTCAACTACCACGACGCTTATGTGGCCGTTTGGAATGATTTTGATTTGGGCAATCCTTATGACGATTACATCGGTTCCGATGTGCAGCGCAGCATGATTTATGTGTACAACGGGACGAGCTTCGACGAGGGGAGCAGTTCGGGTCCCGGCTACGGTGATGACTTGCCGATGCTCGGCATGCGCATACTGCGCGGGCCGCTCAAAGATGCCAACGGTATGGATGATGCGCCGATTTCGGAAGATTACGAGCGGTACGGAAACCAAACCACGGGCTGGGGCGACGGCATTGCCGACAATGAACGGCTCGGGATGGCGGCCGCGATTTATCATTCGAATACGGGACAGGGAGCCCCGCCGCCCACCACTGATCCCACGATACCCATCGAATATTACAATTTCATGCGTGCCGTTTGGAAGGACGGCACACCGCTGTCTTTCGGTGGTTTGGGATACAGTCCGGGAGGGCCGTCACCTTGGGTGAAGTATATGTGGCCCGGTGTCAGCGATCCCCTTTTTGCAGGGAGTAATTTCACCGATCCCAATTATCCTGATCCTGCCGGTTGGACGGAGTTCACTTCGAACAATCCCCCCGGCGACCGCCGCATGCTGGCCTCCTCAGGTCCCTTCAGCCTCGGTGCCGGTGAGGAGCAGCACATCGATTTCGCCTACATTTTTGCCCGCGACAGCCACGAGCCGGGTACGGACGTTTTCGAAACCCTCCAAAGCTACGCCGATGCCGTTGTGGGCATGGAGTGCGATCCGCTTCCGCAAATTGTGCTGAACGCAAACGACGTGA
>PXBH01000084.1 GCA_003565555.1 Cryomorphaceae bacterium | reverse complement strand
TGACGACCTCCCGTACGGGCGAGCTACCAACTGCTCCACCCCGCAATTTTTTTGTTGGCTCTTCAGCGCGGGAGCCGACTCGAACTGACGACCTCCCGTACGGGCGAGCTACCAACTGCTCCACCCCGCAATTTTTTTGTTGGCTCTTCAGCGCGGGAGCCGACTCGAACTGACGACCTCCCGTACGGGCGAACTACCAACTGCTCCACCCCGCAATTTTTTTGTTGGCTCTTCAGCGCGGGAGCCGACTCGAATTGACGACCTCCCGTACGGGCGAGCTACCAACCGCTCCGTCCCGCAATATTTTCTTTCTTTTAGGCTTGCTTTCAAGCGCTCCCCGAACCTTTTGGATACCTTTGCATCGGCACCTTCCCGAAACGGGAGTGCAAATATATATTTTGTTTCTTTGACTGCAAAATTCTTTTTCCAATGACGCACAAAGCGGGCTATGTGAATATTATCGGCAGGCCCAATGCAGGGAAGTCTACCCTGATGAATCAGTTGGTGGGTGAGCGGCTCTCCATCATCACTCCGAAGGCGCAAACCACCCGGCACCGAATTCTCGGGATTGTAAATACCGAGCATACCCAAATCGTCTACAGCGATACACCCGGCCTGCTCGAGCCTAAGTATGCGCTTCAGGCCAGCATGATGACTTTCGTGAAGGAAGCCCTGAAAGATGCTGATGTTATGCTTTTGATTGTGGATGCCGCCGAAGGGAAGTTTGAATTTTTCGGATTTGAGGAGGCCTTGAGTAAGATGGAGATCCCGCTGATTATTGCCCTCAATAAAATTGACCTCAGCGATCAAAAAAAAATGGAAGCGCAGGTCAGGCAGCTCAACGTAATTTTCCCGAAAGGGGAAGTTATCCCGATCTCTGCCCTGCACGGATTCGGGGTGGATGCCGTGAAGTCGCGGGTGGAAGCATGCCTGCCGGAGTCACCGCCATACTTTGATAAGGACGCGCTGACCGACCGGCCGATGCGCTTTTTTGTGAGCGAGACCGTCCGTGAGCGGATTTTGGAAAATTACCGCGAAGAAATCCCCTATGCGGTCGAGGTGGAAGTGGAATCCTACAAAGACGAGGAAAAATTGGTACGCATCGGTGCGGTAATCTATGTGGAGCGTAAGTCGCAAAAAGGAATTCTCATCGGGCACAAAGGAGAAGCCCTGAAAAAGGTCGGAACCGAAGCACGACTTCTTTTGGAAGAATTTATCGGAAAAAAGGTATTCCTTGAACTTTTCGTGAAGGTTGATGAGGACTGGAGAAATAAAACCAACCGCCTGAAGGCTTTCGGTTACAAACCCTGATTATGGCCAATATTGTTGCAATTGTAGGACGACCCAATACGGGAAAATCCACCCTCTTCAACCGCCTCACGGAGGGAAGGGATGCGATCACCGATGAGATGAGCGGGGTGACGCGGGACAGGCATTACGGCAAGGCCGAATGGACAGGTGTCGAATTTGCTGTCATTGATACGGGCGGCTATACAGTCAATTCCGAGGATACCTTCGAAGAAGAAATCAAAAAGCAAGTGATGTTGGCAGTAGAAGAAGCTACTTCCATCATATTTCTGGTGGACGTGACCACCGGAATCACGGATCACGATGAGGCGGTAGCTGCTTTTTTGCGGAAAGCGGATAAGCCCGTAGTGCTCGTTGCCAATAAGGTAGACACCAATGACCGCATCTTTCAGGCAAGTGAATTTTACGGGTTCGGTTTGGGCGAGGTGCATTGCATTTCTTCCGTGAACGGCGGAGGAACCGGGGATATGCTCGATGCACTCGTTGCTACCTTTCCGGAAAAGGAAAACACCCCTGAAGTCGAGTTGCCGAAATTTGCGGTGGTCGGAAAGCCCAACGTGGGAAAATCATCGTTCATCAACGCCCTGCTCAACGAGGAGCGCAATATTGTCACCGATATGGCCGGCACCACGCGTGATGCGCTCCTGACCCGGTACAGCTCCTTCGGCTTCGACTTCTATCTCGTTGACACGGCCGGCATCAGGAAGCGAAGCAAGGTGCACGAAGATGTCGAGTTCTACTCCGTGCTGCGCTCCGTGCGGAGCATCGAAGAAAGCGACGTTTGTATCCTCATGGTTGATGCCACAGAAGGTGTTCAAAAGCAAGACCTCAACATATTCTACAGCATTGTCAGAAACGGAAAGGGTGTGGTGGTCCTTGTCAATAAGTGGGACATCGTTGAGAAGGAGAGCAAAACTATGAAGGAGTACGAGGCGAAGATCAAAGAGCGCCTCGAGCCGTTCACCGATGTACCGATCATATTCACTTCGGCGCTTACCAAACAGCGCGTGCACAAGGCTGTAGAAACAGCCGTTCAGGTGTACGAAAACTTGAGCACACGCATACCCACATCAGAGCTCAACGAGGTGATGCTGCCTATCATTGAGCGCAATCCCCCGCCCGCTACCAAAGGGAAATTTGTGCGCATCAAATACTGTATGCAGCTCCCCACACGCAAAACCGCTTTCGCCTTCTATTGTAACCTGCCCCAGTACGTCAAAGACCCATACAAGCGGTTTATCGAAAACAGGCTTCGTGAACAGTTTGACCTGAGCGGCATTCCCATACTCCTGTTTTTCCGGAAAAAATAAAGCCGCTCCGAAGAGCGGCCCGATAGTTTTGCCGAATATTCGGATCTTCAAAGACCGAAAACCTGCTTGATCTCTTCCACACGGTCGAGTTTCTCCCAGGTGAAGAGTTCAACTTCCTTGGTAAGCATCTCACCGTTGCCTTGGGTGAAGGTCTTTTTCACAGTTTTGTTGATGCGCCCCATGTGGCCGTAGGCAGCAGTCTCTCCGTACATGGGGTTTCTTAATTTGAGGTTTTTTTCAATAAACCCGGGGCGAAGGTCGAAGAGTTCTTTCACCTTCTCGGCGATTTTGCTGTCGCTCAGGTTTACTTTCCCCGTGCCGTAGGTCTCAACAAATACCCCCATCGGCTCCGCCACCCCGATGGCGTAGGAAACCTGCACGAGAATTTGATCCGCCACACCCGCGGCCACCAGGTTTTTTGCGATATGCCTTGCAGCGTAGGCCGCAGAGCGGTCTACCTTGCTCGGGTCCTTTCCCGAAAAAGCCCCTCCGCCGTGCGCTCCTTTTCCTCCGTAAGTATCTACGATAATTTTCCTTCCCGTCAGTCCGGCATCGCCGTGCGGCCCGCCGATCACAAATTTTCCTGTAGGATTGATGTGAAAAATAATCTTGTCGTCGAAAAGTGCCTGAATATGCTCGGGCAATTGACGCATCACTCTCGGAAGAAGAATTTTGCGCACGTCGTGCTCGATACGGTCACACATTTCCCTTTCGGCGCGGTCTATGTCCTCTTGCTGTTCTGACATCGGCTCGATAAACTCATCGTGCTGTGTAGATACCACGATGGTATGCACGCGGAGCGGGGTGTGGTCATCGTTGTACTCAATGGTTACCTGCGACTTGGAGTCGGGCCGCAGGTATTTGATCTCGTTGTTTTCTCGGCGCAGTACGGCAAGTTCCCGCAGTATCCTGTGCGAGAGGTCCAGTGCCAGCGGCATGAAGTTTTCCGTTTCGTTCACCGCGTATCCGAACATCATGCCTTGGTCGCCCGCGCCTTGAAGCTCGGGGCTCTCTCCGCGGTCTACGCCGCGGTTGATATCTGCGCTCTGCTCGTGCAGCGCACTCAATACGCCGCAGGAATCTCCCTGAAACATGTACTCGCCTTTGGTATACCCGATGCGGTTGATCACATCTCGGGCCACCTGCTGTACATCGACGTAAGTATTGGATTTGATCTCTCCGGCGAGGACCACCTGTCCGGTAGTGACCAATGTTTCGCAGGCCACTTTCGAATTCGGGTCGAAAGCGAGGAAATGGTCGAGAATGGCGTCGGAAATTTGGTCAGCGACCTTATCGGGGTGTCCTTCTGAGACAGATTCTGAAGTGAAAGCGTATGGCATGAAATAAAATTATCCCTGTGATAAAAAGGTGTTAAGGCGCCTGAAGGAAGAGGGATAATGATGCTTTTTTAGCATTTTTTACCGTGGTTGCAATAGGCCAAATCCCTCCACAAAGGCGCGACAAAAATAGAAAAAATACCGTCGGAAAGCCGAGCGCTATCGGGTGAGGGATTTAAAGACGTCCTCGAGACGCTGTTCCTCTTTACGCAGCTCCTGCACCGTGCAGTTTTCGGCCGCTGCCAAGGCGGTAAGTGAGGGGCCGACACCGGCACCGCTCAGGGCCGAAATGCGGTAACGACCGGTTCCCGTTTTGGTCACTGCCAGTACTCCCTTCACGGCTTTCAGCTTCTTCATGTCGAGCTGTGCATCCGTATGGAGGATGAAAATCTCCCTGTCGGAGGCGTTTTTGAATTTTTCTATCGGGCTGTCAGCCACGATTTCGCCGGACTTTATGATGATTGCCCGGTCACAAATCGCCTCTACTTCCTGCATGATATGCGTGCTGAGCAGCACAGTCTTTTCTTTCCCGATGGCCTTGATCAGGTTGCGAATATCCTCGAGTTGGTTGGGGTCGAGTCCGCTCGTGGGTTCATCCAAGATCAATACTTCGGGATCGTGGATGAGTGCTTGCGCCAGACCCACCCTCTGCCGGTATCCTTTGGACAGGGCGCTGATGCGTTTGTGCATTTCAGGAGTGAGGCCCACGGTATCGATGATTTCCTCCACGCGCTGTTTTCGGTTTTTGATTCGGTAGATGCCGGCGGCAAAATGCAGGTACTCCCGAATGTACATTTCCGGATAGAGGGGGTTGTTTTCGGGAAGATAACCCACTTTGCGACGCACTGCTATGCTCTCTTCGTAAATGTCGTGACCGGCCACCTTCACATTGCCGCTGCTCGGGGGCAGGTAGCAGGTGATGATTTTCATCATGGTAGACTTTCCCGCGCCGTTGGGCCCGAGAAAGCCCGTCACTTCACCGCGCTTCACCAGAAAGCTCACATCCTTCAGGGCCGCTTGCTTTCCGTAGTACTTTGTGACATTATTTACTTCGAGAGACACTGTTTTCTGTTTCTGCGTGTCCGCGAAATTAGTCAATTCCCGCGGGCCGGCGTTTATTTGCCGAAAGGCCGGATACAAGGCTTAACTTCGCGAAGGAAAAGATGACAAAAGGAAGGGTCATAAAAAGCACGGGAAGCATTACCACCGTTGAGACGGAATCGGGTGACCTCCTTGAATGTCGCGTGCGCGGAAAGCTTCGGCAGGCGGGCATGCGCTCTACCAATCCCGTGGCCGTTGGCGATCGCGTGAAGGTGGAGGGCGGCGAAGGGGGGCATGTGATCAGCGCCGTGGAGCCGCGTACGAATTACATCGTTCGCAAATCGGTGAACCTTTCTAAAGAGAGCCACATCATCGCCTCCAATCTGGACCGCGCCGTGCTGATTGCTACGATGCGCGAACCGATGACCTTTCCCGTTTTTATCGACCGATTCTGTGTAGCTGCGGAGGCTTACCACATACCGGTGGCCGTGGTTTTTAACAAGGTCGATCTCCTCGACAAAGAGGAGCGAGAACTCCTCGAAAACTTCATGTCGGTATACGCTGATTTGGGCTATGAGACTTTGGCCTGTTCGGCCGTGACAGGGGAGGGAAAAGAGCGTTTCAGGACCATGCTCGAGGGAAAGGTGAGTCTGCTCAGCGGCCATTCAGGAGCGGGTAAGTCCAGCCTGATCAATGCATTGGATCCCGGGCTTGACATCAGGGTAGGACAGGTCTCTGATGCGCACCGCACGGGCAAGCACACCACTACCTATGCTGAAATGCACAAGCTTTCAGAGGGTACCTTCATCGTGGATACTCCGGGTATCAGGGGGTTCGGGCTCATCGATTTTGAAAGGGAAGAGTTGGCGGGCTACTTCCCTGAAATGCGCGCATTGCTTTCCGAGTGTAAATTCTACAATTGCCGTCACCTCACGGAGCCGGGTTGTGCCGTGAAAGAAGGGGTGAAATCGGGAAAAGTAGCAGAGACGCGCTACAAGAGCTATCTGAACATGTACGAAGAAAACGAAGGAGAAAACTACAGATGATATGCGTGCAGTGATACAGAGGGTCAGTGAAGCATCCGTCAGCACAGACGGCAGCACGAAAGCAAGCATCGGCAAGGGATTGCTGGTGCTTCTGGGGATCGAAGACGCGGATGAACGCGAAGATGCAGACTGGCTTTCGCGAAAAATTTCCACCCTGCGGATTTTTGACGATACCGAGGGAGTAATGAACCTTTCCGTAAATGAAGTGAAAGGCGAGGTGCTGGTGATCAGCCAGTTTACCCTCCATGCTAAAACTAAAAAAGGTACACGGCCCAGTTATGTGCGCGCAGCTCATCCCGATAGGGCCGCCCCGCTTTATGAGTATTTCCTCGACCGTATGCAGTACGATGCAGAGAAGGCAGTGCGCAGCGGCACTTTCGGTGCGGATATGAAGGTGGGCTTGGTCAATGACGGTCCCGTGACCATCTTTATTGATACCAAGGACAAGAACTTTTGAAATGCAATCCACTGAATAAAGAAATCCTTACCTTCAGCACAATAAGATCTTCCCACATGAAAAAATCACTGCTTTTTTTGTCTGTATGTTTTTTAATGCTCACCGCTTGTCGCACCGATGCCCCCGAGCAAACCGATGTGTCCGGTCAAAGCGAAGCGACGAATGCGGCTTTTGTCTTTGATCGTGAGGTCTACATTTCCGAGAATGACGCTTATGTCCCTGCAAACAAGGAAACGGTTTTAGAACTGTGGCAGACCGTCCTCGGGGATGATTTCCCGAAAGGAGCCGAGTTTGATGCATGGTCAATGTCATCCGCGCGCACAGGTGACCTTGAGACCGGCGTACTGATTACCGCCAAAAGCAGCAAATCGGCCGTGAGCATAGGTGCTGTACTTGAAAAGGACGGAGACCGCTTTTACTTGAGCGAGCGCACCAAGACTGCCACCTGCAGAGGCTGTACCGAAGGGTGTGCTTTGAAATCCGACGGGTCAAAGTTCACCTGTTCGGGTTGCGACCTTTCCGGAAAAGGTTGTGTGAAATCGGAGCACATGAAAGTATCTGCAGAGGGCACCTGATCACGTACTTTTGTATCGCCTTCAAGGCAAAAATCAGCGGACAGCAGGCGTGAAAACATAACGATATGGAATTGCGGGAACTTCAGGATGCCGTGGACCGGTGGATAAAAACCTACGGAGTAAAATACTTCGGGGAGTTGACCAATATGGCCATCCTCACCGAGGAGGTGGGAGAGTTGGCCAGGATCATGGCCCGGCGCTACGGCGAGCAGAGTGAAAAGGAATCCGACAAAGGCGCCGACCTCGGAGATGAAATGGCCGATGTGCTTTGGGTGCTGGTGTGTCTTGCCAACCAAACCGGTGTGGATTTAGAAGAGGCTGTTGAGCGGAATTTTGCCAAGAAGACCGGGCGTGACGCCGATCGACACCGCAGCAATCCCAAGCTGCGCGATGACGACGGAGCGGCGAAGGGGTGAGGTAACGGGATCGGGTTTTTTGCGTAAGGGAGGTAAAACCCATTGCACTATGCGCTCCACCCTCGGAAATTCTGAAATACCGTGTTTTGCCGGTGAGCACACCCTCACCGGAATCATTCCGCAATTTCCCGCTACGGATCACAGTGACCCCTTCAGAGCGCTCCTCTCAAGCGCTTACATTCGCAGCCATACGGATGTGGCCCTTTACAGTGAACTTGAGGTATTGATGACTTACGCATCCAATAAAAAAAGCCGCTGATGCAGCGGCTTTAGGTGTGGAGTGAATTCAAAACTTACTCTGCAAGAATCAGTAATCTGTTGTGGAGTACCTCCGCAGTACCTCCTTTCAGGGTGAAGGTCTTTTCCTCTCCGGATCCCGTCCTCACGTGCACATCGCCGGCTTTAAGGGCGGTGATGAGCGGGGCGTGGTTGTCCAGTATCCCGAGTGAGCCGTCTATGCCGGGCATGGATACGGATTTCGCTTCGCCTTTGAAAAGGCTCTCGTCCGGGGTGATGATTTCTACCCTCATAATTTATTTGCTTTCTGCGAGCATTTTCTCGCCGGCTTCAATCACTTCTTCGATGCTTCCTTTCAGGTTGAAGGCCGCTTCGGGGTATTGATCGAGCTCACCGTCGAGAATCATGTTAAAACCTTTGATACATTCCTCAATGGGCACAAGTACCCCGGGAATGCCGGTAAACTGCTCTGCCACGTGGAAGGGCTGTGACAGGAAGCGCTGCACGCGACGGGCGCGACTTACAATGAGTTTATCCTCGTCACTCAACTCATCCATACCGAGGATGGCAATGATGTCTTGGAGTTCCTTGTAGCGCTGGAGGGTCTCTTTCACGCGCTGTGCGCAGTCGTAATGGGCATCGCCCACGATTTCCCTCGTAAGAATTCGCGATGTAGAGTCCAAGGGATCTACCGCAGGGTAGATACCGAGCTCGGCGATCTTTCTTGAAAGTACCGTGGTGGCATCCAAGTGGGCAAAAGTCGTGGCCGGAGCGGGGTCGGTAAGGTCATCCGCAGGTACATACACGGCCTGAACCGAGGTGATCGATCCGCGCTTGGTGGAAGTAATGCGTTCCTGCATGGCGCCCATTTCCGTAGCCAATGTAGGCTGATAACCTACCGCGGAAGGCATCCTTCCGAGAAGGGCGGATACCTCAGAGCCCGCTTGGGTAAATCGGAAGATATTGTCGATGAAGAAAAGGATGTCCCGGCCGCCGGTTTCATCATCACCGTCGCGGAAGTACTCGGCCAAAGAGAGACCGGAGAGGGCTACCCTGGCGCGCGCACCGGGAGGCTCATTCATCTGTCCGAAGACGAAGGTGGCTTGTGATTTCTTGATTTCGGTAAAGTCGGCTTTCGAGAGGTCCCACCCTCCGGCTTCCATGGATTCGCGGAAAGCATCACCGTAAGTGATAATTCCCGATTCGATCATTTCGCGGAGCAGGTCATTTCCCTCACGGGTGCGCTCACCCACACCGGCAAAAACCGAAAGACCTTCGTAACCTTTTGCAATGTTGTTGATCAGCTCCTGGATCAGTACGGTTTTTCCTACACCGGCACCGCCGAAAAGGCCGACCTTACCCCCTTTTGAATAGGGTTCGATCAGGTCAATGACTTTAATGCCTGTGTAGAGAATCTCTTTCCCTGTGGAGAGGTCTTCGAATTTGGGGGCATCCCGGTGAATGGGGTAGCCGTTTTCTTTTGAAACATTACCGAGCCCGTCAATGGCGTCTCCCGTTACATTGAAGAGGCGACCTTTGATTTCATCACCCACGGGCATGACGATAGGCTGACCCGTATTGACCACGGACACTCCGCGAGCGATACCGTCTGTGGCGTCCATGGAGATGGTTCGCACGGTGTCCTCGCCTATGTGTTGCTGTACTTCGAGTACCAGTTTACTTCCGTCGGGGCGCTCGATTTCGAGGGCGCTGTTGATCATCGGAAGGCTTTTTTCGTCAGGGAAACTCACGTCGATCACGGGGCCGATCACCTGTACTACTTTGCCGTTTTTGTTCGCCATTTTATCGGGATTATGATTGTGTAAACGGGGCTGTTTTCGCGGGTGCAAAGCTAAGATATAATCTTTAATGCCCCAATGGGGCGCATCATTTCTTTTTGCTAATTTTGACCGCGTCGCCGTCGGCCCCGAAAGGCGCCGGGAGCGCATGATCCCTCACATATTAAATCGGCTCCTTCACTCTTGAAAGTATACCGGAATCTTTCCGAATTTACCCCGCTGAATAAAGCGGTGGTTACAGTCGGCACTTTTGACGGGGTGCACCGCGGCCATCAAGTGCTTTTGAACCGCATCAATGCCGTCGCGAAAGAAGCGGGCGGCGAATCGGTGCTGCTCACCTTTCACCCCCATCCGCGGCTGGTACTCTTCCCGGACGACAATGACCTGCGACTGCTCACTACCTTGGAAGAAAAGATAGCCCTGCTCGAGGCCTCCGGGATTGAGCACCTTATTGTGCACCCCTTTTCATTGGCCTTCAGCCGGACTTCGGTGGAGACTTACGTGCGCGATATTTTGGTCAGGGGAATTGGGGTGCACAAGCTCGTCATCGGGTATGACCACCACTTCGGCAGAAACCGGGAGGGCAGCCTGGAAAACCTCAGGAAAGCCGCTCCGCTCAACGGATTCGAAGTGGAGGAAATTCCCGCCAGGATGATTGACGATGTGAATGTGAGCTCTACGAAGATCAGAAATGCCCTCAGGGAAGGCCGGGTGGAATCGGCCAATGAATTTTTGGGCTATCCCTACGCGGTGCACGGCCGCGTGGTGAAGGGCAATGAAATCGGACGGGCACTGGGGTTTCCCACCGCCAATTTATTGCCGAATGCCCCCGAAAAGTTGATCCCGGGAGAAGGTGTCTATGCTGTCAAGGTTCACTTCGAGGGCCGGCTCTACCACGGCATGGCCAATGTGGGAAGGCGACCCACGGTGGCAGCACCGGATTCGCCGCTTGTAACAGAAGTCCATATCTTCGGATTTTCCTCCGACCTTTACGGGAAAAACCTGCGGCTCACTTTCCACGGCCGTATCAGAGATGAAGTCAAATTCGAAGATACCGAAGCCCTCCGCGAACAAATCGAAAAGGATGCAACTGCTGCGCGAAATCTTCTTGCTGACAGCCCTTTCGCTGATTAGTATCTCCGTTTTTGCCGGCGGGGGTGATGTTTGCGATTGGGCGGATGAAGACGGTGTGCTCAAGCTTAAGCCCAAGCACGCAGACCGATTGGAAGAAGTGTGTGCATGCGAAAATGTGCGCGTACTCATCCTAAAAAAAACGCCTCTGCTCAAGCTGCCCGAGTGCCTTGCTGAGATGCAAAACCTCCGGAGTCTTGACCTCACCAAAGCAGCCCTGCAGCGCTTCCCGGACGTGATCTTCCGCATGTATTCCCTCGAGCACATCTCACTCGCCCACACCAAAATTGAGTACCTTCCGGATGAAGCGGCCGATCTCATCAACCTCAAATCGATAGATCTGCGCGGAACGGGCGTGGAGGTGCTCCCCGACGGATTTGATTTTGTCAAAACGGTTGATATGCGCCTGATTATGCTCAGCAAGAAAGAGCAGGATGAGCTGAGGGCGCGTTTTCCCCGCACCGAAATTTACCTTTCTTCACCTTGTCACTGCCATTGAACATGAAAATCACTGTTGAAATTTCCCTTTATCCCCTCAAAGAAGACTATGAGCCGGCCATCCTAGGATTTATCGGAGCCATTGAAGACCGGCCGGGGCTCAAGGTGAAGGTGAACGCCCTGAGCACCCAAGTGCAGGGAGAGTGGGAGGAAGTTTTTGCTGCGGTTCGCGAAGGTGCCGAGGCGTTTTTCGGCGGTGACCGAGGCAGTCTTGTCATGAAGGTCCTGCCGGGTGACATCGATCTGGACTACAGCCACCCGGCATCGTGACCCATTGGACGGAGTACACGGCGGTGGCCCTCAATGTGGCCTATATCGTCCTGGCTGCGCGCCGGAGTATGTGGTGCTGGCCGGCCGGAATCGGAGGATCCGCATTGAGCATTTGGCTCTTCATCGAGGTGCAACTTTACGCCGAGGCGGTCTTATTCCTCTATTACGTAGTCATGGGTATTTACGGCTGGTACGTCTGGCGCAGGGAAGCGGAATCTCCCGGGTTCAGCATTGTCTCCCTCGGTATTGGCTCCCACTTCCTGCTGTGCCTGCTCGGATATGCGGGAACAGGACTTATTTTTTGGCTTCTCACCTCGTATACCGACGCCGAATTACCTTTGGTAGATGCCTTCACCACTTCTTTTGCATTTCTGGCTACTTGGCTTACTGCACGTAAGGTTTTGGAGAATTGGATTTACTGGATCGCGGTTGATTCGCTTGCCGTTTATCTATACCTTGCGCGCGGTTTGGAACTGTATGCATTGCTTTCCGCAGCCTATACGGCCATGGCAGCATACGGATATATAGAATGGCTGCGCAACCACCGCGGCCGACTGCAAGAATTATGGGAATCATCAGAATAGCTGTTACGGGGCCGGAGTGCTCGGGCAAGTCTGAACTGACCGAAAGATTGTCTCAATACTTTGACGTCCCCAAGACGGAGGAGTATGCGAGGGAATACCTCTGCGCAAGAGGAGGGACATACGCCGAGAAAGATCTTACGGAGATCTGCAAAGGGCAGCTGGCTGCAGAGGATGCGGCAGTGAGTCGCGCTGAGCGAATGGCAATTTTCGACACCGATATGACTGTATTGAAAATCTGGTCTATGTTTCGGTTTGGAAGTGTTCCCCATTTTATCGGGCAAGCGGACCTGCAGCGGGTCTACCACCTCAAGCTTCTGTGCCGGCCTGACCTGCCTTGGGAACCCGACCCGCTGCGTGAAAGCCCCGATCCGCGTGAACGTGACTTGCTCTTCGGAATCTTTAAGCGCCATCTGGAGGCCGGATCCGTGCCCTTTGAGATTGTTGAGGGCACGGGCGAAGAGCGCTTCCGTAAAGCGATCTCCCTTGTGGAGCGGCACTTTGCCGCTGTGTGATCGGGTTTCGTCTTTCTCATTATCGTGATTACCTTTGCCCCGTCTCGTAAGGGGTGCCCGTTTTTTGAAAAGCGGGCTGAGATTATACCCATTGAACCTGATCCGGGTAATGCCGGCGAAGGGAAATGAACGACAAAGTCCAACTTAATACTAACTTCCCAAGAATTGGCCCCTTGTTCTTGTTAAATGTTTTACGACATGAAGACAAGAATGCTTGCCGCCGCGGGATGGATGGTTTTATCCGTCTTCGGCACAGTGAATGCTCAGAATTTAATGTACGGTACCGTTACCGATGAAAACGGAACACCGCTGCCCGGCGCCGCCGTTACCGTGGAAAATCTTCGGATCGGAACGATTGCAGGTGAAGACGGCACTTATCGCCTCAGTTTGAAACAAGGCACCCACGAAGTGAAAGCTTCGTACATGGGCTACCAACCTTCCGTAGGGACCGTAGAGAAAGAGGGCGCCAATCTTCAGGTGGATTTTAAGCTCATCCCCGGAGAGTTTCTGACGGATGAGGTGGTGATCAGTGCGGTGAGGGCCGGAAGGAATGCTCCCGTATCGCAGGTGACGCGAAGGCGGGCAGAGATTGAAAGGGTTTACACGGGGCAGGACGGAGCCTTTCTCCTTGAGGAACTTTCGCCATCGGTAGTATCGTATTCTGAGTCGGGCACCAATCTGACCGGCTATGCGCAAATGCGCCTGCGAGGAATCGACCAGACAAGGATTAATATGACCCTGAACGGAGTGCCCCTCAATGATATGATCGATCAGGGCGTGTTTTTCTCAAATTTCACGGACTTTGGCAACAGCATAGAGTCAGTGCAGATTCAGCGCGGCGTAGGTACTTCCGCGAACGGGACTTCGTCCTATGCCGGCTCGGTCAATTTTGAGTCGATCAGCCTGCTCGACGATGCTCCCCGCGCCGAAATTCAAATGACGGGCGGGTCATTTAATACACGTCGCCTGAGCGCGGAAGTGGCCACGGGAAAAAATGAAGAGGGGGCGTCCTTCTATGCACGTTACACCCGCACCCTTTCGGACGGCTTTCGGCACAATGCCTCCACGGATTCAAGATCGGCGTTCTTCTCAGGTGCCCTTTTCAGAAAGCGCCACACATTTAAGTTTACGGGCTTCGCGGGCCTTTCGGCAAACGGTTTGGCCTACCTTCCTGTGGCCATTTCGGACATACGCCGAGATCCGCGCACAAATTATGTCTCTGAGAACGACGTAGACAATTTCGGTCAGTGGATGGCCCAGCTACAACACATTTATGCCGTAAACCGGGATTGGTCACTCGTAAATACGGTGTACTACAACGGAGCCGGCGGCGATTTCCCCTTCGGTTTTGAAGATGAAGACGGCGTATTTGCTCAGATCAATTACCCGCTTTACAATGATCACTACGGGGTGATGAGTGCGTTGAACGGCACGGCACTCGACGGCAAGCTCAAAATCAACACCGGGCTTCACGCCAACGTTTTCTTCCGGCGCAACGTAGAGCAAATTGTTCCCGATTTCGCGAATCCCTATTACAATGACCGCACCCGAAAGCAAGAAGCTTCCGGATTTGCCAAAGCCAACTATTCCCTCGGCCGTTTTGACCTGTTCGGAGACGTTCAGGTGCGCGCCGTTCGCATGAATTTTACGGCCGATGAGCAATTCTTGGGCTTCGAAACGAGCATTCCCGCAAGGGAGTGGCTTTTCGTCAATCCTACGGCAGGCGTAAATTACCGAATTGATCGACACACCTCGGCGTACGCATCTTTCGGCAGGGCAGGGCGAGAGCCTACCCGCTTCGATATCTTGGGCAGTACGCAGATTAACACCTCCAATCTTCCCCTCGTCCGGGACCTTGACCACGTGGTGCCCGAATACGTCAACAATTGGGAGGCGGGATTCCGCTACAACAAGTCCGGTTTCAATGCGGGGCTGAACTTGTTTTACATGCTTTTCGAAAATGAAATTGCCCCCATCGGAGAATTTATCCCTGAAGGATTCGTGCAGGTCTACCGAAATCAGGAGAGCAGCTACCGACGAGGTGTAGAGTTGGATTACAACTGGCAGATCAGCCCCGATTGGCGCCTTCGCGGAAATGCTACCTACATGCAGGCCGAAATCAGCAGCTACAGCCCCGAAGGAAGTGATGAGGTGTTTGAAAACGTCACCCCCGTGCTCACCCCGGAATGGAATGTGCAAACCACCCTCGAGTATTCTCCCGTGAAAACGCTCACCCTCGGCGTAAGAACGCGCTACCTGAGCAGTGCATTTACGGAATTGACCAATAACATTGATCTGATGGTGCCCGAGTCCTTCGTGGCAGATCTTCGTGTGGAGTATAAATTTTACAAAGAGCATTCATTCAGCGTAATGCTGAACAATGTATTCGACAACCAATATTTCACCTACGGTGTGCCGGTAATGAATGAGGCGACGGGAATCACAGAGCCCGGATTTTTCGTACAGCCTCCGCGCCACATATACGCCACCCTGCACCTCAGATTCTGATTGCATCACCCCTGAAAAACCCCGTACACAATGAAAATTTCTTATACCGCATGCATTTCTGCCGCGCTTTGCTTTGCAGCGGCATGCACACCGCCCGCCGCGTCCGGCGACCGTTCTGATCCAAAGTCAAATTCCGAAGCGGCCCTGCCTGACACCGTCACTCTGGCCCTCGATTGGTCACCCAATGTCTTGCATTCCGGTATTTTTCTGGCAGCTTACCGGGGGTGGTACCGAGACGAAGGCATTCACCTGAATTGGTTCACCACTGAGATAGACGGTTATCGAAAAAAGCCTGTACAGCGTCTTGCCGACGGAGAGGTTGATCTTGCCATCGGGCCCTCCGAGCATCTTTTCTTTTTCAGGAAAAACGGAATGAACAACCCCGTAGCGGTCGCCTCGGTTTTGCAGAAAGACAAGAGCGCGTTTTGCATGAAGGCTGAAGAAGGGCTTTCGGGCCCGGGTGATTTGGCAGGCCACACTTACATCGGCTACAACACACCGCTTGAGCAGGCCATCCTCACCGCAATGATGCGGGAAGACGGGCTTGATAAAGCGCCTGAGATGCGCACACCCGGACGGCTGGAAGTGTGGGAAGACTTTATGAATACCGAAAAGGGGATCGCATGGATTTTCACACACTGGGAGGGCGTAATGGCCGAAAATTCCGGAACAGCCCTGACTTGCTTTACGCCGGCAGACTATGGCGTGCCTTACGGATACTCATCCGTTTTGATGGCACGGGAAAACCGAAACAACGAGGAGGAGGCACTTCTCAAAAAGTTTCTGAAGGTGACCGAGCGGGGATACCGCGCTGTCGCCGATTTGCCCGCCGACACCACGGCGGCAATTTTGAATGCGGCGGTGGACCATCCCAACTTTGCCGACCTCGGATTTTCGGCCCGTGCTGCGGAGCGTATTCGCGATGGGTTTTTGCGCACTGACGGCTCTTGGGGGCGCACAGATCCCGCGCAATGGGAAGCCTATCTCAACTGGATACGGACCGAGGTAAAGGAGGAAATCCCCGACTCACTCTATCCCGCAGAAGTGTACTTTACCAACCGCTTCCTCGATCAGGGCTTGTGAAACCGGTCGGGGATCATATAGGCCGCGCCGGAGAAATCCCTTCGGCAATCTCTTTTGCGGCCTCGTACACCTCGTGCGGTCGCCGGTCTGAGCGCCAAAGTACTCCCGCGAGCATGGCACCCGTGAATCCCAATGAAGCCGCACGTGTCAGGTTCTCGGGATTTACACCGCCCATGGCATAGATCGGGCACCGCGCTTGCTTCAGTGTCATGAGCAGCGCCCGCTCGCTGTAACCGCTGCCGAGGGTGCCCTTTGATGCACTGTCGAATACGGGACTGAGAAAAGCGTAGGAATACCTTCGGCGGTCTTCCGCAACACCCGTCAGGGTGTGAAAGCTTCGCGTGACGATAAGCCCGGAATTCATAAGCCGCTTAAGCCGCAGCCTGATGCGATACATCCTGTTTCTTTTGCGGTGGGATCTGCTTATGTGTATACCCCCGAGTTTGAGGCGGTGTGCCAAGTCGTGAAAAGAGTGAAGAACGAGTCGGTTTCGGTATGCTTCCGGGTAGAGCAGGAGGTATTCTTTCATCTCCTTGCGCGAAATTCTCGGTTTTCTGATGTGAAAACCGTTGAGGCCCGCATCCAGCATCTTTACGGCCTCGGCCACTTCTTCTTCAGAAATACCCGACCCCGACATGGCAGTAATCCGTATCATACTTTCTTCAGTGCACAGAGGTCCGTAAGCAGTTGCGGATTGTCGCGGCTCCCGTTGCCCGTGACGATCACATCGGCCCCTGCTTCGATCAGTATTCGGGCTTCTTCGGCTGTGCGGATACCTCCGCCCACTGCGAGGGGCACCGTGGTCCAAGACTTTACTGCGGCGACCATTTCGGGAGTCACCGGTCGGTCTGCCCCGCTTCCGGCATCGAGGTAGAGCATGCGCAGCCCCAGCATTTCACCCGCGAGTGCCGTAGACGCAGCGATCTCAGGTTTGTTCCGGGGCAGCGGAGCCGTATGCGAAATATAGGAGGCCGTGGTGGCACTTCCGCTGTCTACCAGCATGTAGCCTACGGGTATGACTTCTATACCCGATTTGCGCAGCAGGGGTGCTGCCGTCACGTGATGGCCTATGAGGTACTCGGGATTTCTTCCGCTGATGAGAGAAAGGAAGAGCAAGGCGTCTGCGTCCGGATGAATCTGCGCCGGAGAAGAGGGAAAAACAGCCACCGGCAGTGCAGAGATTTCTTTCAGGGCCTTAACCAAATCAATATCCGAAGCCCCCGTAATCAGGCTGCCGCCGGCAAAAAAGCAGTCGGCGCCGGCTGCCTCGGCGCGGCGCACCGTATCGGTAAGGGAGTCGATGTGGGGCACGTCGTCAGGGTCAATAAGCACGGCTACGACGGTTTCACCCGCACGGCACTTGAATTCTATTTGTGAAAGCAAAGACACGCGGGTCAAAAGTAACTATTCGGTCAAAAAGGCAACCACTGCGCCCGCACACTCCGTCACGGTAATGCTGTGGGTGTGGTGACGCCCTTCTCGGAAAACTTCCGCGCGGCAGCATCCTGTCTCGGCATTGAAGCCTGAAATCTGAATGTCTCGGAAGGGAAGGAGGGTGCCGTAAGTTTTGAAGACAGCTTCTTTCACGGCCCAAACCACGGTGAGGGAAAGTATTTCATCTCCCCGGCCGATGCGCTCCGGTTCTTCTGTATCTGTGAATTTTGCGGCGATTCGGCGCAGTTTTTCATCGGGAAACTGCACATCCAGACCTGCCGGTGATCGGCTCAACATCACACCTACCAAATTTTCCGAATGCGAGAGTGAAATAAAAGGCCCGCCCAGGAGATAGGGTTTCCGACCGCGGTAGTACTGCACCGCCCCCGGGAAGAGCATTTCCAAAAGATGGCGGGAGGCCAGCCATTGCTTGCGTTTTTCGGGGTGTTTCACGGCCCTGCCGATCAGCGCGGGCACATCCGCAGCCTTGAGTGCATCGGAAAAGAAACGCTCTTGCTCATCTGTTTGCCAAACAGCAACCTGAATGCGGGAGTCAATGTGGTGGTATATCAGCGGCACGGTGCAAAACTAAGGCTTTCTTTCCCGCGTCAGAACAGCGCTTTATACCGAGGAAATTAAATTGTATCTTTGCGCGGAATTTAAAGACATAGTAGAAATGAGTAATTCTGCGGAAACCAAAAGGTTGCCATACAAAGTAAAAGACATTAACCTGGCCGATTACGGCAGGAAAGAGATCAGGTTGGCGGAGGCCGAGATGCCCGGACTGATGTCGCTGAGGGAGGAGTTCGGAGAGAGCAAGCCATTGAAAGGCGCGAGAATCGCAGGATGTCTGCACATGACGATCCAAACCGCCGTCCTGATTGAGACATTGACAGAGCTGGGAGCGGACGTGACCTGGTCAAGCTGCAATATTTTTTCAACCCAAGACCATGCCGCTGCCGCGGTAGCAGCAGCCGGGGTTCCCGTTTACGCTTGGAAAGGGTTGACTGAGGAAGAATTTGACTGGTGTATTGAGCAAACTTTGTTCTTCCCTGACGGAAAGCCGCTCAATATGATTTTGGATGACGGCGGAGACCTGACAAATATGGTTTTGGACAGGTATCCCGAACTGGTCAGGGACATCCGCGGAATCTCTGAGGAAACCACCACCGGTGTGCACCGCCTTTACGAGCGCATGCGCAAAGGCACGCTGCCCGTGCCTGCCATCAACGTGAATGACTCAGTGACCAAATCAAAATTTGACAATAAATACGGCTGTAAAGAGTCACTCGTTGACGCCATCCGCCGCGCCACGGACGTGATGATGGCGGGTAAGGTAGCCGTAGTGGCCGGTTACGGCGACGTAGGAAAAGGCTCCGCAGCCTCGCTGCGCGGCGCCGGTGCCCGCGTTATCGTTACGGAGGCTGACCCGATCTGCGCCCTTCAGGCAGCCATGGACGGCTTCGAAGTAAAGCGCATGATCGACACCGTGGAGGAAGTGGATATTGTAGTAACCGCCACCGGAAATAAAGACATCATTCGCGGCGAGCATTTCGAAAAGATGAAAGATAAAGTCATTGTGTGCAATATCGGCCACTTTGACAATGAAATCGATGTGGCTTGGTTGAACAATAACCACGGAGATTCAAAAGTGAGCATTAAGCCCCAAGTGGATATGTATACCGTAAACGGCAAGGACATTATTCTTCTCGCCGAAGGGCGCTTGGTGAACCTCGGCTGCGCCACGGGCCACCCTTCTTTCGTCATGTCAAACTCCTTTACCAACCAAACGCTGGCGCAGATGGAGCTTTGGAACAATACCTCAAACTACGAGAACAAAGTGTACACCCTGCCCAAGCATCTCGATGAGAAAGTGGCCATGCTTCATTTGGAAAAAATCGGCGTTCAGCTCGAAACCCTGACCCAAGACCAAGCCGAGTACATCGGTGTGGAAGTGAAAGGGCCGTTCAAGCCGGATTCCTACAGGTACTGATATCCGGAACCTCAGCAAAGCAACAGGCCCCGCCCGATTAAGGGCGGGGCTTTTTAATTATAAATCCTCAGGGAATTGTTGTTGATATTGTACATCGTTTGGTAGCGTCGCAAAGGTCGCCGGGCAGGACCCTCCAGAGGTACGCCGTCCACGATCGAAAATACCGATTCACAACATTCGTGATCCACGGCAGTCACATTGGTATCTTCATCCACATCGATGCGGCACACGTTTTCCACCCGAAAAGTACAGTGGCGATCGAATGCGGCAAACTGATCGGGGCCGATGCGGTACACGATTATACCTTGCGAACCGCCTTGAATGGTAATCCATCCGCCGGGATTTTGCAAGGCTGAAAAAAGAGGTAAATCGATGCTCACGGTAATCTCAACCGGAACGTTCGGCACCTGCTGCAGGCTGTCATCGTCGCGGTTGCACCCCGAAGAGACCAACAAAATAATCGCCGTGAGCGACGTTAAATAAATAATACCGAACTTCATATTTGATCAAAATCATTCACGCGCATGCAACGCAAAATTACGCTATATATTCTCACCTGCCTTTCTTTACTCTTTATGACCGATCCCGCATGCGCGCAGGAGAAAAGGCAAAAGACCAAAAAGCAATACAAGGAATTCAAGAAACTGCAAGATGAACGCGAGGCAGATTCGGAACAGACTACCGAGGACGGACGGAAGCGCCATATGAAATTGCAGGACAAAGAAACGCGTAAACGCATGAAGCTCCAGCGCAAGCGATCATCACGTATTCAGCGAGATAAGCATAAGGACAGCTTTTTTCGCAGACTCTTTACGAAAAAGCCGAAAGGTCGATAAGCCATGGCGACCGAGACGGCACCGTGCTTCTGTTCTAAAAATTAACAAGCCGGTTGACGTGCGGTTTGAATCCAATTTTGTCGAGAAAAACGGTCGCCCGAATCTTGAGGCATAGATAAAAAGTCCCCGAAATTTCGGGGACTTTGTTTTTCAGGCATTAACAAAACTTTTGAAGCGGGATGGACACAAAAAAAATCTTTGCCTTCAAATTTTCCCGAAAAATGTGGCTTGGTGGAGTGAATGGAAAATATATATATTTACCGCCTTGTTGCGAAATTGTTAAAAAAACGTAATCCGTTTCCTATGATAAGACGTCTCTACCTCCTTGGAGTTTTGTTGATTGTATCTGCTTCCGCATCCTTCGCACAGGTTGGTTCGGGAGAATTGCGCGGTAAACTCAAGGACGCCGAAACGGGAGAGCCTCTTCCCTTTGTTAACATCATTATTGAAGCCGGTAAACGTCAGGTGGGGGGAACTTCCGACTTTGACGGTAACTATATACTGAAACCCATCCCGCCCGGCACATATGATGTGACTGTTTCATTTGTGGGATACAACAGCAGAAAGATCACAGGCGTAAAAATCAATAACGATAAAATCACCTTCCTCGACATTGAGATGGAGGCCGGGGTGCGTTTGGACGAAGTGGAGATTTTTGAATACTCCAAGCCCTTGATTGATAAAGACGGAGGCGCTTCGGGAGGAACGGTTACCCGTGAGGAGATCCAAAAAATGCCCGGACGAAGCGCAACCTCCATGGCAGCAACGGTAGGCGGCGTGCAGACCAACGCAGCAGGGGTGTCAATCCGAGGTGCGCGTGAGGAAAATACCTTTTACTTCATCGACGGGATCAAAGTGCGCGGGTCTACCAACTTGCCAAAGGCCGCAATCGAAGAAGTGCAGGTAATGACCGGAGGTATCCCGGCGAGTTACGGAGACATGACAGGAGGGGTAATTGCCATTACCACCCGAGGTGCTACGAGCAATTATTTCGGCGGAGTCGACATCATCACCTCGGGTTTCGCCAATGAAGACGGCGGCGGACTCGGCTTCGACCGATTTTCGCAAACGCAGGTGGAAGGTGTTTTTTCCGGACCGCTGCTTTTCAAAAAAGACGCGGAAGGTAACCGCGAGCGTGCGCTCTTGGGTTTCTTCCTTTCGGGAAACTACCGCAACTCGATGGATACCCGACCGTCGATCATCGGGAACTTTCGCCTCAGAGATGAGGTCCGCCAAAACCTGGTGCAGAATCCTTTGAATTTCGTCTTGAGCGGCATTAATACGGACCCTTCAGACGATGTATTTATTGACGCAGACGGCAATGTGCAGGACGCAACAACCGTAACTCCGAACCTCCAGGGTAACTCAGCTCTTCTCTTCCTCCGTGAAAATGACTGGGAAGAAATTCCCGCGCGCCAGAACAGCCGTTTTGAAGGAGGATCCATTACCACGAAAATCGATATTGCAACCACACCTAATATCGACCTGGCAGTAGGAGGTACTTTCGATATTACCAACAGCAGAAACTTTAGCTACGCGAATAGCCTGATGAACTACCAGAACAACGGTCAGGTGCGCAATACCACTGCGCGCGGATTTGTTCGGTTTACACACAGACTGTCTTCTCCCGACGATAGAGAGGACCGCATTATCAAGAATGCTTTTTACAGCTTGATGGCCGACTACAGCAATGTGACCTCTCGAGTGTGGGATGCCCGCCACCAAGACAATCTCTTCAACTACGGTCATGTCGGTCGTTTCGAAGAAGAGTTTGTCAACAACTACTCCTTTCGCTCTGATACGTTGCCTCCCGGTTTTTACCACACAGGTTACCGCCGAACCGCGACAACCTTCACGCCCAGCGAGACCAATGCCGATATGGCAGCATACACCTCTGCTTTGTACAATGAATACGACAGACTCGGATTCACCGTGCGAACAGGTGATGATATCGATGCTGCCGGAGGTATACGAAACGGACGTGTGCCCCAAGACGTGTACGGACTTTACACGGCCATCGGAACCCCCTTCAACAGCTTCCAAAATTTTGAGCAGGAGCAGCTGCGCTTTACGGGTTCGTTCAGTGCTGACGTAAAAGGCCACGCTATTCGGTTGGGATTTGAATACGAGGAATTCACCCAGCGCAGTTTCGGAGTGTCTCCCGTAGGTCTTTGGAATGCTGCCCGCCAGCTCACCAACAGCCACATTCGTCTTCCCGATCAGAACAATTTGATCAGTACAGATTTCATTGACGGCAACTATTTCTTCACCTACGCCAGAGCAAACGACCTTCCCAACCAAACCACTTTTGACAGGAATCTGAGAGCTTCGCTCGGTTTAGACCCGAACGGAACCGACTTTATTCAAGTAGACGCCTTGGATCCCGATCAGTTGGATATCAGTTTTTTCAATGCTGATGAGCTCCTGAATCAAGGTGCGGAGTATGTATCCTACTACGGCTACGACCACAGAGGTAACCGCATTCGGGGAACGCGCTCGATTGACGACTTCTTTACCGCCCGTGACGAGAACGGTGATTTCACTCGTGAACGCGGTGCTTTCGCCCCGATCTACATTTCGGGATATATCATGGACAAATTTGCCTTTGATGACATCGTCTTCAACGTGGGCCTCCGCGTAGACCGTTTTGATGCCAATCAATTCGTTTTGAAAGATCAGTTTGTGGTGGGCGAGGCCCTCACTGTGGCTGATACCCGGGGTCGTGATGACTTCCTCGGAACCCATCCCGGTGTAGTGGGTGACGATTGGGTGGTGTACGTAGACGACATCCAAAATGCCAACCAAATCAACGGTTACCGCAGCGGAAACACTTGGTTCAATGCACAAGGAGTAGAAGTATCTGACCCGCGTGCACTTCGCGGAGCATCAGGTATCGCGCCGCTGCTTGCCAACCCGAGTGAGACAGGCGAAAATTTAACGGGAGCAGCTTTCGAACGCTATACCCCGCAGTGGAATTTCATGCCGCGGATTGCTTTCTCTTTCCCCATCTCTGATGAAGCGGTATTCTTCGCCCACTACGACATCTTGACCCAGAGGCCTACGGGGCAGAACATCCTGAACCCCGTGGATTATCTCTTTCTTCAGAACCGCGGAAACGCAGCCTTGGCCAATCCCAACCTGCGCCCCACCCGAACCGTGGATTACGAGCTCGGATTCCAGCAGGTTTTGTCTAAAACGTCTTCACTGAAGATTGCCGCATTCTACCGCGAAACACGCGATGAAATTCAGGCCCGCCGATTGCTTGAAGCGTTCCCCTCCACATACACCTCTTTTGACAACTTCGACTTCGGTACGATTAAAGGACTTACCCTGACATACGATTTGCGTCGCACGGGTAATATCACATTGAGAGCCGCATATACCCTGCAGTTCGCTTCGGCCACGGGTTCCAATGCGGGAAGCGCTATCAACCTGGTAAATTCAGGAGAGCCAAACCTGCGTGTGATCTTCCCGACCGACCGCGATCAACGCCACCTCTTGATCACCACCTTTGACTACCGCTACGGCGCCGGAAAAGACTACAACGGACCCGTGTTAAACGGCCGCCAAATCTTGAAAAATACCGGTTTGAATATTGTCTCCACCTTCGGCTCGGGAACGCCTTACTCGCAGCAGCGAATTGCAACGGGTAATGCTTTCATCAGCCCCAGCGGCGCACCTCAGCTTGAAGGTACCGTAAACGGATCGCGTTTGCCCTGGCAATTTCGCATTGATGCACAAATCGACCGCTCGATTGAATTGACTTTCGGAAAGGATAAAGAAAAGCCCAAAAAGGCCTTCCTCAATATCTATTTCCTGATCAATAACCTGCTCAATACGCAGAACATCATTAACGTGTACCGCTACACAGGAAACCCTGATGATGACGGGTTCCTCCAAGCACCGCTTTGGCAGCCCACCATCGAGTCACAGCTCGATGAGGAATCTTTCCGCCAACTCTACGGCCTGAAGGTGAACTCACCGTTCAACTTTGGTATTGCGCGAACCATTCAATTGGGTGTGCGCCTCGACTTCTAAAGGATTTATGAAACAAAAACATAGGACAATGAGACTTTTAAACACCATTTTGATCTGCACGGCTTTCGTGCTGATCTCGGCGCCCGACGCTGAAGCCAGAGAATGGCTCGGTCCGAAGGCCAACGAGACCCACAATGACGTGAAGTCCAAGGCTGCAGGATGCTCACCTGCCGTGACCATTACGGAGTTCTTCGTAAACAATGTGCGTACCGCTGCAGAGACGGGCGGAAACACATGGTTTGACCGGCCCAACGGTCTGCCTTATTACGAAGTACCCGCCGGCGGGCTCAATCACGCGATTTTTGCCGGATCGCTTTGGATGGGCGGCCGTGACCCCGCGGGAAACCTGAAATTGGCTGCCGTACGCTTCCGCCAGTTGGGAAGCGACTACTGGCCCGGACCGCTTACCACAGACGGTACGGCTTCCACCATTCCCGAGACTTGTGCAAGATGGGACAGGTTCTTCCTGGTCAATCGTCAAATGGTGGAGACCCACCGTTACTATTTTACTTTGATTCTTCAAGGTGAAGATCCTTTTCAGGACCCTCTTTTCGAAGAAGACGGCTACCAGATACCGCGTCAAATTATGGAGTGGCCCGCCCACGGGGATGTGTCGCTCGGACAAAGTTTTATGTTGGCACCCTTTCAGGATTTGCGTGACCCCGAAACCTTAGAAGTGGTAACCACACCCGGACTCTACGAGCCCGAACAGGGCGACTATCCGCTTTATGACCTCGACCAGGAAATCGATTGCCGTACCCGATTGGTAACTGATCCCGTACCGCTTTTCGGTGACTTCACCATGTACTGGATTTTCAATGACAACGGTAATATTCACACCGAGTCACAGGGAGAACCCATCGGAATGGAAATTCAGGCCCAAATGTTCGGTTTCACTACCAATGATGAGGTGAATAACATGACCTTTTGCAACTACGTGCTCATCAACCGAGGAACACTTACCCTGAACAATACATACTTCGCACAGTGGATTGACACCGACCTCGGTAACCCTTTTGATGACTATGTGGGCTGTGATGTAGGTCGCGGCCTGGGCTACAGCTACAACGGGAATGACTTTGACGAAGGCTCCAGCAGCGGCCCGGGATACGGTGCTCAGCCCCCCGCCATCGGAGTAGACTTTTTTGAAGGACCCTATCAGGATGCGGACGGGATTAATAATCTCGTGGGTATCGGAGAGAACCAAGCCCTCAACGGATTGGGCTACCTAGATCCCGATCTTCCCCCCGAGCTTCAGGATACCATCATCGACAATGAGCGCTTCGGAATGCGTAGGTTCGTGTACCACTCCAACACCGGTCAAGGCGCTCCCGCTCCTACCACTGACCCGAGTATTGCGGTGGAGTACTACAATATGATGCGCGGAATTTGGAAAGACGGAACGCCGATGACGGTGGGCGGACTGGGCTACAACCCGAACGATCCGACCGCGGTGGCCACCGACTTTATGTTTCCCGGGACATCCGACCCTCTGTTTTGGGGTACCGGCGGTGTAGACCCCAATTTTCCCGATGACGCGGGCTGGACCGAAGAAACTGCCGGAAACCCTCCCGGAGACCGCCGCTTTATTCAATCGGCAGGCCCTTTTACATTGAGCCCCGGACAGTTTAACAACATTACCGTCGGCATCGTGTATGCGCGCGCTCCGTCCGGAGGTCCCTTTGCCTCTGTGCGGTCACTGCTTACTGTAGACGACAAGGCACAGGCCCTGTTCGAAAACTGTTTCCGTCTTCTCGACGGCCCCAATGCACCCGACCTCACTGCACAGGAGCTGGATCGGGAAATAATTTTCTACATGCGCAATACCAACCCGCTCAGCAATAACCGGGGCGAGGAGTATATGGAGTTGGACCCGACCATTCCTCCGTTTAATATTGACGGTGAGCCGAATGATCAGTTCTACAGATTTCAGGGATACAAAGTTTACCAACTGCGCAACCCTGAAATTTCGATCTCCGATATCGATCAGCCCGAAGCGGCGCGGTTGATATTCCAGTGTGATATCCGAGACGACATCACGCAAATTATCAATTACGATTTTGACGAGGAGTTAGGCCTCCCCGTACCGCGCGAAATGGTGAACGGGGCGAATAACGGAAT
>PXBH01000226.1 GCA_003565555.1 Cryomorphaceae bacterium | reverse complement strand
GCATTTCCCGATGCATTGGTGGAGAATTATGAGCCATTGGTTGATGCGCTAAACTTACCTGATGAAAAAGATAGGCATGTGCTTGCCGCAGCAATCAAAACAAACGCCAACGTCATTGTCACCAACAATACCAAGGACTTTCCGAATGAATATCTGGCGGGCTTTGGCCTTACGGCTAAAACCGCTGATGACTTTCTGACTGACACCATAGATCTAAATAATGAACTCGCCATTGAGGCATTTAGGGCACTTGTGCTCAATAGAACGAATCCAAACCTCGATGAATACGAAGTACTGGACAGATTCAGAAAAAACGGACTTCAAGACACGGCAAACTACTTGCACGCCCTTCTGTAAAAGAAACGGCTAAATCGCTTCCACCCCTCCCAATCCTTTCGGTTCTTTTTGTGCCGGTTTCTTTGGTTTGGGTATCTTGGCTTTTGGGGAGGAGGTAGCCCCGATTTAAGAAACAGTTCCTAAATGCGGTAGGAAAAAGTCAAAGGAATACGTCAGCTGTATGCAACCATATTACAACCTGTGAGCGCCTTGATTCAATCAGAAAAAATCATGAAGATAAACACAGATGCACTTGATCATATGATCAGCAAGATGGCTGACAATAAGCACATCTTCAGTGCTGTAATGAAAATTGAAAATACCGATGGCAGTATTTCATGGAGTGGTGCCTCCGGTGACATTAAAATTGATGACAGGTATTTTATTGCCAGTGTAACCAAGCTGTACATTACGGCTGTTGTCATGAGACTTGTTGAGGCCGGAAGAATTGGCTTGTCGGACAAAATTTCAAAGTACTTACCCGAACATTTTTGCAGAGGCTTGGTCGTGGTCAAAGCAAAAGACTATTCCGATGAGATCACAGTGAAACATCTCATTTCCAATACCTCAGGAATTCCGGACTATTTTTTTCACAAGCAAGACAATGGAAAAACCGCAGCCGATGATCTCTTAGAAGGCAATGACAAGGAGTGGCCACTTGAAAAAACAATCGACCTCGTTAAAAAGATGAAGCCCGACTTTACGCCGGGTGCAAAAAGCTTTTGGCCGGGCACTGAACACAAGGCCTCCTATTCAGACACGAACTACCAATTGCTCGGCAAAATTCTTGAGCAAATAACAGGAAAAAGTATCGGTGGTATTTTCGAAGATTACATCTTCTCGGAGTTGGGTTTCAATCACACTTATGTATACGCAAACCCTGAAGATGCATCACCCAAACCTTTTTATTATGGCACAAGGAAACTTTGGTTACCGAGATATATAAGCTCGGTAGGCCCTGAAGGCGGTATTGTGTCAACTGTGGATGAAGTAATGATCTTCCTGAAAGCCTTTTTTGCAGGCAGATTCTTCCCTCGCGAAAAGATCAATGCCCTGAAAAAATGGAATTTGATTACACCCCCGCCCGGATTGTTTCTCTTCGGAATAGGATTGGAAAAAATTTGGGTGCCTTGGATCGCAGCGCCCTTTAAGCATCCCGGGGAAATAATAGGGTTTTGGGGCCAAACGGGGTCGTTCGCTTTTTACAATCCCAAATCAGATTTGTACTTCTGCGGTACTACCAATCAAATTAACGGGAGAGGACACAGGGCAGCAGCCGGGGCCATGCTGAAAGTGATTAAATCAGTAATTTGAAATTTATTGAATATCAGCTATTCGTACGTGCACCGGGACGAGGTTCAGATAAACTTCTTCTCAGTTCCTCCGAATGGGCCTTGTCAAAACCCCACTCGCCCGATCAAATACCTTCAATTCCCACAGGGGGCCCATGCACGCAGCAGGCCCGGCGGGTGCTGAGGAAAGCCATATCCTGAAAAGCTGCAATAGCCCCAAACTGCGCATCAAAGAGAAGTCGGGCTGACCATACGGTGCCTTGAACTCGGAACATTGTCGAAAGAGATTTAAATAGCAGCCTCTCTTATTTAAATTTTTCGGTAAAATCTTAAATAGCGTCGCTTCTTAATTGCGTTTTTTGGCTTTTTCTTAAATAAGAAACCTCAATACCGGCGAGAATACCTAATGGATAAATACCGGCTCCGACGCGCATTCAAGCCTCCGCAACACTCCGCCGATTCATCACCTCCGCCCCCGCGCCGCTTGAATACCCGAGCGCCGAAGGTGCGTTTTTCACACAAGCCCACAAAAAGCACGCCAAACTTCCGATACCCAATGGGTTCCTGAGGGAGGGGATGTCCCGAAAGAGGTTCAATTTCACCGGAAGAGCGACCGAATTGAGGCCGGATTGTCAACGCAGAGCCTTGCCCCTGTAGCCCCATTCAAACATCCTTCGTGCTGTCGCGAGGATTATCGGACAATTCCCTAATTTAGCTGAACCGACAGCGTGATCTCCCGGCGGTTTTCCGCACCCGCCGTTCGTTTCAACGGAAACAAATGCTGTCGGAAAAAGGGTTTGCTTTGAATGCTTTTATGCTTGCACGAGAGCAGTGTTATCGGCCGGCGGGGGCCCATACATTGCGGCGCCGCAGAGCGGCCGGGCAGGAGTGTAATTAGAGTCTGTCCATTTAGTCAAGTGGCTGGATCATAATGTTCGATAGCAAGGCGCACGCAGGTCTGAAAAGCAAGGAGTTGACTAAGGTCAATGACAGTTTTCAGACCAAGTGCAACGCAGATAGCGGACATTATGGACAGACACTAATTAAGGTGCACAAAAAGCAAGCACGGATGCAGTCAGAATAAAATTTGCCGGTATGGACCACGTTTTTGTCATCGTCATCATCTTCCTCCTGCTCAACATCTGCATGGGTTTGATTCGCCTGTGGCGCGGCCCTTCTGTGGCCGACCGCCTGCTGGCCACGCAGCTTTTCGGCACTGCGGGTATGGCTGTGCTGACGGTGATGGCGGGTTATTCGGAGGACCTCACTTTGCTCAATGTGGTGATTACCTTCAACGTGCTGTCCATCATATTGGTGATCTGCATGGTTCAGGTTCGGAAAAAGAAGAAAAAGGAAACACCGTGATGATAAAAGAGGTCTTTGTGGTGATTTTGCTGGCCGTCGGCTGTTTCTTCTTTCTGGCGGGCACGCTCGGCCTGCTTCGCTTTCCGAATTTATACGCCCGCCTGCATGCCCTGACCAATGCCGATAATTTGGGGGTGGGCTTCATCGCCGCGGGCATGGCATTGTACATCGGCTCCCCTTGGACGGCCGTGAAGCTTTTTTTCATCTGGATATTGACCCTCCTGTCGGGTGCTACCACAAGTTACCTCATCGCCCGTTTCCGGAAGGAGCACGACGATTCGGCAAACGGAAACGGAAAGTGATGGAGCTGCTGACAGACGGCCTGTTGGCCCTACTTACCGCGTACCTGGCCTTCCGCTGTATGCTTGCACCCAAACTCAGCAAGACGGTATTCACCTTCTTCGCCTTCGGTCTGATCCTGGCCCTTATGTGGATCCGATTGGGCGCCGTGGACGTTGCCATCGCGGAAGCGGCAATCGCCTCCGGATTTATGGGCGTATTGCTCTTGGATTCTCTGCGCGATTTTTCGCCGTCTTATTCGGAATTCGAAGACAATATTGAACAACCCCCGAACCAAGTCGCTTTCGCGAAACGCTCCCTATCACAGTGGGTTCCGGCCATTGCTTCGGGAGCGGGCCTGCTTCTTTTTCTCTTCATCGCTCTGCAAGCCGTACGGGAAGTACCCGCAGGCGGCGGATTGGCCGCATTCGCGGAAGCAAAACTCCCCGAATCGGGGGCGGAGCACCCCGTCACGGCGGTCTTGTTGAATTTCCGCGCTTATGACACCTTGCTGGAAGTAGCGGTGATACTCATGGGCCTGCTTGCCATATTTGCCGCGGGCGGTATAAGGCAATTCCGCAAGCCGAGCCTCCCCCCGGCTAAGGATCCCGTATTGCGGAAGGCCATCCTGATTTTTACCCCGCTCTTATTCCTCTTCGGTGCTTTCTTGCTTTACATCGGCAAGTCCGGGCCGGGCGGAGCATTTCAGGCAGCGGTGCTGTGGGGTGCCATCGGCATCCTGCTTCACCTGGGCGGCTGGCGTATATTCAACGCACTGTCGCGCCGAATGAGGCGCATAATCATCATCGCCGGGCCCCTGTTTTTCCTGCTTACCGGCTTTGCGCTAATGGCTCGTAGCGGAACTTTTTTAGCATACCCTCCCGCCTTTGCGGGCTTCCTGATCTTGATCATTGAAACCTTGGCCGCCGTGAGCATAGCAGCTGCACTCACGGCGATATATGCATTTTTGACCGACTAAACGCTTTTCCGAATGAATAACCCGTTGTACAGACCCGAAATGCAGAGAAAAATGCACCCGCATGGAGAACCCTGACCTGCGCAGTATAAATTCACCTGTCGAAAACCCGGCCCCGAACAGAAAAACAAAGCAATGGAAACGTGGGAAATTTACAGCCTGACCTCCGTCGTGATCTTCGCCATCGGTCTGGGCGGCGTATTTCTCGTGAAGCACTTTTTGAGAAAAATTATTGCGACCGTCATCATGGGCGGAGGGGTCTTCCTCTGTTTCGTCAGCTTTGCCAAGCGCGATACCCTCAACTTTCCCGACCCCGTTCCCCATGCGCTTGTGATCACCGGAATTGTGGTGGCCGTTACGGCTGCCGCTTTTGCCCTTTCTCTGGCGAGACGCATCCACAAGATTACGGGCGAAGAAACCTTTGAGGAGAAAGAATGAAGGAGCTGCCGGCATCCGTATTGCCTCCGCTTCTGGTAGGTGTGCCCATGCTGCTGGGCATGGTCAGCTTGTTTTTCAAAATCAAGCGAAGGCCGATTCCCGGCATCATCGGCAGCGTACTGATCGGGGTTTTGGCCTTCGCAGCCGTTGTGGAGACATCAAGGCACGGCACAGTGATTCACGTTCCGGGCGGTTGGGTTCCGCCCCTGGGCATCGTGTTGCGCATGGATCCCCTTTCGGTGGTGTTCATCTCCCTGACGGCCCTTATCGGCATTTTCATCGGCCTGTATTCGCAGATGTATTTTCGCACGGAGGAGGGCGCTAAGGTCAGGTTTCCGCTGTTTTGGCCTTTGTGGTTTTTTCTTTGGGCGGGGCTGAACGGCCTCTTTCTCTCCAACGACATTTTCAACCTCTACGTCACCATAGAAGTCATCACCATCTGTGCGGTCGGACTGGCGGTGCTCTCCGGGGAGGCAAAAGCCCTGAAGGCCGGCTTGCGCTACCTCCTGGCGGCCATTGTAGGCTCGATGTGTTACCTCCTCGGGGTAGCCCTGATTTACGGAAGTACCGGCACCCTGGACATGGCACTCCTCGGGCAGGTGCTCGAGCCCGGGCCTACCGCAAGCTTTGCGCTCATTGTCATCACACTCGGTCTGCTGATCAAAAAAGCGGCCTTCCCCTTTCACTTCTGGCTTCCTCCCGCGCACTCCGCCGCCTCAGCTCCCGTGAGCGCGATACTTTCCGCGCTGGTGGTGAAAGGAGGGTTTTACGTCATGCTGCGGTTGTGGACCGAGGTGTTCGGCGTGTCGCTGACCTTCGCTGCGGGTCAGCTCATCGGAGTTGCCGGCGCCGCAGCGGTCATTTGGGGCTCTTGGCAAGCGCTTTTACAGACCAATTTGAAACTCCTCGTGGCCCACTCAAGCGTGGCGCAGTTGGGATATCTCCTCATGATCTTTCCCCTCTTGGTCTTGAAACCCGGATTCTCGACAGATTCGGCCGATTGGCTGCCTGCAGCTTGGACTGCCGGGATTTTTCAGGTCATGGCCCATGCTTTCGCAAAATCATCCATGTTTCTCTCCGCGGGAATCGTTGTGGCGGCCCTCGGTCATGACCGTATCGCCTCACTGAGGGACTTGGTGGCCAAGATGCCCATGACCGCCTTGGCCATCGGCATTGCGGGCGTCAGCCTAATCGGGCTGCCGCCGAGCGGAGGCTTTATGGCGAAATGGATGCTCCTGAAAGGCGTATTCCTCAGCGGTCAGTGGTGGTGGGCTCCCGCAATCCTGATCGGAAGCTTACTCACCGCAGGGTACATATTTATGCTGCTGCGTTTGGCATTCGCTCCCGCACGAGAAGAAAATCGCTTCCGACCCGTGCCGATCATGCTGCAGGTCTGTGCCCTGCTGCTCGCATTGGGCTCGTTTTTGATCGCAATTCCGGCTGAAAAGCTCGTCGTATTTTTGGAAAACGGAGAAAGCTTCGGCAGGGGCATTGAGACGGTAATAAAAGGAGGAAACCATGGAAATGAATAGCTTATTGCTCCTCCTCATCCTGTTCAGTTCTCTGGTGCCGGGGATTCTGATCCTCTTGCTGAAGGAAGAACAAGCCTTTCTCAGAAATTTTCTGAACCTCATCGGAGCGGTTGCCAAAGTGGCATTCGTCGGGTGGGTTTTTGCCGGATACATGCGGGGAGAGACCTACGATTTCGTCTACCGCATGGCCCCTGATTTGACATTTGCCCTGCACATCGATAAGCTCGGACTGCTTTTCGCCTCACTTTCCGCCGTCTTATGGCTCGTCACCACGCTCTACGCAATCGGCTATCTAAAAGGCGGAAAGCAACAGCGCAGGTTTTTTGCCTTTTTCAGTCTTTGCGTTACATCCGCCACGGGTATCGCCCTTTCGGGAAATGTGGTCACCTTCTTCGTGTTCTATGAATTCCTGACCCTCTCCACCTACCCGCTGGTGGTGCACCGGGGAGACGATAAAGCCGTAGAAGCGGGAAGAACCTACCTCTGGTACACCATCGGTGGCGGTACGGTTTTGTTCTTGGGGGTGGTAGCCCTCTTCGTGCTTGCAGGTCCGATTTACTTCGGGCAGACCGATATCATTGCCGGTTTGGTTTCGGAAAACCGCCTCGCCCTGACCATCATCTTTTTTGTGATGTTGAGCGGACTTGCCGTCAAAGCGGCGATCTTTCCCCTCCACGGGTGGCTGCCGATTTCCATGGTGGCGCCGGCCCCGGTCAGCGCACTTCTGCACGCGGTAGCCGTTGTGAAGGCGGGGGCATTCGGCATCATGAGGCTGGTGTATGATGTTTACGGCATCCGCACGGCCGCGGAGTTGGATTTGCTGACCCCTTTGGCACTTTTCGCCGGATTTACCATCATCTACGGTTCAGTAAAAGCGTTTTACCAAGACGGCTTCAAAAAACTGCTGGCCTACTCCACCGTCAGTCAGTTGTCGTACATCG
>PXBH01000074.1 GCA_003565555.1 Cryomorphaceae bacterium | reverse complement strand
TGCACGACATGAACGGCCGTGTAGTAGAGCAGCGCAAACTCGGCGACCGTCCCGCAGGAAAGCAAGAGACCATTCGTCTCAATGCAAACCTCGCGGCAGGTGTGTACCAGTACTCGCTGATTATCGGCAACCACCGCGCAGTGCGCAAGATGGTGGTGACCAAGTAAGCGAGCGAACCGATCAACATTTTTAATGCTCTGAGCCCCCGCAGATTCTGTGGGGGCTTTTTTGGTACGCAGTGATTTCGACATCCCGCCTGCCTGACGGACATGCGATCAATCACGATCGCTCACAATTATTCGGGCCACCACAAAGTCATAAAGTACACAAAGTAAAAATCCTCGGAGAAGCAGAGACTTTGCTTCAGTGCGAAGTCTGTGATGACCTGACGGGTTTTTTCCCAACCCGTAAGGTCTCTTTTCGGGGGTTCGTAATGCTCAAATGTGCCTGCAGACTCTGACTTTGATCAATCACGATCGCTTACAATTATTCGGGCCGCCACAAAAGCCTGCCTACCGAGGTAGGTTACAAAGCACACAAAGACAGAACCCCGCAATCCCCCCTTTGTGAACTTTGATTCTTTGTGGTGAAAAAATACAGCGGAGCGCCGAAGGCGCAAAATGCCAAGGGTTTATTGTATTCGCTGCTTTCGGCTTCCTGCGACGGACGGGCAATTGTTCAATTACCGTAGATGGTCAGAACTTCTTACACAAGCGCCGTACCTATTCTCGGTCTTGCGGGATCCCCGTGAGAAATCATTGATCCCCGTAGGCTTCCAAGCCGCGAACGAGCCAGTCGTCAAAGAGGTCGATTTTGCCGTAGTCCTGATAGTTTGCAGGCTCGTTGAGCATTTCCTCATCGGCGTCCAGCAGCACGTAGTAGGGTTGGGCGTTGATCCCGAAGCGCTGCTCCTGAAAGGCTGCCCATTTATTGCCGATGCTCCTGATGCGCTTTTGCCTGCCGCCGCCCAGTTCGGCTGTGTATTGCTCGTCTTCGGGCAGTCGGGTTTTCTCATCCACGTAGAGAGAAACGAGTACCACATCCTCGCTGAGTTTGCGCTTGATCTCGGGGTCACTCCACACCTGCTGCTCCATTTTACGGCAGTTCACACATGCGTGTCCCGTGAAGTCTACCAGAAGGGGCTTATTGATACGCTTCGCCTCTTCGAATGCTTTGCCGTAGTCTTTGTAAACAAAGATGCCCTGCGGGCCGAGGTAGGTGTCGGGCTTTGCGGCCTCTGTCGTTCCTCCGCCTCCCGCAGTGTATCCCACGCCGAAAGGACTTTCGCTGTAGTGCATGGGCGGGGGAAAGGCGCTGATCAGCTTGAGCGGGGCGCCCCACATTCCGGGAATGAGGTAGACCGTGAACACCCCCGTGAGCACCGCAAACATGAGGCGCGTGACGGATATGTAGGGCAAATCGCTGTCGTGGGGCAGCTTGAGCTTTCCGAGAAGGTAAAGGGTGAGCAAGGCAAAAACCACGATCCAGATAGCGATGAAAACCTCCCGCTCGAGGAGGCCCCACTGCAAGACCATGTCTGCATTGGAGAGGAACTTAAAGGCCAGAGCCAGTTCGAGAAATCCCAAAGTGACCTTCACCGAGTTGAGCCATCCGCCCGACTGCGGCAGGGAATTCAGCCATCCCGGAAAGGCCGCGAAAAGGGCAAAAGGCAGGGCGATGGCCAGAGAAAATCCGAGCATACCCACGGCGGGCGCCGTGCCGCCCTTTGAGGCGGCTTCCACAATCAGGGTGCCCACGATGGGCCCCGTGCAGGAAAACGAAACCAAGGCGAGCGTGAAGGCCATAAAGAAGATACCGATAAATCCTCCCCGATCGGCTTGGGCATCCGCTTTGTTGATCCATGAGGCAGGCAGGGTAATCTCAAAAGCGCCGAGAAAGGAGATGGCAAAAACGATGAGCAGCGCGAAGAAGAAAAGGTTGAACCAAGGGTCTGTGGAAAGCTCGGACAGCACGGCAGCCCCGAAAAACCAGGTCACCACCACCCCGAGAATCACATAGATCACAATGATGCTGAGCCCGTATATCAGGGCGTTGCGAATACCGGCCATTCGCGATTTGCTCTGCTTGGTGAAGAAGCTTACCGTAAGCGGGATCATCGGGAAAACACAAGGCGTAAGCAAGGCGGCAAATCCGCTGAAGAATGCTATAATGAAGATGGTCCAGTTGCTGCGGGATTTGTCTTTTCCGTCGGCGCCTCCTTCACTGACGGCTGCCATGGTGCCGGAATCGGCGGGGGCGAGGTTCAGGGAGAAATCGACGTCTTCCGGCGGCAGACATTTACTGTCATCGCAGGTCATGAAGGTGAGGTAGCCTTTGAGTGCTAAAGGGGCTTCATTGTGTTTGAGAATGCGTTGGCGCAGTTCCGCAGTTCCTTCGAAATAGTCCAGCTCCATTTCGAAAACCGGGTCAAATTTGGACTTGAGGCCTTTTTCTTCAGGGGCACCGTCAACGGTAAATCCCTCCTCCGTCTCAAAAGTGAATCCGGTGGGAATAGGGCCGGCATCGGGGTCTGCTGATGCAGAGTACACATACCAACCGGCATCGATCTCGGCTTTCGCCAAAATGACCGCATCCGTACCCGATTCCGACTCGATGCTGATTTCCCAGCTTACCGGCAGGTATATTTCACTGCTGATCGCCGCGGTATTTTCAATGCTTTTTTCCTGCGGGATGAGGCTGCTTTTCGAATCCGATTTTTTTTCGGCCTGCGGGGCTGCCGGCACGGCGATGTCAAAGTCAACGTCCTCGGGCGGAAGACACATCTCGTCATTGCAGACCATGAAAGTCAGAAATCCCTTCGCGCGGAAAGCATTCGGCGTTTTTCTTTCGACCTTTTGCACGAAGACCGCCTCTCCGTCAAAGAAGTTAAGGTCCATCCCGAAATTCGGGTCGTAGCTCGTGATATACGCTCCCTGTGAGGGTTTTCCCGAGGTGGTGAACTCGTCTGACTTTTCGAATTCAAACTGCGTAGGAATGGGACCCTCGTCGGAAGGCAGGTCGAGTGCGTACACGTGCCAGCCTTCCTCGATCTCTGCGCTGAAGGTGATTTCGGCGGTTGATCCGTCAATATTTTCGGCGGCAAAAGACCATGATACAGGCTCGTAAATTTGCGCAGATGTCGCGATCGGCGCGAAGGTCAGTAAGAGCAGCGGAAGTAGGTATCCTTTGAATTTCAGCATGAATATTCAGGTCAAAAATCAGGAGCAAAGCTAATGAATTTGCCGTCCCGGCTTACGCAAAGCCGGTTTCAATCTTGTAAACCTAAACCGACAAATTCTACTTCTTCACCCGGTGCGAGTCCGAACTTTCTGCGCAGCACTGCAGTGGCCAGGTAAAACAGGGGCGTGTCGAAAGCCGCGACCAGCACCTTAAAAAGAAATCCGTTGAGCAAAAGGGCTCCGAAAAGCTCCCAAGGGATGGCCCCGAAGGCGCAGAGCAAAAGCAGCACCACGGCGGTATCGATAAGTTGGGATGCCACGGTAGAGAAATTGTTGCGCACCCAGCGCATGCGGCCATTGGTCACTCTTTTCCAGAAATGGAAAATGCGAATATCCACAAGCTGGGCCAGGAGGTAGGCGGTCATTGAGGCGGTCACCGCTACCCCGGTAAATCCGAAAACGCGTTCGAATACGCTGTCGCTCACCGGCGAAAAGTCTGTAGCGGGGGCCAGTTGCGCCAGCACCACGACAATGAATATGAAAACCGTGGCAAAAAGTCCGGCAAAAACCACCAGGTTGGCCTTTTTTCGGCCGTAGATCTCGCTGATGATATCGGTGACCAAAAAAGTTAGGGGGTAGGGGATGATGCCTACGGAGATCTCGAAGGTGTACTGCGTCAACCCGTGCCAAAGGCTGCCGGGATCAGCCCCGAAGGTTAGCCCGGCGAAGGGCTGCCAGTAGAAGAACTTCTGGAAAATCAGGTTTCCCGCCACCAAGCATGCAATGAAGACACCCGCCAGAGCGATGTAGAGCCGAAAGGCCTGACGGCTTTGAATCGGGTTGAGGTTTTTTTTCTTCACGGAAATCAGAACAAGAAAAGGCGAAGATAGTTAATGCATTCTCCCGTTTATCCCGCTTGTCCTTCTTGACGGAGAGAGAAGTGGCGCACGTTTCTTACTTTTATCGCCACAGTCTGCTTTACAATCCCTTCTTGAACGCCCTGCTCAATACGCCTTTGGAATACATCTTCGGTATCGGAGAGCGCCGTGCCGCATTGCTGGCAGAGGAGTTTGGGCTGCGCACGGTGGAGGACCTGCTGGCGCACTATCCCTTTCGCTATATCGACCGCTCTGTGGTGCAGTCGATCGCCATGCTGCGTGAAGGTCCCGATCCGGTACAGATTCGCGGAAAACTCGGAGTTGTAAAGCAGGAGGGTGCGGGGCGAACAAAACGGTTGCGCGCCGTGGTCAGCGATGGCACGGGCAGCGCCGAGTTGGTCTGGTTTAAAGGGGCTTCCTACATCGCTCCGCAGCTTATCTCCGGCGCGGAATATCTCTTTTTCGGAAAGGTGGGCAGTTTTAAAGGGCGCCCGAGCATTGCACATCCCGAGTTTGAGCGTATCGCTCCCGGTGCGGAGATCGACGGGTATATGCAGCCCGTGTATTCCGCCACTGAGAAGCTTTCCAAATTGGGTCTTTCATCTAAGGGTCTGGAAAAGGTGATCGCCAAGCTACTCGCTCAGGCCCGCGGACAGATTCGAGAGACCCTCCCCCGATCGCTGACCGAGACACTCAAGCTGCCCGCCAAAGCGGATGCGGTTTATGCCATCCACCAACCCGGGAAGGAGGAGGATGTGAAGCATGCCCGGAGGCGGTTGAAGTTTGAAGAGCTTTTCTACGTTCAGCTCGAGCTGTTGATGAAAAAGGAATTGCGCACGGCCCAATCCCGCGGATTTGTATTTGAGAATGTCGCTGAGGCATTCCGTTCCTTTTATGAGCACCACTTGCCCTTTGAGCTCACCGGCGCCCAAAAGCGCGTGATGAAGGAAATCCGCCGAGACTTGCGCTCCGGTTACCAAATGAACAGGCTGCTCCAAGGTGATGTGGGCAGCGGTAAGACTGTGGTTGCGGCCCTTTCCGCCCTGATTGCCATCGACAACGGATTTCAGGTCTCCATCATGGCACCTACGGAGATTTTGGCCAACCAACACTTCGAAACTTTTTCCGCATTTTTTCGGGGTATGCCCTTGAAAATTGATCTGCTCACCGGATCGGTAAAGGCCAAACGGCGGCGGGAGATTGATGAAGCCGCGCGTTCGGGGGCGCTGAATGTGCTCATCGGCACCCATGCCTTGCTGGAAGACCGGGTGGTTTTTCAAAACCTCGGTTTGGCCATCATCGATGAGCAGCACCGCTTCGGTGTAGCGCAGCGGGCCAAGCTCTGGAAGAAGAATACCCGGCCTCCGCATATTTTGGTGATGACGGCCACTCCCATACCGCGCACTTTGGCCATGACCCTCTACGGGGATTTGGATGTGAGCGTGATCGATGAGCTCCCGCCCGGACGAAAACCCGTGCAGACCTCCCATGTTTATGACGGGTCGCGCATCCGGATCTTCGGTTTTATGGAGGACCAAATTCGCCGCGGACGACAGGTCTATGTGGTCTACCCGCTGATCGAAGAGTCGGCTACTTTGGATTTGAAAGATTTGACCGACGGCTATGAGAGTATTACCCGCCGATTTCCGAAGCCCGAATATCAGGTCAGCATCCTCCACGGGAAGATGAAGCCGGAAGACAAGGACTGGGAGATGAACCGATTTGCAAAAGGGAAGACACAGATCATGGTGGCCACCACAGTGATCGAGGTAGGTGTAAACGTGCCGAATGCATCCGTGATGGTGATCGAAAGCGCACAGCGTTTCGGACTTTCCCAGCTCCATCAGTTGCGCGGCAGGGTAGGGCGGGGCGCGGAGCGGTCGTATTGTATTCTCGTATCGGATAAGAAGCTCAGCAACGATGCCCGCAAACGTATGAAAACCATGACGGAGACCAATGACGGTTTTCGCATTGCAGAAGTGGATCTCGAGCTGCGCGGCCCGGGGGATCTTATGGGGACGCGGCAGAGCGGGATATTGGACTTGAAAATTGCCAACCTCGCCACCGATGCCAAGGTATTGCAATACGCCCGCAACGCAGCGGCAGATATTTTGGAAGAGGATCCGCGTCTCGAAAACCCCGAGAACCTCCCGGTGGCCCGTCGTGCAGCCGAGCTGTTTCGGAACAAACCCAATTGGAGCAGGATTTCCTGAGTTCTTTTGCTCCGGCAAACACCTGTGCCGGGGCAGGCCTCATTGTGTTTTTCGAAAGGATAAAAAAATCCCCCCCACCGGAAGGTGAGGGGGATTTTACGTTTTGGGCATGAGTGACCCGAAGGGCCCTCATGGTTTCCGTCTGCTTATCTCGCGATCATAAACTTGCGGATGATGACCTCATCCGGCGTCGTCAATCGGTAGATGTACATTCCGTTCGGCATATTGCTTCCGTCGAAATCCAGTCTGTATTCCACACCTGCATCAGCGGTTTGGTTAAACAGGGTAGCGATTTCACGTCCGCTTGCATCGTACACTTGGAGGAGTGTGCGCAGCGTTTTGCCGGTAGTGAATGTTACGTTAGACATTCCGTCCGTCGGGTTCGGGAATGTTTCCATTACGTTCACCGAAGTATTCGACATCATAGGCGTAGGCTGCGGAGTGGGGAGGATTTCCTCATCACAGTTGTGGATGAGTACAATTCCGTCCACGTCGTAACCGTCACGTCCGGGAAGCTGCGCTTCTTCGGGCGTTACATCTACGATCTTCACGAGGGTGAAGTAGTCGAATCCTGTTTCAGCGTGCACGTCGAAGAACTCACCGTTGGTGCAGCTCTGTCCTACGTAGACGAAGAGGGCGTCATCGATTTCGGAAGGATCGTTCACTACCTGCTGAGATACGTACACATCGGCACGCTCTTCAAAGGACACGCAGTCATTGTCGCCGAAGGTGGTTTCCACAACCTCGAGGTCATCTACGTCGGGGAGTGCCGGAGCGAATCCGTCAAATCCGAGGATCAGGCTTCCGCCGAATCCGAGTGACACAAAGTTGATGGTGTTGTCACGTTCGGGCTCACCCAAGGCTTGCGTGGGATCCATACGGTCAGCAGCGATCGGCCCTACAGGGTCGTAAACCAGTACTTCCGTTGCGTAGCAGTCACCCTCGGGGATATCGAAGTCATTCGGCTCACAGCCCTGGAGGGCTACTACACCGTCTACATCGTATCCGTCGAGTGTGGTGGTCATCGCTGAGTTGATGATACGGATGGCAACGACGAACTCGAGGCCGGTCACGGCGATGTCGATTTCTTCGTTGCGGCAAATAGTTCCGTATTCAACCCAAGTGATTCCGTCCTGTGTCAGCTCGATGTCGGCAAACTCATCATCGCTGAAACCGCACTCATCACCTGAGAAGGAGGTTTCCACCACGAGGATGTCATTTCCGGGAAGGTCAGGCACGATGCCTTCGAAGGCAATATCGATATAACCTCCCACACCGAGAGAGAAGAAGTTGCCTGCAGAGTTGTCCAGTGAAGGCTCACCGAGTACAACGAGCGGGTCGCTTCTGTCAGCTGCAACGGGCTGTCCGTTGGTTTGCGGTCCTTGGAAAAAGTCGAGTACCTCTGCACCGAAGCAAGGGATGATCGAGGGACCTCCGCAATTCGGATTGTCTGCTACAGTAATGGTACGTGAGCACTCATCGGTACGTCCGCAGTCATCCATCACCATGTAGGTGTAGGTGTAGAAGAGTCCGTCACAACCGAGGTCTTCGATTTCGGGTTCGCTGATCGTTACAAAGGCTTCGATGTCTTCACAGTCTGCCTCGAATACTACATCATCAGTCGAAACGTCGATGTCTTCAACGGTGGGCACAGTGATGTCGCCTCCGCAAGACGTGATGCTCGGGCCCATATTAGAGATGGTCACCGTTTGCACAGCAGAGTCAGTACGCTGACATGCATCCGTTACGATGTAAACGAATTCCCAAACGGAGCCGTCGCAGAATCCGTCACCTGAAATCAGGTTGGGACCCTCAGCAGTCACCTCGAAGTCGAGTCCGCAGTCGGCAGAAGCCGTTGCACCTGCCGTATTCGGCATGGCATCGGAAGCACATGTGATTTCGGTGTCTGCGGGCGCTTCAATTGTAGGTCCGTTGACAGAGTTAATCACGAGCTGCGTGATTTGCGGAGCTGAAGTGTTTCCGCAGGCATCAGTCGCTACGAAGAAGCACTGAAGGATGGCTACCGCGGGGCACTCGAGGCCTTCGGTGATCACGTTTACGTCGATTTCATCCCAGTCGCTGTCGTTGCAGTCATCGGCTGTTCCGGTGGGGATCAATCCGTTTTGTGCAAAGAGGGGGCGAACCGTAGAGAGGAAGGCCGCTTCTTCAGCGCTGTTGAGCTCACCGTTTCCGAACATTTCTGCTTGGGTCGGGTCTACTTGCTGGCAAGTGATATCAGCGCTTGTAGCCTCGGGCATAAAGAGCTCCGGTGCTACATCGTCGATCACGGTGAAAGTACAGCTGAATCCTTCGGATACGTTTCCGCATTCATCTTCTGCTTCGAAGGTGATCACGAAAACTTTCTCGCAGGTGCTTCCTTCCGAGCTGATGTCCGCGACGCGGATAATCAGGTCTTCGTTGGCAGTACAGTTGTCGCTCACGCAGGTTCCGAGTGAGGGAACAGTCTGTCCCGCGAAGGTGTAGGTGTCGCTTGTGGTGATTTCGTCACCCACTTCGAGAGAGAAGCCGGCGTCTGCGGGACAGTCCACACCCATATCACTTGTGAAGTAGGTATTGGTCAGTTCGCAGTCAAAGTCCCATTCGGGGGCTTCCTCGTCCGAGACGTTGATGGTTTGGCTCACCTCTGAGGTGTTGCCGCAACCGTCGCTGAAGGTCCAGGTACGGATTACCGTGAAGTTATTCACACAGTCGCCTTCGATGATCGAGTCAACGGGGGCAACGGTGATTTCGCCGGCACAAGCGTCAAGAGCAGTCAGCATCTCACCTTCGGGAGCGCCTGCATCGCAGGTCACGTCCATGTCGGCGGGTGCTTCGGGTGCCACCGGAGCTTCGTCGTCGATTACGGTGAACTCGCAGCTGAATCCGCCCGCGATGTTACCGCACTCGTCTTCGGCTTCGAAAGTGATTTCGAAGGTACGCTCGCAGTCATCTCCTTCGTCGGTGATGCTCACCACGCGGATGATCAGATCATCGGCGGCCGTGCAATTGTCGGTCACGCATCCCGCAAGGTTCGGGATCATTTCACCGGCAAAGGTGTAGGTGTCATTCACGGTGATTTCATCGCCTTCGGCAAGTGAGAATCCCGCTTCTGACGGACAAGCAGTGCCGTTAGAAGTGAAGTAAGTGGTAGACAAAGCACATTCCTGATTCCAAACCGGGGCTTCTTCATCAGACACGTTGATGACCTGCGTCAGGACATCGGGCATACCGCATCCGTCGTCAAAGCTCCATGTGCGTGTGATGAGGAATTCATTGGCGCAGCTTCCTTCGGTAGTCACTTCAGTAAAGTCTGCTTCAACGGTCATTCCGCAAGGATCAACGGCAGTCAGCACGGCAGCCTCGGGGATCTCTGCATCACAGGGGATATCGAGATTCTCGGGGGCCATCGGCAATTCGAGACCGTCATTTTCGATGTAGATGAACTGGTCATCGGAAGCGGTTCCGCCGCAGTCGTCGGTCACAGTAAAAGTGACTTTCCAAATTGCGCCGTCGCAGAATCCGTTTTCGCCTTCTACAAGCTGGAGTCCGCTGTTGGTCACTGTAAATCCGATTCCGCAGAAGGTTTCAACCGTGGCACCGAGTGAATCTACCACAGCGTCAGCAGCGCAGGCAAGCGTCACATCGGCGGGTGCGGTAATGCTCGGGCCTTCGTTCTCGATGGTGAAAGTCTGAACGGCAGTGCTCGTACGTCCGCACTCGTCGGTCACGGAATACTCCACGGTGTACACATCACCGGGGCAACCTTCGGCATCCGAAGAGGAAGGCATGATTTCCGAAGCAGTCACTTCGGAGAGTTCGAGGTCACAAGCCGCTGAGGCTTCAACACCGTCAATGTCGACAGCGATATCTTCAAAGCAAGTCACCATCATGTCTTCGGGGGCTGTGATTTCCGGCCCGTCGTTCTCAATGGTGAAGATTTGAAGGTGAGTAAAAGTATTGCCGCAGGCATCGATTACGGTGTAAGTCATGGTGTACTCGGTACCCGGGCAGTTTGCATCGCAGCAAGCCTTGGTGGGCGGTACAACCTGAACAAACACATCGGTGCTGCAAGAGGTAGCCACTGCATTGTACACAGCCATGGGGTCAGAGGTAATGTCCTCGTAGCACTCCACGCTTGTGTCTTGGGGCAATGCGGGCTCATCCACGGTCAGGCCTTCGTTGAAAATGGTGAAGGTTTGAACACTTTCGGCAGTTCGCTCGCACTCATCGGTGATGGTGTACGTGATGGTGTATTGAGTGCCGTTGCAAGAACCCGTACCCTCTACGAGTTCGGGGTCGGTAGCCGTGATGTCGAAGTCCAGTCCGCAGGCTACGGTAAATTCAACGCCGTCAAAGTCGGGCGTGATACCGTCTACGCAGTCGGTCTCAGCATCTGCAGGCGCCGCGATGGTAGGTCCGTCGTTTTGGATGGTTACCATTTGCTCGGAGGGCTCAGACTCGCGTCCGCAAGCATCAATAGCTGTGTAGACGAATTTCCAAACGGAGCCGTCACAGAAACCGTCGCCTTCAACGAGGAGCGGGCCTTCGGCGAATACTTCGAAGTCGAGTTCGCAAGAAGTTATCACCATGGCCCCGTCAAGGTCCGCAGCAGCGTCTTCCGCACACTCGATCACCACGTCTTCGGGAGCCGTGATTACAGGTCCGTCGTTCTCGATCGTTACGGTTTGTACGGCTGAAGCCTCGCGGCCGCAAGCGTCGGTCACCGTGTAGATAAAGTTCCAAACGTCACCGTCGCAGTTGCCGTTTTCGCCGGTCACGAGAATCGGACCTTCTACGGTTACTGAATCTGTGAGTCCGCAAGAGGTAGTTGTGATCACCCCTTCGAAGTCGGGCGCAGCATCGGCAGCGCATTCAATGGTTACTTCGGGGTTCATCAGTGCGATGGTCGGACCGTCATTCTCGATGGTTACCGTTTGCTCTGCGGGCTCTGATTCACGTCCGCAATCGTCGATGGCGGTGTAAACAAATTTCCAAACAGATCCGTCGCAGAATCCGTCACCGCTTACGAGGATGGGACCTTCGGTAGTTACTTCAAAATCAAATCCGCAAGATGTTGTTACGACAGCATCTTCGGGATTTGCTACTGCATCTTCGGCGCATTCGAAAACGACTGCTGCCGGCGCTTCGATGGTCGGGCCTTCATTTTCAATGGTGACGAGCTGCGTATCTGTAGCGGTGCGTCCGCATTCATCTGTCACGATGTATGTGAACTGCCAAACCGAGCCGGAGCAGAATCCGTCGCCCTCGAGGAGTTCGGGACCGTCGGCATCTACTTCAAAAGCGAGGTTGCAATCTGCAGAAGCCATCACATCCGCGAAGTTCGGTGCGGCATCTTCCGCACATTCGATTACCACGTCTTCGGGAGCAGTAATGGAGGGGTCATTCACAGAGACAACGGCCAAGAAGGTGCTCGCGGGCTCGGAAGTATTTCCGCATTCATCGATGGCTACGAAGATGCATTCCAAAATCACTCTGGTGGTGCAGTCGTCAAAACCTTCGGTGATTACATTCACTCCGATTTCGTCCCATTCACTGTCATTGCAGTCGTCTTGTGTACCTGTGGGCACCAATCCGTTTTGCATGAAAAGCGGGCGAACCACATTCAGGAAAGCTTGGTTTTCTTCGGGTGTCAAGGTACCGTTGCCGAAAGCAATGGCTTGATCCGCATCTACTTGCTGGCAGGTCACTTCACCTTCTGTCACTTCGGGCATAAACAGCTCCGGAGCAGTGGTGTCGGTGATGGTGATGGTCTGCTCGGCGGTTACTGTGCTGCAGCCGTCAGAAGCTGACCACACACGTACCAGCGTTTGCGGGCAGTTGTCCTCAATCGGGAGGTCTTCAAAGGTAATTTCTCCTTCTCCGCAGGGGAAGAAGGCGGTGGCTTCACCGGTGAATTCGGGATCGGTGCTGTCGGAGCAGTCGATCGAGATATCATCGGGAGCGGTAACGGAAGGACCGTCATTTTCGATGGTCACCAGCTGCGTATCGCTGTCTGTGCGTCCGCAGTCGTCGGTCACCGTGTAGGTGAATTGCCATACTGAACCGGGGCAGAACCCGTCTCCTTCGAGGAGTTCAGGTCCTTCGGCGGTCACTTCAAATCCGAGTCCGCAAGAGGTGGTTACCGCAGTGCCCTCCGTATCGGGAGCGGCATCGGCTGCGCATGTGAGCACCACATCTTCGGGAGCAACAATCGTAGGACCGTCGTTTTCGATATTCACCGTTTGTACGGCAGAGGCGGTTCGTCCGCACTCATCCGTTACCGTGTAAGTGAAGTTCCACACATCTCCGGAGCAATTTCCGTTTTCACCGGTGATGAGCACGGGGCCTTCAACCGTAACAGAGTCGCTCAGCGTGCATGCAGATGAAGCGATAACGCCTTCGAAATCGGGAGCTGCGTCAGCTGCGCAAGCAATGGTGATTTCGGGGTTCATCAACTCAATCGTCGGACCGTCGTTTTCGATGGTCACCATTTGCTCAGCCGGTTCAGACTCGCGTCCGCAATCATCTGTAGCGGTGTAGGTAAATTTCCATACCGAACCGTCGCAGAATCCGTCGCCCTCCACGAGCTCGGGGCCTTCTACCGAAATTTCAAAACCGAGTTCGCAAGAGGTGGTCACTACGGCATCTTCAGGATTGGCTTCCGCATCTTCGGCACATTCGAATACCAGGGCTGCGGGAGCTTCGATCGTCGGAGCGGCGTTGTCAATGTTCACAACCTGAGTGGCTGATGCACTGCGTCCGCATTCATCGGTTACGGTGTAGATAAAGTTCCAAACATCACCGGCACAGTTACCGTTTTCACCCGATACAAGTACGGGTCCTTCAACAGTTACGGAGTCACCGAGTTCACAAGAAGTCGATGTAATCACCCCTTCGAGGTCGGCAGCGGCATCGGCTGCACATTCGATGGTCACTTCGGGGTTCATCAATTCGATGGTCGGCCCTTCATTTTCGAGGGTGAAGTTGCGGGTGCATGATGCTTCACGTTCGCAGTCGTCGGTTACGGTGTAAGTCACTGCGTACACTGCTCCGTCACATCCGTCTTGTCCGCTTACAAGCGTGATTTCTCCGATCTCGAGGTCGGTAGAAACGGAGGGGTCATCAATGGCATTGATGATTTCTACATCCGCTTCTGACGGCATAATGTCTGACAGGCATTCTACGGTCTCATCTTCTTCACAGACAATGTCCAGCGCCGGAGGCAGAATATTGAAGACCTGCTCACAAGAGGTAGAACGGTCGCAACCGTCCGTGATGGTGTACGTAAAAATGAAAAGCTCACCGAGGCAAGGGTCGTAAGACTCTGTCAGTGATACCTCTTTTGTGATTTCAGCACAGAGGGGATCCTCGGGGCAGCTCACTTCATATTGAAGGGCGTCGGTATCAGAAACCGCTTGATCAGCTGATTCGATTTCGCCGCCTGTCGGGCAAAAAGTGATGGCCGGACCGTCATTGTCAATGGTGAAAGTTTGTGTGCACTGCGTGTTTCCGCCGCACTGGTCCCATACTTCGTATACGATTTCGTATTCCGTACCCGGGCATGATCCTGTGTCCAGAATTCCGGGGGGCTGATATATAAATACGAAAGCTGCAGGTCCGCAGAAGATGTCATAACTCAATTCCGACACAACATGATCAACGTCGAGGAAACACTCGACGGTGAGATCGGACGGACAGGTGTTGATGACAGGTGAGGGCGCATCCTCTCCGCCGTTTTCTCTGGCGAAAGCATAACTTGCGACCTCAGCGGGCACATGGCCTTCGCCGGGATAGTAGTCATTGATTACAATGACTGTGGGCGGTTGGGTCTGTTTGACGGGTACTGCGCCTTTCTGGGCAAATCCCGCAACAGAAACGAACAGAACTGCAATCAGGGAGAACAGCATCGGCAGCGCCGACAACTTGCCCCCCGAACTACAGACTGCATCAAAAGATGTCTGCGAGGACACCTCATTTGTAGCACGTGGTTTCATAAATTTGGTTTTTGGACAATTAAAAAAAATTCAAGACGTAAGCTTAAGGGGCAATAAGGGGATGTTTTTGCGCGGTTCTGCGAATCAGAATCACGCAGAAAAGGACGATTTTGCGGTTTTCGTCCGATAAAGACTAAGGCGGAAGGTTTGCAGGCATCATAGCGTGAATTGGTTTATTGCGCTAAAGTACTAAAATCCTTTCGAAATACAAGTTAGTCTGAATAAATCGCGGTTTCATCGAGAGTTTGTAATGATTGGGAGTTGCGTCTTTGTGTTTTTCGGCACTTTCCCTCCTGCTTCGGTAAGCGCCGTGCCGTGTAAGGGTGATGTTTACTCACCTAAATATTTGCCAATCAAGGGTCGGAAATTTTTTCCCGCAGAGGAAACCGAATAGTCCGATTCGTCGGATATTCACGGCAGATTCTTCATGCAACCACTCGGGCTTTTCCGCGTTATTAACACGAAGTGCGCAGATTGTTAATAATTTCTTGTTGTGTGATTGCTTCCGCGAATGCCGCTCGGGGCCAGGAAGGCGTGGCCAAGGTGGTCAACCTCGACGCTTTTACGGTCAGTGCGCGCACGGAGGGCTTCGAGGTGAACGATTTTATCCGAAAGGTGCGTGAGGACACCACCTTCTACAAGGCTTTCCTCAATATGCGCTATTTTCCTCACAAGAAAAAAGGGCACATCACCGTGTTTGAGAAGGATGCTTCAGAAAAAGGGACGATGGACAGGACCGCTGTGCAGTACCTGAGCACCGATGAGGTCATGCACCTCGAGATCACCTTCGAAGAGACCAACGGCAGGATCAGAAAAAGAAACGGAGATTGGCGCTACCTGACGGCAGAAATGTACGATGATATCTTTTTTCCGGAAGGGCCTCAGCGGGTGAGCAACCGCATTGTAAACAAGGAACAGGAGCTGGTCTCGGGTTCGCGCATAGACAAGCACAAGGCACAGCTGAAGCGGTTGATGTTTAATCCCGGCGCCGAAATCGGGAATGTGCCGTTCATCGGCGATAAGATGGCCATTTTCGACGATCACATGGTTCCGTACTACGATTATGCCATATACAACGATGTCGCCGAGGGGGAGGAAACCATTGCTTTCTCCTGTGTGACGAAACCGGGGTCGGAAGACGATACCGTGATTCGAGAACTGACCTCCTGGTTTCATCCCGACACCTATGAAGTGGTCAAGCGCGAGTACCGATTGGCGCACAATACCCTTCTGTTTAGTTTTGATATCAGCACCTTGGTGGTCAATACCCGCCGAGAGGGTCATTTGCTTCCCCGCAAAATTCTGTACCGCGGGCAGTGGAATGCTTTGTTTCGCAAGCCGGAGATCATTGATTTCAGTCTGTTTTGTGATGAATACATTTTGCGTGCGGGAAGCTACACCGACTGAGGTGCGCGCAGCTTTCGGGGCCGCAAATTTTCTACCTTTGGCATTCCATCAACTCTACAGTGCCCATGCCGGAAAAAACAGACGTGTACTACAGCGACTACCTGCGCCTTGATGCCGTTCTCAACGCCCAAAATCCCGAAAGCGACAAGAAGGGTGTTGAAGCGCATGATGAGATGCTTTTTATCATCACGCATCAGGCTTATGAGCTGTGGTTTAAGCAAATTATTTACGAACTCGACAGCATCACCGACCTCATGGAAGCCCCCGAGGTGAAGGACAATTCGCCTGCCATGCAGACCGTGGTGCACCGTACGGAGCGGATCATCACCATTCTTCGCCTTTTGGTCGATCAGATCAATGTGATGGAGACCATGACCTCACTGGACTTTCTGGATTTCCGCGACTTGCTTCGGCCGGCCAGCGGTTTTCAAAGTGTGCAGTGGAAGGCCCTCGAAGCACGGCTCGGGCTTCGGTTCGAAGACCGTCACGGCAAGGGGTACTACACCTCACAGCTCAGGGAAGAGGATGTGAGCAGTGTGAAAGACACCGAGCAGCGGCCTTCCCTGCTCGAGCTGTTGAATCTTTGGCTCGAACGCATGCCCTACCTCGATTTTTTGGACGACCGCGCCGACCGAAGCGATCCCGGCGGCCACCCTTTTTGGCAGGACTACAAGAAAGCTTATTCCGAAAGCCTGTTGCGGATCGAGCAGTCCAATACGGTACTTTTTGATGCCCTCCTTTTCGGGAAAAATGAGAACCCCGACCGCAGGCTCTCATCGGCAGCATGTCGTGCCGCTCTGTTTATCGTGCTCTACAGAGGTTACCCCCTGCTGCAGATGCCCTACCGCCTGATGAACGGCCTGCTGGAAATCGATGAGCTCATGGCCACTTGGCGCACCCGCCATATGAATATGGTGCACCGAATGATCGGCGCACGGGTGGGTACGGGCAATTCTACGGGTCGGGCTTATCTCAAGGCTGCGCTCGACAAGCATTATGTCTTTTCGGAACTCGCCGAACTCAACGGGCTCTTGGTGGCGCGGAAGTCACTTCCGGAATTGCCGGAATCCCTTGCGCGGATGCTCGGCTTCTCCGGTTTTGAAGGCTTCCTCGAAAAGAAGTGACGCACGTGCGCCGCACCCGCCGGGTCGTCGAAGGCACCCGCTGCCCCGGGCCCTTATTTTTTTGCCGTAAGGCAGTACCGCTGCCTAAACCTCAGGTGGGGTGATACGGCCCGAATCAGCATCCACAGGGTAAAGGCCGTCCAGATTCCCGTGAGGCCCGGGTGAAAATGGTGGAATCCCGCCGCCACGGGAAGAAATCCGAAGAGGGTGGCGGCCGCGAGCAGGTTGCGGAGGTACTTCATTTCACCCAGACCTTTGAAGATACCGTCATAAACGAAGGCCAAGGCATTGACAGGCTGCGAAATGATGACCAACCAAAAAATGCTGTTGAAGGCTGTGATGACCTCGGCTTCATCGGTGAAAACACCCGCTGCGAAGGGGTATAAGAGGGCGTACACTGCGGCAACCCCGGCGCCGATTCCGGGGGCAATTTTCCCGAGCACTTTACCCAGACGACACAGCTCGTCGATGTGCCCCGCACCGGCCAAACGCCCCGCGATAGCATTGCCTGCGTGCGCGTACCCGTCGATGAAAAAGGAGGAGAACAGCCAAATATTGAGGGCCACGGTATGGGCCGCCACTACAGCTTCTCCGTAGCCGGTGGCGTACCTTACTGCGAGATAGAAAGTCAGGTTGAGCAAAACAGTGCGGATAAACAGATCGAAGCTCATACCGGCCAGCCACTTGTAATGCGGGTTGAGCTTGCGAACGGGAATGACGGTGAAGGGGGTGTACCGCTCCGTGATATAAATTGCCGCAAGAAACATGGTGACTTGGGCCGCCAAGCCGGCCCATGCGGCACCTTCAAGTCCCAAAGCGGGAATTACATCGCCCGCACCGAAAATCAGCAGGTAGTCGAGTATTCCGTTGATGACAGCCCCCGCCAATGCCACGGCCATGGCCCAAGAGGTGTTTTGAATGCCGCGAAAAGCACCGAAAAGAAGGAATGCTCCGAGGGTAAAGGGAAATCCCGCTGCGCGTATGGCGAAGTAACGCTTGCAGGCTTCGAGCAGCGCCCCCTCTGCATTGTAAAACCTGAAGATACTGTCCGAAAAAGTCGTGGTGAGCAGGTAAAACCCCGCACCCAAGAGCACATTGGCCAGGAATGCCTGAGGAACCAAGGTGGCGACTTCATTCAATGTGCCTTTGCCGTAGTGGCGGCTCACTACTGCAGCGATGGCAGTAAGGGTTTGCGCAAGGATCCACACGGTCATCAGGTAGAAACTGCCCGCAATGCCCACCGCTGCCAGTTCAGTGGTGCCTATTTGCCCCACAAATGCTGTGTCAACCAAAGCGATAACGGGCTCTGCAATACCGGTCACAATGGCGGGCAAGGCAAGCCGGTTGATGTCGCGCAGGTCAAACGCCCGCCGGGGATGTTCCGATGTCTTTTCGCTGCTTACGGCCAAGGTCGGGGCGTTCTCCTTTTTGCGGGTCGTGCGGTCAGCGCTTTCCGCCCATGGTGATGAACCTGTAGCCTTCGGTGGTCAAGGTGTTTTTATCGTCCATCCGTATTTCACGGACTGTGGTCACGGAGCGCTCCCCGCTGCGTTCGGAGACGGACTCCATCATAATCATCGTTCCCGAGGGATAGTCCGAGGGCATGGACGCGCGCCCGCCGGACTGTTCCTCTGACATGCGTGCATAGATTTCCATCCAGTTGAGCTTGGCGTCTTCCGTCATCCAGACGGTGTTCACCGTTTTGTCGTCGCCGGCATTTTCCATGCGGTAAGCTTTGCATCGGTAGCCCGAGATGGTCTTTGTCTCTCCCGTAGGTGTAAAAACGACTTCTTCATCGTCGCTCTCAGAATCATCCATACCGTCGAATCCGAAGGCGATTCCCATTTTCTGTCCTTCGGTATCCGCGAGGGTGAACATGAGCTTCTTCTCCGAATCGATCACAACGGTGCCGGGATGCCCCTCCACATGCGTGTTCATGGCGGCGACGGGCCTTTCTTTGCTCAGCATCATGGTGATTTCCATGACGTCGGTCTTTTTTCCTTTTCGGTTGAAGTTTTCGAACTGCATATCAATGGCGTGGTGGAAGCTGTATTCCGCATCTACATCCGCACCTTCGGTCATGCCGGCGCCCGACATGAGGGCCCCTGATAATCTCCCGGACCGCGCGTCGGCATCCGACTTGTTATTTCTATCTCCTTTGGCTGCATTTTCGGTAGCGTCAAAGGCGGAATCTACCGCTTTATCGACCTTCTCATCTATTTTTTTTTCGACCCTCTGGTTGGCGCGCTGTTTCGCGCGACGCTCGAGGCGGTCGAGTATTTGGGCAGAGGCGGAGAGGCCCGCAAGCGTACACAAGGCAAAGGCGAGCGCAGATTTGGCGAAAAACGGGAGTCGGGTTTCCATGAGGTCGGGTATTGAAGATTTGATCCGATTGCAAAGATAAACTGATTCGTCCGCGTGCAAAATCACCAATGCTCGCGATGCCGTTGCCGGGATTTTTTCGCAAACCGGTGTTGAGGGCGCGGCAGCCTTCCGTCGAATCTCGCATGCCGCCGGCCTGTTGTGCAGTACAGATCGGGGGCACCTTCCCGCTCTGTTAACAGAGTTTTGCCGTAAAGGCATCGCATTTCACCTAAGATTGTGCATCTTGAGGGCAGGAAAAAATCTGTACTTTCGGATGGGTTTTATATTTACTTTTCGCCCCGAAATGTGTGCCGCGTTGATTCTCTCCGGGGCGTGTAAGTGCGCCCATCGCCGTTTTTTTGCGGAAGCCAAATTGCGGGGTGTTGTCCGCCGAAAACTTTTTTCTCCTGTCATGTATTTTAACGTGGCAGCTCCCTGCACCTCTCCGGCAAGGAATGAGGACATCCACAAAAACTTTACACCGATTCTTCATGAAGATTAAATACGCAGACCTGATCGAACAAACCTTTGACTTCCCCCAGGAGGAATTTCGCCTGAACGGCGAGGAGCTCGAGTTTCACGGCATTCCCTTGATGGAGGTGGTCAGAAAATACGGGACACCGCTCAAGTTTACCTACCTCCCCAAGATATCCGAAAACATTCGGAAGGCGAAAGGATGGTTCCGAGATGCCATGGAAAAGACGGATTACAAAGGCAGCTACAACTACTGTTACTGCACGAAAAGTTCGCATTTTTCCCATGTGGTTGAGGAGGCCTTAAAAAACGATATTTCCATCGAAACTTCATCGGCTTACGACCTCGACATAGTGGAGCATCTTTACAATGCGGGCAAGCTTGACAAAGACCGCTATGTGGTGTGTAACGGCTATAAGACCGATGACTACCTCGAGCGGATCGCACACCTGATCAATGCGGGTTATAAATTGCTGCCCGTCATTGACAATTACCAAGAGGTGGACGTGCTCAATGCCTTAATTGACAATCCTTTTGAGATCGGTATCCGGATTGCCAGTGAGGAGGAGCCGAAATTCGAATTTTATACGAGCAGGCTCGGGATCGGCTACCGCAACATTGCTCCCTTCTACCGCGATGTGATTCAGAACCATCCCAAAATTAAGTTGAAGATGCTTCACTTCTTCATCAACACGGGAATTAACGACAATGCCTATTATTGGAACGAGTTCAATAAATGCCTCACGGTGTACGGCAGGCTCAAGGAAGTGTGTGAAAGCCTGGATTCGCTGAACATCGGCGGAGGATTTCCTATCAAGAACAGCTTGGCTTTCGACTATGACTATGCTTATATGGTGGAGGAGATCATCGCGCAAACCAAGGCCTTCTCGCGAGATGCGGGCATCGACGATCCGCATATATACACCGAGTTCGGCAGTTTTACCGTAGGGGAGAGCGGGGGAACCCTCTTTAAGGTCATCTACCAAAAGCGGCAGAATGACAAGGAACGATAGAATATGATCGACTCCTCCTTCATGACCACCCTTCCCGATTCATGGGCCATCAACAAGCGGTTCATTATGCTGCCGCTCAACAGGTGGAACAGTGACTATGAGCGGGTATTTCTCGGCGGCCTTACTTGTGACAGTGATGATTATTACAATTCGGAGCAGCACATCAACGCCATTTACCTGCCGCGGTACAACAAGGAGAACCCCTTGTACATCGGTTTTTTCCATACGGGAGCCTACCAAGATACCGTGGGGGGCTACGGGGGACTGCAGCACTGCCTCATCCCCAACCCTCAGCAGCTCGTGATCGATCGCGATTCAAAGGGCAACCTGACGTACCGCGTTTTTTCCGGAAGGCAGAAAGCGGACGCCATGATGAAGCTCTTGGGCTATTCTCAAGAAGAAAGCGGCACTCCCCCGGCCGAAAACACGGAGGAAACCATCGGTCTTGCCGATCGGTGAAACCGAAAAAGAGTTGCAGACAGCACGGCTAAATGACAAAACTGAATTTTCACCGCTTCTTTGCGGTACGGACCAAAAACATGGAACATTATGAGTGAACGAGGACCTGTCTCGAAATTTATCGAACACCACTACAAGCATTTCAACGCCGCGGCGCTGATGGATGCAGCCAAGGGCTACGAAAAACACCTCGCTGAAGGGGGCAAAATGATGATCACCCTGGCGGGCGCCATGAGCACCGCCGAACTGGGGAAGAGTCTGGCCGAAATGATCCGACAGGATAAGGTGCACATCATTTCCTGCACCGGGGCCAATCTCGAGGAGGACATTATGAACCTCGTGGCCCACACGCATTACGAGCGCGTGCCGCAATACCGTGACCTCACACCGCAAGAGGAGTGGGGCCTCTTGGAGCGGGGGCTCAATCGGGTGACCGATACCTGCATTCCCGAGGAAGAAGCTTTCAGGCGCATTCAGAGCAAGATCGTAAAACAATGGAAAAAAGCCGAAGAGGCCGGTGAGCGCTACTTTCCCCATGAGTATATGTACAAAATGCTTCTCTCCGGCGATTTGAAGGAGTTTTACGAAATTGATCCCGCCGATTCTTGGATGGTGGCTGCCGCGGAGAAGAACCTCCCCATCGTAGTGCCGGGCTGGGAAGACAGCACGATGGGCAATATTTTTGCCTCCTACTGCATCAAAGGAGAGCTGAAGCCCTCTCTCGTAAAGTCCGGAATTGAGTATATGACTTGGCTGGCCGACTGGTACGTGAAAAACTCCGGCGGAAAGGGTGTGGGTTTTTTCCAGATCGGCGGAGGAATTGCGGGCGACTTTCCGATTTGTGTGGTTCCCATGCTCTATCAGGACATGGAAATGGAGGACATTCCCTTCTGGAGCTATTTTTGCCAAATTTCTGATTCTACAACGAGCTACGGCTCATATTCCGGGGCGGTTCCCAACGAAAAAATCACCTGGGGAAAGCTCGACATCGATACCCCGAAATTCATTGTGGAAAGCGATGCAACAATAGTCGCACCGCTTATTTTTGCCTGGTTGCTCAACCGTTGAAAAACCTTTTATATATTTATCACGTAAGACGCAAAAACCAATGCCCCGTAGCGGGAAAAGAACAAAGTCAACCATGTGTAATACAAGGAAATTAATCGGCGAAAACCTCCTTTTCTGCGGAGGTAACGGTGACTGCGCCCATGCCCCTTCCGGACGTAATTCGACGGCAATATGAAAAGGGTCATTAAAGATTTTAAATCGATCTCTCCGGAGGTCATGGCGCTGATCAACGACCAATACCCTTACGGGTATGAGGACAATGAACTTGTGACCTTTGTCAATGCAAAGGGCGAATTTGTGAAAGCTCTCGAAGTGAAAACCGAGGATACGGTCTACCTCATTAAGCTGGACCGAAAGCTCGATGAACACATCAACGACTATCAGGACTCGGATGATTTCGGATTTGACGACGATGCCGACGCGACAGGGGTAGAGGAGATCGAAAACTCCGTTGATGAGGATGAATAAATTTAAAACAAATCGGAAGAATGAGAAAGCCCGACCGCACAAAAAAGCGCACCACCGCCGCTTACGGTGAAGAGGATTTCGGAAGGCGCCCGCGCCGCTCTGAAAAACCGGGAAAGACGCCGAAGCGACTGCGCTACCATGACCTTGATCTTGAGGATGACGCGTTCTGACCTTTGACCTTTGCACAGAATTGATCCATAGCCGTTTGTGTTTTTCACTTGCGGCTTTTTTTTGCCGCAGAAATTGAGTGCGGAGTGCTGAAAATTCAGACCGCCCCGGCTCAACTTTACATCAGGTCCGGGGCCGTGAGAAATTCGAATGTTTATCTCAAGCGGAGTTGCTTCCGGGAAGCCGGTAAATGCATCAATCGTGCTCGATGTCCAGATCGAAATTCCTTTTCATTTCGGAGAGCAGCGGATTTGTGGCTGCCATGGCCTTGTAGCGCTCTTCGGGGGTGTACAGGTGCAAGTCGTCCCCGCTCTCCTCTTCCTCAATCACCCCCTCCAGGGTGATTTTCCAGTTGTTCAGACTTTCGCGAAGGTGGGTCAGGAGGTTGATCTTGTCCTTTTCCAGATCCCCGAGCTGTACGTGGTTGTCCAGCACCAGCTCCACCTTATTTTCCTCGCGCACTACGGGTTTGCGCTTGGTAAGGGTGGAGTAATAGCTTTGTCGGTCTTCTTCGCGGATCGTTTCCGCATAGGCATCCCAGACCTCCCAGAGTTGGGCCAGATTAAAGGGCTCTGAAGGGCGTTCGCCGGTGAGAGGAGAGACGGGTTCATGCTGTTCATCTGAACCATTTTCTTCAGAATCAATATTTTTCGGCGTAGCGGATTTGGCTTTGGCCCCGAGTGAAGGGATCCCTTTTCCTCTTTTATTACCCAATTTTGCGCTGAAGCCTGATGAGCGGGGAGTACTTTCCGTTTGCTCAGCCCGTGAATCGCCCGATGTTTGTGAATTTCCCCCGAGGGAAGGCTTTGTTTCTTCCCGCTCTCCGTGGTTTGGTTCGGGATCGCCTTCTTCGGCGGCGGGTGTTGCGGAGCACTGCGTTTCGGCGGGCTCGGGCGCAGTGTCGCGGGCATTCCCCTTTTCGGAAAAGCCCGCAGGTTCTGCAGCTTGGTCGGGTTCCCGTTCTTCTTCCTTTGGCTCGGAGGCTTGCGTAGCGTCAGGTGCGGTTTTTTCCTTTCCGGAAAAATCTTCGCGAGCAGAGGCTCGGGAGGGATTCCGCTCTTCACTTTCGGAAACAGGCGTTTGAGCGGGGCCGGGCTCTGTGCTCAGTTCGGCGGGTTCAGTGTTTTTTTTTTCGGCGGAAGCACCCCCGCCGATTTTGCAAAGCTTCAGCAGGGCAAGTTCCGTGAGCAGGCGCTGATTCCTGCTGCTTTTGTAATTGGTATCGGCGTCGCTGAGGATGTTGAGCCCGTTGAGCAGGAAGCGTAGATCACATTTTTGTGACTGCTCAAAATACCGCCGCTTCACATTTTCTCCTACTTCGAGAATGGCCGCGGTTTTTGCGTCAACGCAGAAAAGCAGGCTTCGGAAATGGTTGGAGAGCCCGTTGATGAAGTTGTGGGTGTCGAAGCCCTTGTTGACAATTTCGTTGAGTGTGAGCAGGCAGTTTGTGCGATCGCCTGCGAGAAAATGGTCTGTAAGGCTGAAGTAATGGTCATAGTCCAGTACGTTCAGGTTGGAAATCACCGCCTCATAGGTCACGTTTTTTCCCGATGAGCTTACCATTCTGTCAAAGATGGAAAGGGCGTCGCGGAGGGCGCCGTCAGCCTTCTCGGCAATGACGTGCAGGGCTTCATCCTCAATGGCAATGCCTTCCTCCTCTGCGATGGTACGCAGATGGCTCACCGCTTCGGGCACCTGAATGCGGTTGAAATCGAAAATTTGACAGCGCGACAGTATGGTGGGCAGTACTTTGTGCTTCTCGGTGGTGGCGAGAATGAAAATGGCATAGGGCGGGGGCTCCTCGAGCGTTTTCAGGAAGGCATTGAAAGCACCCGTGGAGAGCATGTGCACCTCGTCGATGATGTAGACCTTGTACCTGCCCGTTTGCGGAGGCACGCGCACCTGATCGATCAGGCTTCTGATGTCGTCTACCGAATTGTTGGAAGCTGCATCGAGTTCAAAAATATTGAACGCATAGTCCGATTTCTCGTCAGCCTCGTCGGCGAATTTCGCATTCACGGTTTTGGCAAGGATTCTGGCGCAGGTAGTTTTGCCCACGCCGCGCGGCCCGCAGAAGAGAAAAGCCTGTGCGAGGTGGTTTTCCTCCACAGATCTGAGCAAGGTATCGGTGATACTCTGCTGCCCGACCACGGCGTCAAAGCTTTGCGGTCTGTATTTTCGTGCCGAAACGATGAAATCTTCCATGGGTACAATACTTCCCGCAAAGATAATTTTTATCGCGGGAAGCTCCGCGGGTGCCTTATGTTTTCACGGGAACAGAGAGCCTTTGCCAAGCACTGCGGAGGACCACCCTAAAAAACTGCCGCACGGTAAGTTTTGTCTTGTGCGCGCCGGTAATTTTGCTACCTTTGCACTCCGTTTTTCGGAAAAATCATTTATTAACAACGACAGAAGTTATGACGAATCGTTATGAGACCGTTTTCATCTTGACTCCCGTTTTGTCTGAAGAACAGGCAAAGGAAGCGGTCGGTAAGTACAAAAAACTTCTTCGCGACGGTGGTGCAAAGATCCACCATGAAGAAGATTGGGGCCTGCGAAAGATGGCCTACCCCATTCAGAAGAAATCGACAGGTTTCTACCACCTCTTGGAATTTGAGGCGGAAGGTTCCGTAATCGGAGATTTCGAACTCGCATTCAGACGCGATGAGCGCGTACTGCGCTTTCTCACCGTAAAGCTCGACAAGCATGCCGTGATTTACAACGAGAAGAAACGCAACAAAAAAGCTGAAGTAACCGCTTAAGACAAGGAAAGATGGCAGACAATTCAGAAATCAGATATCTTACCCCGATTAAGATTGATACCCAGCAGACGAAGTACTGCAGGTTTCGCAAGAACCGCATTAAGTACATCGACTACAAGGACCCGAACTTTTTGTTGAAATTGGTGAACGAGCAAGGCAAAATTTTGCCCCGACGAATCACCGGCACTTCCATGAAGTACCAGCGCAAAGTGGCCCAAGCCGTAAAGCGTGCGCGCCATATCGCTCTGCTCCCGTATGTAGGTGACCTTTTAAAATAATCAGCGCCATGGAAATCATACTTAAGCAAGATGTAGAAAAGCTGGGCTTCAAAGATGACCTCCTCGAGGTGAAGCCCGGATATGCGCGAAATTTTTTGATACCCAACGGACTTGCGGTAGTAGCTACTCCGTCGGAGAAGAAAATTCACGCAGAAAACCTCAAGCAACGCGCCCATAAAGAGGCGAAAATTAAGGAGGAAGCCGAAAAGATTGCCAAGTCGCTCGAAGAAAAAACCGTGAAAATCGGCGCGAAGGCCGGAGAGAACGGCAAGATCTTCGGATCTGTCAATACCATTCAGCTTGCCGATGCACTGGCTGCGGAAGGCTTTGAAATTGATCGAAAGCGCATTTCTATTAAAAATGAGCCGATTAAACAAGTCGGTCTCTATCAGGCCGATGTTGTATTGCACAAAGGAATTGTGCAAACCATCAATTTTGAGGTGGTAGGAGAGTAATTTATTTTTTGAAAAAAAAAGGCCGAAATGCAACGCATTTCGGCCTTTTTTTTCTCCCTCACTTGTAGGGTATTGCATTGCTGTTGAACAAATGTCTGATTAGCTTGTTATTATGGAAAACCTTATGCAATCATGAACACTTCAGTAAAATACGGAATCTATACAGCTTTGGCCCTGACAGTGTATTTTCTCTTGATGAAAATAGCAGGGCAGGAGGACAACTTTGCGCTGAGATTTCTCAACTTCTTTATCTTGATCGGGGGCGTTTACTTTTTGCTTAAATATAAATTTCAAAAAGATCCCGAACCAACGTCGTACTTTGACGGTTTGATCGCCGGTGTAGTGATGTCGGTAGCTGCGGTAGTAATATTTACAGCTTTTTTGGCCTTGTACATTGTGGCAATAGACCCGGCCTTCATGGAGGTTATGGAGAATTCCCAAATTTGGGGCAACCACTTGGAAATCGAGCAAATGGCTTTTGCTATTTTGATTGAAGGATTGGCCTCAGGGGTGGTAATTTCTTTCGCTTGGATGCAGTATTTTAAACAGTTTGCTCGAAAGCAAACCACAAACGTTTAAACTTGACTTCCCGCAGTTGATGCCTTCCCCTTTCCCGAAGGAAACTTCTGTCTCGCCATATTAGACGCCATTCCGCTGAAAACGAAAAAGTGGAAAGGCCACACAGCGTACCAGTACAGGCGGCCCAATAAACCTTTCGGACGAAAGGTGGCAGTCTGATTCAGCACATTCCGATCATCTTGTCGGGTGATTTTGAACTCCAGCCACGCCTCTCCGGGCAGTTTCATTTCCGCGTAGAGCAAAAGCCTTTTTTCCGATTTGTCTGCGGACAGCCCCCGCCAGAAATCTAAAGCATCTCCCGGATTAATCTCGCTCGGACTTCTGCGTCCGCGGCGCAAACCTATTCCTCCGACCAGCTTGTCCATATACCCGCGAATTTTCCAAAGAAAGGTGGCGTAATAGTACCCTCTTTCACCGCCTATGCTCCAGACATTGTTCAGCGCTTCGGTCTCCGAAATCTCGAGCGGTACCGTTTTTCGGTCTTTAAAACATCCGTAATGCGGAACTTCCCTGTACGCATCCGGGTTTTTGATTTGCGTCCCGCTGGATGAGGCCGCATCGATCCAACTGGAGAGAACTTCGTTTTGGCTTAATTTCCGGAAGGCCAGCTCTACCGCCTTTGTGTATGTCAAAGGCTTGTGAGGAATTACTTCATCCACGGCATGATCGGTCATGTTCACGTCGTATTTCATCGAGTCCACCAGATTTCGGGCCAAGTGAATGCTGGTGGATGTCACAAAATAAAGCCACATAGAGGAAAGCCGCGGAGTGAGCAGCGGCAATGTGTAAATGTATCGACGCAATCCGCGGACTTCAGCGAACTGAAGAAGCATTTCTTTGTACGTCAGGGTATCAGGCCCGCCGATCTCAAAAGTTCTGTTGTAAGTGGACGGATTGCCTGTAGCTTCACGCATGTAATGAAGTACATCTCTTACAGCCAGAGGATTGCACTTGCTGTTTAACCACCTCGGAGCCACCATAACGGGCAGTTTTTCAACGAGGTCTCGAATTATTTCAAAGCTCGCCGAACCACTGCCTACGATGATCCCCGCACGAAAAACCGTATGCGGTATTCGGGAGGTCTTCAAAATATTTTCTGTGGCAAATCGCGCGGCGAAATGTTCGCTTACGGTTTCTTCGTTTACAATTCCGGTCAGGTAGATGATTTGCGATGCAGAGGTTCCGTCGATGTAATTCTTAAAATTCTCCGCCATTTCCTCCTCCAGAGATTTGAAATTGCCCGTTTGACCTGACATGGAATGGATGAGGTAGAAGGCCACGTCAATATCTTTCGGCAAGTGACGGAGCGTAACAGGGTCATGAAAGTCTGCTTCTGTCACGGTAACGCGTTCTGCGGTGTCATCCTTTACGGAAAACCGCCCGGCATTTCGTACGCAGCAAATCACTTCGTGGCCCTCGCCGAGAAGCAAAGGTAAAAGCCGCATTCCTATGTATCCGTTGGCACCTGTGAGGAGAACTTTCATGCATAGGAAACAAACTGAAACATATTATGTTGCTGTGCAGCTTTCTTTCGGAATTCACGCTGCGCAGACTTGCTTATATTTGTTCTGATCATGATCAAAGGCGCCCTCACCCTTGCTGCAGTATTGTTCTTGTGCCTGCCTGCAAGGCTCGCGGCGCAGCATATCATTGTGACCCTCAGCAGCGATTCCATTCGGTGTAAGATTATCGGAGAGGATGAGCGCTTTACCTATTACCGAACAGCGCGTACGAAACCCGGAGAGCGGGAGGTCATTTCCAACCGTCAAATTGCCCGAATTTTAGATACAGACGAAATTGTTATGAGACAGAGAAACGGAATCTTTGCCCTCAATTGGCGCAATTTTCGGTTTGGCGGCTACGGCGGGCTTTCCCTTTTGCTCGTGCAGGATTTGGTGCAGGGAACTGACGGTTCCCTTGACGAATATTACCGCGACAGAAATTTCGGTTTTTGGTATGCTTTCGACGCAACTTACATGATTGATGAGAGTTTCGGAATCGGCGCATATGCTTCTTTTTCGCAATACGGAAACAGCGTCAGGATTATCGATCAAAACTCGGGAATGACGGGAAGGTTAAGGGATGATATCAGGATCGGGTACTTCGCAGCGCAGTTTACCGCCGACTTTCTGAATGATGCTTCGGGTTCGGGTCTTTCCGTGCAGGGAGGGGTGGGAATCATTCAGTACACCAATAATTTCGAGCTTTTTGCACCTTTTGATATCAGCGGGTTCGGATTCGGACTCCATCTCGGCGCTTCTTATCGTTTGGCGATATCTCCGGGGGTGATGGTTCCCGTATTTATCGGGATTAGGGGTTTTAGCGTAAGCAATATGCAACTCTCACCGCCGGAGGATGCTCCTGATGATGTGATCAACGGTGTATCCGCACTGATCAGGTCAGGATGGCCTACGGATATCACGCGGGTGGAGGCGGGACTGGGTTTGATTATCAGTTTTTAATCCGTGCAGTTTTTAATCCGTGTGCAGACATACTGTCCGCCTTGGTCTTTGTACCATGCCTGCGATTTGCTCGGAGAGGGCTTCTTTCTGAAAATTATTCTACGCTCAGACTCCCGTCAGTCAAAAGCCCTTTCGCATGCCTTCGACTCCGACTCGGACATTCCGTGTTGCAAATGGGATGCGATCACTTGAGCGTAAAGACAGAAATCTGTCAGGGCCAACCCACGGTTCCGAGTGCGGCACCGCTGAGGAGAAGTCCGAAAATAAGGACGGAAAACAGAGCGAAACGGGTTTGGTCGTGGGCATGGCCGCCTGCGTCGGGAAAGACAAGTCGGTAGGCATATTCAAGCGGTCGAAGAAGGCGATTCATCTGCGGGCGTTCTTTTTAATCACGCCGCAAATTAGCAGTTAGTGTCAATAATACAAAATGGAGTGCCAAATTTAATGTAACCTTCATATGTCGACGGGGGAGGAAGGTCTTCGAATTGCACACCTCGGCTGACACATTGCTAAGTGCTTTTCGCTGATTTTTCGTAAAGACGAAAACAAAAAAACGCGGAAGGCAACCTGTACCTCTCCGCGAATATAAGTCGGGTGTGAAATGGGTGGATGCTCTCCCCCAATCAATTAAAATGCTTGTCATTCCACGCATGTGCCGAAAACTTCAAATTTGATGCGAACCAGAAGTATGACAGCATTCCCGAAAGGAAGACTACATTCCATGCAAGAAATGCAAACCTGTAGAAGTTGAAGTAAGTCGCTTCCGCTCCCGCCAGCACGGTAGTGGGCACTACGGCACTCAAGAAGACAGAAAGTATGAGAACGGTCGCCAATAGGTGGGCGGGCGTTTTCAGGGGGCTGCACAAAATTTTTCGCAGCGGACTCATATCGCGACCCCATTTGTGGATCAAATAGAATCTTCCGTCACTCAAGGGGGCGAAAAGCAAAGGGTCTTTGTTGACATCCTGCAATTTGAAAAGTGACGCGGGAGCCGCGATCATAAAAGATTTGATTTCAGTACCGGACAACTCTTCTGTGGCCTTAATTTTCAGGATGGCTTCACGAGGGATTTCATTTTTGAAATATCGGGTGGACAAAAATCTGAGGCGGTAGGTCTTGCAGAGATTTTTAATCTCATTCAATTCAAAAATTCGCTCCTTATCCAAACGATCGGGCGGTAACAAATCTGAGGAAACAGCTCCTTCGGAGACCGTTCCGTTGATGCGCTGCTCCCGTTCCCAATCTGCTTCGAAAAGACTTTTAAATTCAGAAAGAACAACTTCGGATTCGATTTTCTTCTCTCTCTCGTTGCGCATATTTTTCAGCGCTTCTTCCAAGTTCACTTTATCAAACATCTTCGCTTCTAAATTATCTGAAATGCAAGTGTGAATATAACAAAATCGGCCCGCCCTTGTTGCCTCAATTCAAAAAAATCTCACCTTGCACCGCATTTTCCTGTTTTCGCAAGGCCTCGGCAAATCTGATTTGCTCAATAAGGATACGTTCCCTGCGCTCTCGGGTTTTGGCCTTGACCAGCTTAACCTTATACTCTTCGTTCATGCCGATAAGTACTGCGGCATCAAACACATTCAGGTGGGGGTCTGTCAGGCTTTCAAATTTTTCGGGGGCAGCATTTTTTATGTGGGTATCGAGCGCTTTCATGAGCGCAGCGCTTACGGGTTCCGATGATTCGGTGTGCAGAAATGTGACGTCACCTCCCGGATAAAGTTTCTCACCCATCCGCATGTAAAAATGCTCTACCCGAAACATATCCCGGGAGGTCACCTCAATATCGGCCGCTCCGTTCGGATAGCGTTTTAATATTTTCGTCACTTCCGCGGCGCAGCCCACACCGGCCAAGTATCCGTTAAGTGTGTAGGGGATTCCAAACACTTCTCCCGGTTTTTCGCAATCCTCCAGGAGTTGTTTGTACCGGTCTTCAAAAATGTGCAACTGCGCAGATTCTCCGGGCAAGAGGAAAATCTGAAGGGGAAAAAGGGCAATTTGTGTTTTCTGCATGACTCCGAGGTTCTGATTGTATAACATCAGGGCGGCAGGGATTGTTAACGGGCCGACCTCTACTCATGTAATATTACAAAGATCTCTTCGTTATCCCGCTTCATGCGGTATTGTTCGCGGGCAAATTTTTCCAGGGAGGCTTTATTCGCGGTAAGCTCTTCGGTTCGCAGACGTGCGGCTTCTATGCGCTGCTCGAGGTAGGCCTTTTCAGCGGCGATTTGCTTGAGCTTCTGCCGGTGCCTGTGTTGGGTGATTACATCATGGGTGTCGATGAAAGAGATGTACAACAAAAAGGCCGCCGTAAGGGCGACATAGCGGTTGCGAAGTATTTTCGGTATCCGATTCAACACGGGATAAAGCTACGGGTTCAGCCCGTGAAAAACAAAAAAGCCTTTCTCCGTTTATGAAGAAAGGCTTGTCATTAAATACGGGTTCCGCATTTATCCCATGAAAGGGTAGCGGTAATCTTCTGCCGGAACGAAGGTTTCCTTGATGGTGCGCGGAGATACCCACCTCAAGAGGTTGAGGTAACTGCCGGCTTTATCGTTGGTTCCCGAGGCGCGCGCACCCCCGAAGGGTTGCTGCCCCACTACGGCTCCCGTGGGTTTGTCATTGATGTAGAAATTTCCCGCTGCATTTTCCAGCTTCGTTACCGCCTTTTCCAGTGCATAGCGATCACCGCTGAATATGGCGCCGGTCAGTGCGTAAGGGGAGGTCTTGTCGGTCAATTCCAAAACGGCATCGTAGTCATCGGCCTCATAGACGTAAATCGTCATCACCGGGCCGAATATCTCTTCCTCCATGGTTTTGAACTGCGGGTTGGTCGTCACTACTACGGTGGGTTCAATAAAGTATCCCTTGCTGTCGTCGTAATTTCCGCCGGCGATGATTTCGGCATCGCTCTGCTCCTTGATGTAATCAATATAGCCCGCGATCTTGTCAAAAGCTTTCTTGTCGATCACGGCATTGATGAAATTGGAAAAATCGGACGGAGGTCCCATTTTAAAACTTCCCACGTCTTCCAGAAGGAATTTTTTGACATCGGGCCAGATATTGTCGGGAATGTAGGCGCGAGAAGCTGCCGAGCATTTCTGCCCCTGAAACTCAAAAGCACCCCGAGCGATGGCCGTTGCCACTTGCTTGGCCTTGGCCGAACGGTGGGCCACGATGAAATCTTTTCCTCCCGTTTCGCCCACGATGCGCGGATAAGTCTTATAACGGTCGATGTTTTGCCCGATTTCTTTCCAAAGGTGTTTGAACACGCCGGTGGATCCGGTAAAATGCAGCCCTGCAAAGTCGGGGTGCTTGAATACAACGTCTCCCGCCACGGGACCTTCGGTGGTGATGAGGTTGATGACTCCGTCGGGGAGCCCCGCTTCTTTGAATATTTTCATCACCAGATTTGCCGAATATACTTGGCTGTCGGCCGGTTTCCATACGCATACATTGCCCATCAGCGCCGCGCTGGCCGGGAGGTTACCTGCGATGGCCGTAAAGTTGAAAGGAGTGATGCAAAATACAAAACCTTCCAGAGGGCGGTACTCCAAGCGGTTCCACACACCGGGGCTGCTTGCGGGCTGGTCGGTGTAAATCTGCTCCATGTAGGCCGCATTGAACCGCAAAAAGTCAATAAGCTCGCATACAGCGTCAATTTCAGACTGGTATGCGTTTTTACTTTGCGCGATCATGGTGGCCGCATTCATTTCATAACGGTACGGTCCCGCGATCAGGTCCGCTGCTTTCAGAAAAACGGCAGCCCGGTGCTCCCACTTCATCGCAGCCCATTTTTTTCGCGCCTTCATTGCGGCTTCGATGGCTGCGGTCACGTGCTTTGCCGTTCCGTAGTTAAAGTGCCCGATCACATGTCGGTGGTCATAGGGCGGGCTCATCGGAATTTTATTATCGGTGCGCACTTCCTCCGCGCCGATGTACATAGGCACGTCGATCGGTTCGGCTGAGATCAATTTGCTGTAGGCAGCTTCCAGTTTTTCGCGCTCCGGGGAGCCGGGTGCGTAGCTGTATACAGGTTCATTTTCGGGAAAGGGTATCTGATAAACTCCTTTAGGCATGTTTTCTGATTTAGGTTAAGCATTAGGGGCCGCAAAAGTACGAATACAAAAACAAAAGAATTTTCTTTGCATGCGAGACAAACTGCGCACCGAGCCTCGGAATCCTTAACTTCGCTCCGCTTACCTTATGACACCACGGGTATATTTTTCGTATCTGACAAAGTTGGCGGCTGTTGTCTTGGCCTGTCTTTCGACAACGGCAGCGCTTTACGCCCAGCCCGCTCCTTTTCGCGTGCTGGGGATCAAAGACGGGTTGCCTCAGGGCACGGTAACCTGTACCCTGCAAGACCGCGAAGGATATGTATGGGCGGGTACCAAAGACGGGTTGACGCGTTATGACGGGTACAGCTTCGAGACCGTGCGGTACATACCCGGTGATACCACCTCGCTCAGCAGCAATAATATCACGGCTATTTCGCAAGACCTTTCCGGAAATATTTGGGTAGGAACCAATTTCGGCCTCAATCGTCTTGATCCCGAGGCGCTGACCTGTAACCGCTTTTATCACTGGTTTGAGGACGATCGGTCCCTGAGCAGCAATAAAGTAACCGCAATTACAACCGACCACCACGGCAATGTGTGGATAGGAACCGACAACGGGCTCAACCGTTACGATTCGAAGGATGGCGGATTTACTGCTTTCTCCATCCGCGAAAATGACCCTTTCAGCCTTTCCGGAAATAGGGTCAATACCATCTATGCCGACGAGCGCAATCAGTTGTGGGTGGGAACCGATGCCGGATTGAATCTTTACCTGCCTGAGGGTACGTTTAAGCGGTACAAAAGGGATTTTAATGATGACAATAGTTTGAGCGACAATATTGTCCTCAGTATTGCAGAAGATTTTGACGGTCATCTTTGGATAGGCACACGCAACGGCCTCAACCGTTTTCAACCGGACTTGGAAATCTTTACCCGCTATTATGCCGACCATCCCAAGCCGGGGCTGCTGAATTCTTCGATCATCAACGCCGTTCTTACAGACAAGCGCGGACAAATCTGGGTGGGAACCCCCGCGGGTTTAAGCCGGCTATACCGCAAGACGCGCGAGGATGACGAAGAGGCCGTACAGGGCTCACTGAGTTTTGAAGATTTGCCGAACAGCCATATTTCCACCTTGATGACAGACCGTTCCGGGTTGATCTGGGTAGGCACGCTCACTGCAGGCATTGCCACTTTCAATGATGAAGCACAAAAGTTTTTTGCTTTCCTCTTTTCCGACCACAAAAAATACCTTCCCGAACACAACAAAAATTACTGCTTCATGCGCGACTCTTCGGCCGGCCTTTTGGTGGGCACGGGGAGCGGAATCATGCAGTTTCAAAAAGTGCGCGACCCCGTTCCGGATCGGTTTCAGTGGAAGCCCGTCGGAAAAATAGGGAACGCTCAGGCCATGGTTCGCGATTTGGAGCGCGGTACCGACGGCCGTATTTGGGCGGCTACAGACGGGGACGGACTCCTGGAACTCGACCCTGCCGACTTTACCGTCATAAACCGTTACACCGTACAGGCGGAAGACCGCGAGGGTATTCCCGTGAATAAAATATCGGCCGTGATACCCGAAGAAGGCGGAGACCTCTGGGTGGGCACGCTGGGCGCGGGATTTTGCAAGTATTCGGCAGAAACGGACCGCTTCAGGACCTTCCGTTTTTCCGGTGAAGACCGAGGGAGCCTGCGCGACAATAATATCACCTGTATGCGCCGCAAAGACGAGCGCACGCTTTGGATCGGTACGGGCAATTCCGGGGTATACCGCTTCGATACGGAGACAGAGCGCCTTGAGCGTTTTGCGCAGGGTGAAATCGATAAAGGGGTGTTGGGCTCCGGCATTATCAATGACATCTACTTGGACCGCAACGATGTCATTTGGGTGGCTACTTCGGGAGGCGGACTCGCGCGTTATGAAGGCAACGGCATCTTCACCTCTTTCACTTTAGAAGACGGCCTCGCAAGTGATGTGGTGCAGTCGATTCGGTGCGATTTTGAGGGCAACCTCTGGGTGAGCACCAACGGGGGAATTTCCGTATTCAATCCGGAAACTTCGGTATTTCGAAATTACAACGAAAACGACATGCCCGGAAGCAATACCTTCTTTGCGGGAAGTGCTTTTCGCGGCGACGAGAACCGAATTTTCTTCGGAGGTGCCAACGGGTTCACTTACTTCTATGCCGAGGGGCTCAGGGAAAACCGCTTTATCCCGCCCGTTGTGATTCGCAGATTCAGTATGCTGCGCGACGATGTACTGCGTTCAGATTCGGGGAGGAGTAAGTCTCCCCGGGAGCGGATAAAGCTGAAGCACAACCATCCCGGGTTTACCATTGAATTTGCCGCACTTAATTTTAAGCAACCCGAAAAGAACAGATACGCTTACCGCTTGCTGGGCTTGAGCAATGAATGGCGGTATATGGGTACGCGCCGTTTTGCCACCTTTTCGAACCTTTCTCCCGGTAATTACACCTTCGAAGTGCGCGGCTCAAACAATGACGGATACTGGAATGAAACGCCCGCATCCATCACCTTTACGGTGCAGCATGCTTTCTGGCAAACAGCATCTTTTAAGGTTGCCGTAGCCTTTCTCCTCCTGCTGGCGCTTTATGCGATTTACCGCTACAGGATTCGTTTGGAAAAGGAACGAAGGTCGGCACTTGAAGCAGCCGTGGAGCGCCGTACCGCCGAAATTGCCAAAGAGCGTGACACCAATGCCGTGTTGCTCAGAGAGGTGCACCATCGGGTAAAAAACAATCTCCAAATTATCGTAAGTCTGCTCAGCCTACAGTCGCGTTTTATCCGTGACGAGGGGCAGGTGAAGGTATTCAACGAGGTCCAAAACCGTGTGCGCTCCATGTCGCTGATTCACCAAAAGATGTATCAGAGTAAGGATTTGTCCACCGTGAATATCGCGGAATACATACGCGATCTTTCTGAGAACCTGCTCAAAACTTACAATGTGAACCGTAATATCAAACTCGATATCAACGTGGAAGTGAACCGGTTCAAGAGCGATACGCTTACACCTCTGGGTCTGATCATCAATGAGATCATGAGCAATGCCTTGAAGTATGCTTTTCAGGAGGATACCGAGGGTAGCGTATTTGTGGAGATTACCAAGTGCGGAAACGGCCGCTACCGCATGGTGATCGGTGACGACGGTATCGGACTCCCTTTTGAATCCGATGAGGAATTCACGGAGACTTCGGGCTCATTCGGCACGGAGCTGATACACGCCCTCACCGAGCAACTGAACGGCTCCATTAAGCTGCTGCGCGAGCGAAAGGGAACAGTTTATCTTATTGATTTTGAAGATGTGGAGGAGTGATTCCCGGTCTCAATTGAGCTTGTGCGGAACCATGAGCATAAAGCTCGGAACCTCCACTTCGAAGAGGGCGTTTGTGGATACATTGCGCATCAGGTAGACCCCGTTCATACATCCCGTATCTGCGGAGAAATCACATGAAGATCGGTAGGTGTAGGTGCCCCCCGGCGGGATTAAGGGCTGCTTTCCCACGACGCCTTCACCCTCCACCGTGCGGGCAGGGGCTGCGCTGTCTGTGATGTGCCACTTGCGGCGCTCAAGCCTCACCGTGAAAGCATTTCTGTTTTCAATTTTGATGTGGTAAGAAAACATATAGAGGTTGTTCTCCGGATTGGAAAACTTTGATTCAAATTGGCAGTCGACCGAAATCTTTACCCCTGCCGAAATAGCGGTGACCATGGTAGATGTATGAGTACAGTATGCAAGGTTATACATTCTTTCGGAAAAAAGACAATTCTCCGCATAATTTTAATTTTTGAACGTGCTGAATTTCTTGAAGCCGACCAGCCGGTCTGCAAAGGCACCGGGGTCCTTGAAGTAAACCAAGACGAGGTACTCGTTTTCGGTATCGGCGTGGTTGCCTTCGGTCATATTGGTATTTGCGCCCGGGGTATTGGCGTATTCCCACAAGTACATATAGTTGTAATACCCTTGCTTCAGCATGAGTTTTTTTTCATACGCGTTGGTTTCCGGATTGTAATCCATCCGGGTGTCTTTGGACAGGTTCCAGTTGCTGAGCTGCCCGAACAAATACATGTTTCCGCTGCCGAACATAGCGTCGACGGGCATACTGAAATGGATAAATACATAATCGGATTCCAAATGGGCATCGTCCATGTCGTCATTTTTGATCAGAAAGCGACCGTTTATGTCATTGTTGAAACTGTATTTGCGAAAGGCCCTGCTTTTATCGGGGGTGAGAATGATGTGGTAACCGTCATTTTCCAAGACCACGTCTTTGACCTGAGCGCTCCTGTAGCGCACGCTTTTGGCATCTGTAAAACGAAATTCATTTACCCCGTCAAAGGTCAGTTCGCGCCCGTAATCATAGGTCAATACATTTCCCTTGATAAAGCTTGGCTTTACTCCGCGTACGGCGTTGTCTTCCCGAAAATTTTGCATGACCACCAGCTCGATCTCGGAATAGGGGTTATTGCTGTTCACTCCGCCCAGGTTTACCGTAAGGCCCACTTCCTGCCTTTGGTTGCGCTCGCTCACCACACGGGAAGGTTTCACGGTGTGGTCTATGAAGGCAAGCGGTTCGGCGATCATAAACCTTGCGGTAAACATAAGGTCTCGCTCGTCGCCGTCGGCATATACTTTAACGATATAATTCCCGCTTCTGGTCAGGTCGATCCGGTCGTTGGGAAAAGCGAGGTAGTAGTTGGTAAAGTTTGTTAAAGTATTGAAGGAAAGCTCGTAGTCATTGATGATGTCAGAGTTAAATCCCGTGCTGTAATCCATGGGATTCAGGTCTGACTTTTTCCAGTCGTGCGTACAATGCTCAAAGGCATAATGCATTTCACGAATGTCCTCGCTCAGGTCATCAAACCTTAAAATGATTTGCTCGGAGCCGTTGAGTTGAATAATGGGCGGCTCCAATTCCGAAGCGGATGAATGCAGAATCAGTGTTTTGATTTCAGGATCAAAAATCCTTGTTGTGTAGTCTGTTACACGGTCTTCGTAGTAGGCGTGCTCCGCCTCGGCGGCTCCGGCATCAACTTCGGCAACGCCGTAGGGTGCGGTGCAACTTAAAAAAATAAGGAGGGCGGCAGTGGGGTAGATACTCATAGACATTATTACCAAAACAGGATGCGTTCGAAAATAGTATTTAGAACGAGTCTAAATTAAATCGGGGGCTTCCGATACCGTGGTCTCAACGGTGGGGTAAACAGAAACAATTCTTACATTTGCCCCCAAAATTTTAACCCTTTTCAAACGCATGTCAAAGGCGGTAAAAGTAAAGAAAGGTTTGGACATTAAGCTGGTCGGCCAAGCCGAACAGAAGGTAAGTCCTGCGGGAAATTCTGAAATCTATGCGCTTCAGCCCGACGATTTTTTCGGTGTTGTGCCGAAACTCACGGTAAAGGAAGGTGCGGAAGTTGAGGCGGGTTCGCCACTCTTCTTCGACAAGCAGCGTGAAGACGTTCTCTTTGTCTCTCCCGTGAGCGGCGAGGTCGTAGAAATCATGCGCGGAGCTAAGCGGAAGATTCTTGCCGTTAAGGTTTTGGCCGATAAGGAAATCAAGTACAAATCCTTTCCGACATGGTCGAAATCCTCTCAAGACAGGGACGGCCTTGTGAAGCTGCTTCAGGAGTCGGGACTCTGGCCCTTCGTCAAGCAACGCCCCTACGGAGTGATTGCCAACCCCGAGGATACACCGCGAGACATTTACGTTTCTACCTACGATTCATCCCCTCTGGCGCCTGATACGGCTTTCTCGGTCGGGGAGGAGAAGGCCCATTTTCAAACGGGAATGGATGCCCTTAACCTACTTTCCGGCGGTGAGGTTCACATGGGGGTGAAGAAGGGTGAAACCTTTTTTGATGACATCGAAGGTGTGGTGAAACACACGGTGAGCGGTCCGCATCCCGCGGGGAATGTCGGCGTGCTTATCCACCATACCAATCCGATAAATAAAGGAGAAATCGTGTGGACGGTAAACCCCTTGGATGTAGTGATGATCGGACGCTGCCTGACCTCGGGTAAGTTTGATGCAAAACGCACCATTGCCCTCACCGGATCGGAAACGAAGGCTCCGCAATATTACACCACACGCATCGGCGCCCTGACCAAGTCCGTTACCGACGGTAAGCTGAAAGAAGGAAACGTGCGCATTATTTCCGGGAATGTGCTCACGGGTGCCAAAACGGAACCTGAAGGCTTCTTGGGATTTTACAGCACCCAGATGACGGTCATTCCCGAGGGCGACCAAAAGAAATTCATGATTACGGAAGGTTGGCTTTCTCCCGGACTGGACAAGTTCAGTCTCTCAAAGGCGTATCCCAGTTGGCTTTTTCCGAAGAAGAGGTATAAGCTGGACACCAACCTGAACGGAGAGCAACGCGCTTTCGTTGTCACGGGGGAGCTGGAGCAGGTGTTTCCTTTTGATATTTACCCCATGCAGTTGATCAAAGCCATCATGATCAACGATATCGATTCTATGGAGAAGTTGGGCATCTACGAGGTAGATGCAGAAGATTTTGCCCTGTGTGAGTTTGTATGCACCTCGAAAATCAATATCCAAGATGTGGTACGGCAGGGCTTAGCGGATATGAAGAAAGAATTTGCAGCATAACTAAAAGGAAGAACGAAGTGAAAGCAGTTGACAATTTACTCGGAAAAGTGCGGCCGGCATTTGAGAAAGGCGGAAAACTAGAGAAGTACTGGCCGATGTACGACGCCCTCGAAACCTTCGCCTTCGTCCCCGACCACACGACGAAGACAGGGGCGCACGTACGCGACGCCATCGATATGAAGCGCACCATGTTTTTGGTGATTCTGGCGATGGTTCCGGCTTTGCTTTTTGGGGTCTACAATTTGGGCTATCAGCACTTTGCTGCCATGGGGGTCGATGCGACCTTCTTGGAGATGGCGCTTTTCGGATTCGGGAAGCTCATTCCCCTTATTATTGTTTCCTACGGCGTAGGACTCGGGATCGAATTTATTTTTTGCATCAAGAAAGGACATGCCATCTACGAAGGTTTTCTCGTTTCGGGAATGTTGATTCCCCTCATTATGCCCGTAGATGTACCCCTGTGGATGGTGGGAGTGGCGACCGCCTTTTCTGTGATATTCGTGAAAGAAGTGTTTGGCGGCACGGGGATGAACATCCTTAATGTGGCCCTTACGGCGCGTGCGTTTATCTTCTTCGCCTATCCCACCGAGATGTCGGGCAACAAGGTTTGGATCAGCACGACCGGAGACCGAACCCCTGTAGACGGATATACCGGTGAAACCCTTTTGGGGCAGGCCGTTGAAAAAGGGGCCGCTTTCACGGACGTGACAGGACAGGCCTATGCAAGTGCGGCAGACAGTTTCATGGCGTCTTTTATCGGACTCATTCCCGGTTCTATCGGTGAGACCTCGGCACTGGCCATCCTGATCGGTGCGGCGATGTTGATCTTTACGGGTGTCGCCAGTTGGCGTATCATTTTGTGGGGCATCTTAGGTGGTGCTGTGATGGGTTTTATCTTTAATCTTATCGGTCCGGCCTACTTTCCCGAAAATCTTTATTTGCAAGTGCCCTGGTGGCAACAGCTCGTCATGGGAGGCTTCCTTTTCGGTGTAGTATTTATGGCTACGGATCCTGTATCGGCCGCCCAAACAACGCGCGGAAAAGTGATTTACGGCTTTCTTATCGGCCTCTTGGGTATACTTATTCGCGTTGTTAACCCCGCTTACCCCGAGGGAATTATGATGGCCATTCTCTTCATGAATGTGATGGCGCCCACAGTAGACCACTATGTGGTACAAGGCAACATCAATAAGCGTTTGAAAAGATTTAAAACCGTAAAAGCAGCGTAATCATGGCGATCGATAAAAACAGCAACGCATTTACTTTCATCTTTGCTATAGCGATGGTTGTGGTAGTGGGCGCAGCGCTCTCCTTTGCTGCGATGTCATTGAAGCCCCGTCAGGTGGAAAACGCCATTCAGAAAGATATGATGAGTATCCTCAGTTCTGTGGGCGTTGAGGCGGACAGGACCAATGCCGCAGAGATGTTTTACAAAACGATACGAGAGCGCATTACGCTGAATTACAACGGTGAAGTCATTGCAAGACGCGACGGCGAAGTGGATGCGCAAGACGAAGAAGACCCCTTTAACGTGGATGTCCAGAAAGAATACCGCGATCCCAAAATGAAGCCTGAAGACCGGCGCTACCCCGCATATCTTGCGGAGGTGAACGGCACCGATTTGGTGGTAGTACCTATGGTGGGTAAAGGACTCTGGGGTCCCATCTGGGGGTACGTAGCCCTGGAGGGAGATTACAACACCATTTTCGGAGCGGTTTTCGCACACAAATCCGAAACGCCCGGTTTGGGTGCGGAAATTTCGGAAGGATTTTTCCAAGAGCCTTTTGAAGGCAAGCAGATTTATGACAGCAGCGGAAACTTGGTTTCCATTGATGTGAAGAAAAGCGGGGATACCTCATCGAATCCCCATGCCGTGGACGGTATCACCGGCGGAACCATCACGAGTGTAGGTGTCCAAGAAATGATGCGGCGCACCTTCAGCGTTTATGACCGATACTTTCAAAGCCAAAAAACAAACGTAAGCGAATTGCAATGAGCACAGAGACACTTGAAAAAGAAGCAGTTCAGGATGTAGCGGTTCCCAAAGAGCCCCTGTTTTCCGCGAAGAATAAAAGATTGCTCACCGACCCTTTGGACGATGACAACCCGATCACCGTGCAGGTACTGGGTATCTGCTCCGCACTTGCGATTACCGTACAGGTTCAGCAGGCGGTCGTAATGTCCCTCTCCGTCGTGTTTGTAATGCTGTTCGGAAACATGATTATTTCGGTCTTCCGAAATGTGATTCCGTCTCGGATTCGAATTATTGTTCAGTTGGTGGTAGTCGCAGCTCTGGTGATTTTGGTGAATGAAATTCTCAAAGCTTTCCTCCCCGACATCAGTGAGCGTCTTTCTGTATTTGTCGGACTGATCATTACGAACTGCATTATCATGGGCCGCTTTGAGGCTTTTGCCATGGGCAATAAGGTCTTTCCTTCTGCCCTCGACGGGATCGGAAATGCCATGGGCTATGCCTGGATTCTTGTGGCGGTGGCTGTGGCACGTGAAGTGTTCGGCTCCGGGGCAATCAGCTTCCCGGGTGTAGGCCAAATCAAATTTGTTCCCGAAGGCTTCTTCGAATTCGGCTACATGAACAACAACCTGATGATTTTGCCCCCGATGGCCCTCATTGTCGTAGGAATCATCATATGGGTGCAGCGTGCACGCAACAGAAAACTTATTGAAGAGAATTAATCAGCCATGGAAGCACTGAATATTTTCGTTAAGTCGATCTTTATCGACAACATGATTTTCGCATACTTTCTCGGTATGTGTTCTTATCTCGCCGTTTCTAAAACGGTTCAGACCGCGGTCGGTTTGGGATTTGCAGTCATCTTTGTGCTGGGAATTACGGTACCGATCAATTACCTTTTGGAAAACTTCGTCCTCGCCGAGGGTGCCTTGGTTTGGTTGGATCCTTCTTTCGCCACCGTTGATTTGAGCTTTCTCTCGTTTATTATGTTCATCGCGGTGATTGCATCCATGGTGCAGCTTGTTGAGATGATCGTTGAGAAGTTTGCACCCGCACTCTACGGAGCGCTGGGAATTTTCCTGCCTCTGATTGCGGTAAACTGTGCCATACTCGGAGGTTCACTCTTCATGCAGGAGCGTCAGTATACCGGCATCGGTGATGCCACGGTATTCGGACTCGGAAGCGGAGTGGGATGGCTTCTGGCCATCGTCGGGATTGCCGCCATCCGCGAAAAAATCCGTTACTCCAATGTTCCGGCTCCCTTGCGCGGACTGGGTATCACCTTCATCATTACAGGCTTGATGGGCATTGCTTTCATGGCCTTTATGGGAATCGAACTTTAAAGGCTTTTCCATTGTTTCATTTTAAGAAAAAGATCATCAAATGACCACCACAATTATTGCTACGATAGGCGCCTTTATGGTTTTGGTCTTGCTTCTCGTGAGTGTACTGCTCTTCGCGAAGTCCAAGCTCTCACCTTCAGGTGCCGTGAAGTTGGAGATTAACGGAGAAAAAACCGTGGAGGTTGATGCGGGAGATACTATCCTGACCACCTTGAGTAACCAAAAAATCTTCCTGCCCTCTGCATGCGGAGGAGGCGGAACCTGCGCCATGTGCAAATGCCGCGTTTTGGAGGGCGGAGGAGAAATTCTGCCCACCGAAGCGCCTTATTTTTCCCGAAAGGAAATCAGCGAAAACTGGAGACTCGGATGTCAGGTGAAGGTAAAACAGGACATGAAAATTGAAATTCCGGAAGAAATTTTCGGAATTAAGAAGTGGGAGTGCGAAGTGGTTTCGAACTACAATGTGGCTTCCTTTATCAAAGAATTTGTGGTGAAGCTTCCCGAAGGAGAAAACCTCGATTTTGAAGCGGGAGGTTATATTCAGATTGATGTTCCTCCCTGTGTGGTGGACTTCAAAGATATGGACATCACTTCTCACCCCGAATTGGGCCGCGACCCGATGGACTTCAAAGGCGAGTGGGATAAATTCGGACTTTGGGACCTGAAAATGAAGAACCCTGAAGAGATTTTCAGGGCTTATTCTATGGCCAATCACCCTGCGGAGGGCAACATTATTATGCTCAACATCCGTATCGCCACTCCGCCGTGGGACCGTGCAAAGAACAAGTGGATGGATGTAAATCCCGGCATTTGCTCTTCTTATGTATTCTCTCGCAAACCGGGCGATAAAGTCACCATATCAGGGCCCTACGGTGAATTCTTTATCAAAGAAACCGACGCCGAAATGCTTTACATCGGCGGCGGTGCGGGGATGGCGCCCATGCGTTCTCACCTCTTCCACCTCTTCCACACGCTGAAGACGGACAGGAAAGTATCATACTGGTACGGTGGACGTTCCAAGCGCGAATTGTTTTATCTCGATCACTTCCGTAAAATTGAGGAGCAGTTTCCCAACTTTACCTTTCACGTCGTACTGTCCGAGCCCCTCCCGGAAGACAATTGGAAGGAAAAAAAGAGCCTGGATGACGAAGGTGACGGATTTACGGGATTTGTGCACCAAGCGGTGATCGATCAATATCTGAACCACCACGATGCTCCGGAAGATATCGAATTCTATTTCTGCGGTCCGCCGCTCATGAACGCCGCCGTGCTTAAGATGGTGGATGACTGGGGCGTACCTCCGGAAAATGTGGCTTTTGACGACTTCGGAGGTTAATACGCCGCGTCATTGAAGGACTTGTGCCCGATCGGTATCCGCCGATCGGGCTTTTTTTTGCCTCTGAATGGGCCGGAATTTTGTACTTTCAAAAGTAAATCTTCAGCCTATGACGATCCATGATTGGTTTGATAAGTACGGTGAGAGTCATCAAAATCCCGTCAACAAAGCGGTACACTGGGTATGTGTTCCCTTGATTTTCTTCTCAATTCTCGGGCTTCTGTCCTTAATCCCGTTCGGATTTGTGCAGGAACACCTGCAAGCCGGATGGGTGCCTTACGTTCATTTCGGTACGGTTCTCGTGCTTTTCGGCGTGTTTTTCTTCCTCAGGCTTTCGGGCAGCATTGCCCTCGGTATGGCGGTAGTTTCGGCCTTAATGCTTTGGTTCGTTAAGGCTTCCCACGCTACTTTCGGAGGTGATGCGTGGGTATTTTTCACTGCAGTTTTTGTCTTAAGCTGGATCGGCCAGTTTATCGGTCATAAGATCGAGGGTGCAAAGCCATCCTTCTTTGACGATCTGAAATTTTTGATGATCGGCCCCGCGTGGTTGCTGCATTTCATTTACCGCAAGGCGGGTATTCGGTTTTAATCTCCGCGAAATCATGAAGGAGGTCAAGCACAATCAAATATACCGGGTAAAGCGGGCTGAACCTGAAGAGCTGTACCCGATTCGCTCCGAAGTGCTCAGACCGGGACGCGAGATGGCTGAGTGTATTTTTCCGGGCGATGAGGATGCTTCGACCGTTCATCTGCTGGCGCTTTCCGATGATGGAGAGGCCGCCGGAATTGTATCGCTTTACCGTGTTGCACTGCGGGATGTAAACGCGATGAAACCTTATCAACTTCGGGGTATGGCAACACGAGCGATTTTTCGCGGCACAGGCTGCGGTACAACCCTGCTGGGTGCTGCTCTGGACGTGTGCCGGGGTCAGGGAGCGGATCTTGTATGGTGCAATGCACGCGAAAGCGCGGTATCATTTTACGCCCGCGCAGGATTTTACGGGCGGGGTGAGACCTTCGAAATTCCGAATATCGGCCCGCACAGGAAGATGTGTTTGAGTCTGTTGCAATGAAAAAGCGCAGGCCTTCTGGCCTGCGCTTTTGTACCAATCGTCAACCACAAATAATTTTAGTCGACGTGAACGTCTACGGACGTGCGTGTAACGTTTCCGTGCTCATCCTCCGCCCATACGATCAGGTGATAATGCCCGTGGCCCGAGGGTACCGTGATCGCGTTGTCGCCCGTGAGAGCGGTGGACATGTCGATATCACCTGCGGGTACCGGTTGGCCCGAGGCATTGATCCTTGAAGAACTTCCCCAAATCGCTTCCGACAGAGGCGATTCAGCAGGAGCAAAATCATCGTGGTTGTCATGATTTACCAAGCGAACCCACAAAAAGCTCAACTCCCCGGCGAGGTCTCCGTCACCTTTGGCAATCGTACCCTCTACCATCAGCGGCTCATTTCCTGAGCCGTCCAATTCATCGTCTGCATTCAGGTTCGTTACTTCTACCATCGGCGCGTAAGCGCGGTTGATGTAGAAGCGGTGACGCACCTGCTCTTCTTCAGATGTTTCGTTTCCGAAGGCGTCCCGAGCCGAAACGGTGAAATCGTAAGGGCCGGCGAGTACCGGGCCGTCAACTTCTTCACGAGCTGCATTTCCGAACCAGTAAAGGTCGGTTTCATCGCTGTCTACGTTAAGTTCGGTGCTCCCTTCCGGAAAGTAGAATGCACTTTCGGCGTCTTCTGAATTGTAAACATCTGTGATATTGATCAGATAATACGCATCAGAGGGTGTGCCCGTGGCCTGTCCGGTTACGGCTGCCGTTACCTCATCGAGCGGACTTTCATCCGTTACCCTGAAGCGGATGTGCATGTGAGAAGTGGCGGCAGACCTGTGCTCGCCCATGTTTGGCCTGAAAGAGTCGCGCCCTTCGGCAAAAGTGATGGCGGGTGCATCGGTGTCACCCGGTATGGCGCCGCCGTTTCCGTCGTCATCGTCATCGTTACAAGCCGTGAAGATCAATGCTCCTGCTGCGAGGAATGCGTAAAGTGTCTTTTTCATGTTTGGTTTAATTTTTCATAATGCAACAATGTTGCAAAAGTATGCAATCTTTTCAATTAACCGGGAGATAACAATAAAAATCTTCCCTTCACCGCGGACGAAAGCGCATTTTGGAAAAAAACACCGCTGACCTTATTCCGCCGGAAGACTTATATTTATCTTCGAAGCGAATACAGGCATATCGCCCGTATCGACAGTGAAAACCCATCTGATGAAAGCTATCTTAAAATTTTCTTTCCCGCTGTTCGCAGTTGTACTGCTGCTGCAGTCTTGCGGTGACGGTGATGATGAAATCCGCGATATCTCGCGTATCGACCCAAAGGCCAATTTTTTACAGATTTCGTTTACAGTTCCCGATGCAGGCGGGCAGACTGAGAATTTCTTTTATGACGCCGCCGGTGATACCGTCACGGCCGATGTTCTTGTGCTCAACCAAGGCGAATATTCGGTGACCGTTTTTTTCAGCGACCGTGAAAACCCGGATAATGTGATTGAGCTCAATCCGCGGATTACGGACAACAGTGAAGACTTCCAGGTCTTTTATGAATTTAATGCAGCGGCTGATTCCGTCGTTACCTCCTTTGAATACCAAGATGCGGATGCCGACAACAGGCCGTTGGGAATCAATACCCAATGGACCCTTTCCCAACCTACCGCGGGAGGGGAGACCGTGAGGATATTTTTGGTGGAAGGATTGGACAAGCAGGCGGCCTCGCTGGCCGGCGGCGTGTATAACGAAGGCATGGGCGGAGAAATCACATTGGATGCCGTGCTTTCTCTGGACGTACAGTAAATTGACAGATTGGCTTTGAACCGGTATCAGCCGATGATTTCAATTGATTATAAATCGTTTTTTGTTTCGGGAGGATTGCTTCTTGCCGCCTTTCTGGTCGGCTGCGACGATACGAGCGATGATAAAATTCCTCCCGAGATCCTTCGTTATGAGCTTTCCGCAGATACTCTGGCTGCGGGCGCAGACGAGCTTTCGGTTTCCGTCGAGGTCACAGACAATGCTGAGCTCGGGCAGATGCGCTTTCGTATCAGGCAGGCTTTCGCCAAATCATTCGGACATTGGGATGTAGTTCGCGTAGAAGATCTTTCGGGAGTAAGCCACAGCGGTACCTACAGCTTCCCCGTTCCCGACACGGCTCTGGCAGGGCTTTACGAGATCAATTTCCAAGTGGTGGACATTCGCGGCAATGCCGGACAGGATTCTGTACAGCAACTGCTTATTCTCCAATCGGGACTTCAACCGGTCTTTTCGGGACTTACTACGGTTCCCGGTCCGGAGCCTGCGGGAGAGGTCGTTTTGGCTCCGAATGACGGGCTGCACTTCTCCGGCAGTGTGGGCGACGAAAGCGGCATCGCAGAGGTAGCCTTCGAATTTAAGGCGGAAAACGGGTCTTTGGTCACCCAACTCAATTACCTTTTTCCCGATACCTTCATTACGGTCTGGGATGCCGCCTCAGCAGATACCGTATTTTTCGATGAATTTGAGGTAAAGCCGGAGGTATTGAGCGTTAAAGCGATCAATATCATCGGTCATCAGTCCCGAAAAACTTTTCAACTCAGTTTCTTTCCGTGAAATTCGAAGTCGTTTTGCACAGGTTTTCTTTCCGGTCCCCGAGGACTGTTACAGATCCCTTCGCCTCGTTTTCGACAAAACTTTCGGGCAGTTGTGAATGACCTTACCCGCGAAGCCCTCTCACGCCTTTCGGCAAATCTGAACGAACCGGTGGTAAAAAGCGGAAAGGCCTTTTTCGTCCCGAAAGGCGCAGGACGCAGGCTGGTGGTGAGTGATATTCACGGGTGTTTCGAAACCTTTGAAAATCTCCTCAATAAAACGGGATTTACGAAATCGGACCAGCTCTTCATCCTCGGCGATTGCATCGACCGCGGCCCCTATTCCCGCGCAGTCATTGACAGGGTAATGCAGCTCTTGGCAGAAGGATATGCGGTATATCCCATCCGCGGAAACCACGAACAGCTTTTTCTGGAGTACAGGGATAGGTCCCCGAGCAAGCTCAGGTACTTCGCACAAAGACAAAATGCGCGCCACCTGCTGAAAGGCGGCGGCTTGTCCGATTCGGTAGGCGCCTTTTTTCAAGCGCTGCCGTATTATATCGAGACCGATGCCCATCTGCTCGTGCATGCGGGGTTCAATACCGTGGCAGACAAACCCCTGAAGGCTTGGCATGATATGCTTTGGGTCAGAAAATTCGGATATGTGGAAAAACTCCTCAAGGGAAAGCGCGTGATTCACGGACATGTACCGCAACCGTTAAAGCGCATTGAGCGCGCCGTTGAGAACGATGATTTCGTGTGGCCCGTTGACAACGGATGCGTGCGTTCCCGCCACAGCGGGTTCGGGAGGCTGGTCTGCGTGGATGTGGATTCCGGAAAAATTTACAAAACCAAAAATGCAGACACCCTCCCTTGCTGATCGCACCCGGTGACCGCAGTGAATTCAGAACTCCGCAGGAGGCGGGGGCGGGCCTGAATTCTAACGGGAAGTTGATCAGTGCTTTATTCCCCGGAGAATTTGGTGAACCAAGTCTCTGAAAAGGGCGCGGGCCACTTTGCCTTCATGTCGCCGAGGGTGGCAATGAGGTTATCAAAGACAGGGGTGTCCGGGCGGATCACGCCGCTTTTCAATTTTTCCGGAAGGTCATTCAAGTGGGCAGTTTCTACGGTGTCTCCTTCTGCATAGGCCATGAGCATGCGGTTTGTCATGGAGACATTCAGGCGCTGCTCTTGCTCGCGGATAAAACGCACCGAGGTGTCAATGCTGCACCCGGACGCTCCCGCGGCAGACTCATCGGCAAAGAGGCAAATAAACCTGCGGTAGAATACCCCGGCTGCAGAGCGGAGTTTCACATTGTGTGCTGTCCACTTTTCCGCGAAGGCACGGCAGAGAGCGGTCAAGTGTTCGGCCTCATCCTCCGTAAAATTTCGGTCACATTGATAAATCCAGACCCGCGTCGTGTCCGGCATATTCTCGGGAAGTGCTTTTTCTTTCGTTTTCGTCAGTGTCTTCACAGGTCTTCGGCATTTGCGATGAGCTCAGCGACGTCCATTACTGCAGTCTCCGCTTCTTTTTCGGCATTCTTCACGCCGTCGGTCATCATGGTGTTACAAAAGGGGCAGCCCGTTGCGATCACTTGAGGCTTCAAGCCCAGGGCTTCTTCCGTGCGCTCAATATTGACTTCCTTGTTGCCGGGTTCGGCTTCTTTGAACATTTGTGCACCTCCCGCTCCGCAGCACAGTCCCTTTGACTTGCATCGGCGCATTTCTGTGAGTTCGGCGTCGAGCTTTTCCAGCAAATCACGCGGGGCTTCGTACTCGCCGTTTCCGCGCCCCAGATAGCAGGGATCGTGAAAGGTAATGCGCTTTCCTTTGAATTTTCCGCCGCCTTTCATTTTCAGCCGGCCATCCTTGATCAGCTTCCGGATGAACTGCGTGTGGTGGAGCACCTCATAGTTTCCCCCGAGGTCAGGGTATTCATTCTTGATGGTATTGAAGCAGTGCGGACATCCGGTGACGATAGATTTCACTTCGTAGCCGTTCAGCACCTGAATGTTCATCATGGCCTGCATTTGGAAGAGAAATTCATTTCCCGCGCGTTTTGCGGGATCCCCGGTGCAGCCTTCTTCGGTGCCCAGTACGGCGAATTTCACTTCTGCTTTGTGCAGGATTTTCACAATGGCTTTCGTGATCTTCTTGGCGCGGTCGTCGAAGCTTCCGGCGCAGCCCACCCAAAACAGCACTTCGGGCACTTCGCCCGATGCGAGCATTTCGGCCATGGTAGGTACTTTCACGGGTTCACTCATCTGCTCCTGTTTTTATCAGGCCTCTTCGGCCCATTTTAGGCGGTCAGCCTGCGCGAATGCCCAGGGTGCGCCGTTGTTTTCAATATTGTTAAACATGCCGGTGAGTTCACTCGGCGATTTCGATTCTTCCATGACGAGGTACCTGCGCAGGTCCACGATGATTTCTAAAGGGCTGATATTGACAGGGCAGGCTTGTACGCAGGCATTGCAAGTGGTGCAGGCCCAGAGCTCTTCCGGTGTGATGTAATCGCCCAGAAGTGACTTCCCGTCGTCGTAGTCCTTCCCGTGTTTATCTATGTTTTTCCCGATTTCTTCCATGCGGTCGCGGGTGTCCATCATGATTTTACGGGGAGAGAGCTTTTTGCCGGTGATATTGGCCGGACACTCTGCCGTGCATCTCCCGCATTCCGTGCATGAGTAGGCGTCCATGAGGTTTTTCCAAGTGAGATCGGGAACGTCTTTGGCACCGAATTTTTCCGGCACTCCGGGATTGTCTTCCGCGGGCGGAGGAGCGGCGTAGGGGTCGGCATCGGGGTCCATCATCAACTTCACCTCGTCCGTTACGCGGTTCATATTGGTAAATTTCCCCTGATCATTCAAGTTGCTGAAATAGGTGTTCGGAAAGGCAAGAATGATGTGGAAGTGCTTGGATATGGGCAGGTAGTTCAGGAAAAGGAGAATTCCTACAATGTGCGCCCACCATGCCGTGCGCTCCGTGGCGATGAGAACGGAGGAGTCGAGGTTCGCAAGCAGCGGAACAAAAAGGCCGCTCACCGGAAAACTTCCCGCCTGCACGTAGTGCGGGTCATTGCGCACCTGAAGCGCGCCGTCGGCAGCATTCATGGTGAGGAAAGCTCCCATCAAAATGATCTCTACCCAAAGTATAATGTAAGCATCTGTTTTGGGCCAGCCCGTGAGCTCTTTCATCCTGAATCGACGGATATCTCCCGCATATCTTCGGATCAAAAACACCACGCATGCCACCAAAACCAATACGGCCAGGATCTCAAATGATGCGATCAAAAAGTCATACGCGGGTCCCAACGGGGCAAATACACGGTGCGTTCCGAAAATGCCGTCGATGATGATCTCCAAAACTTCGATATTGATGATCACGAAGCCTACGTAGATAAAAATGTGCATCAAGCCGGCGAAGGGTCGCACCACCATTTTGGACTGCCCCAAGGCCACGCGGGCCATGGTTTTAAATCTTTCGGCGGGGCGATCTGAGCGATCTGTGTCGCGGCCCAGCAGGATGTTTCGTCGGATTTTTCGCACCTGATAAGTGAAGGCCGCTACGGCCGCAACGAATACGATGAGAAATACAATGTTGGAAATGCCCATGTCTCTTTACTCGGTTGAGTTGATGTACTCCCGCAATTCCTCGAGTTCTTTGCGGGTCAATTCAATATTCCTGTTCTTCCTACCGAAAACAGAAAAGTGGAGGTATCTGTTCGGATTTACCCGTATATCTTCGATAAGCAGGTCCATATTTTCAGTTGCAGCCTCGATTTTCGTGTAGAGTTCTTCATCGTTGATCAACATACCCAAGGTTCCTTCTCCGTTGTTGATTTTCTTGACAATGGTTTCTACTTCAGTCAGTGCCTTGTTGGCATTGCGAATGGTTTGGGCTACATCCGTTTTGGCCAGGGTATCACTGATCGCAGAGAAGTTTTTGATGATGTGTTCCAGCTCGGCGCTGTTGTCGCTCATCACGCGCGAGAGGTTCTGTACGTTTTCGAAAATGGCGCTGATCCTGTCTTTCTCCTCCTGAACAATGGTGTCGATTTGGAATGCGGTACGCTCCAAGCTTGCAATGGCATTGTTGATCCCGCTGAAGCTTTCAATGATATTGTCTTGAGATTGAGTATTCAAAATGGCTTCCACCACCTTGATCACACTATCTACAGATGATATAAGACTTTCCGCTTTCAGTTTGATCGGGCGGATTTGCTCGTTGACTTCATCTACCAAATCGCCTTCGATATCGGGGGTGAGGGTGTCGCCCGAAAGGGCGTAAACTTTGCTTTTTCCCAGTTGGAGGTCGACCTGCATGGAGCCCAGCAGGTCTGCGCTGCGCAGAACGGCACGGGAATCTTTGGGGATGGGCAAATCGTCGTAGATCATGAGGGTCACCAAGAGTTTTCCCTTGGGTTCTCGCAGCATTTCGATGGAGCGAACCTGCCCTACTTTAAATCCGTTGATCACCACGGGGTTCGACGCGTTCAGTCCGTTGATTTTGTCATACACGCCGTAGTAGATGTTGGGCTTTTTGAATACGTGAACGCCCCTGAGAAAATTCACGCCCGCATAGCCGATGAGCACGGCTGCAATGACGAGAATGCCGATTTTGGTTTCCTTCCGAATTTTCACAGACTTTTTATTCGTTGACGGTTACGGCTTCCAGCGCATCTTTGAGCGGGATGCGGTGGTTTTCCGCATCGAAAGCTACTATAAATGCGCCTTTATACCCGGTTTTACGTACGTTTTTTTGCATTTCTTTTGCGCTGTCATAATCTTTCGCAGCTCCCCAAAGGTACTTATACGTTCCGTTTTCACTGTATTCCGTTACGCCTTTCAATCCGTTAAAGTTGCCGGGTACGGTTTCTACCTTCTGTGAAGAGGAGAGGAGCTGCACGCGAAACACCACTTCACCGGGCGCCGCTTTCTCTGTAACCGCTTCGTTTTGGTTTGCTACCGGGGCGGGCCGCTCTGCTTCCTTGGCGGCTTCTATTTTTTCAAGCTCGATTTTGTAATCCTTAAATGCGCGGTAGATGGCTGAAGCGAGATAATCTTGTCCTTGGGTGCTCACCAAAAAGTCTTCCTCCTCTCTGTTTGTCAAAAAGCCCAATTCTACCAGAACACTGGGCATGGTCGTGAAGGAGATCACCCAGTACGGGGCTTGCCTCACGCCTCGGTCGGTGCGGCCTACCCGGGTGCGAAACTGGTCTTGAACGTGTTTGGCGAATTTCAGGCTCTGCTTGATGTGCGCATTTTGACGCAGGCTCAATTCGATCAGCCCCTCGGGCGAGTTGGGGTCAAAATCGCCGTAGTTCTCCTCGCGGTTTTCCTCCAGCAAGATGGCGGAATTTTCCCGCTGGGCCGCTTTGAGGTTGGCTTCCGTTTTGGCCGGCCCCATCACAAATGAGCCCGCCCCTTTGGCTGATTCTTTGGTGAAGGCATCGCAGTGCACGGAGATGAACAGGTCGGCACCCTTGGTATTGGCAAATTTCGTGCGCTCGTGCAGGGGAATGAAAGTATCGTCGCTTCGGGTGTAAAGGACCTCTACATCGGGGAAGGCTTCGGAGATGTAGCCGCCCACTTTTTTTGCCACGTTGAGGGCGATCGTTTTCTCTGTGATCTTGTAGCGCCCCGTGCCGAGATTGCCCGGGTCTTTGCCGCCGTGCCCCGCATCAATGACAATTCTTTTAATTGCCTCAGATTTGGCAGTTTTTGGCATGGTAGATGCTGTGCAGAGCACCGCCAATGCGGCAACGCCGGCGATAATAATTGCTTTGTATCTGCCCGTGACTTGCATCATCGCTTTGCTAATTGGTTAGTTTTGCACATTTCAAAATCCGCAGCAATCATTAAAGGTAGGTATATCCGTGCCGGAGCAGGTGCCGTAAAGGTAGTATTTATCCTTGTCAGCCTGTTTATATCGAGCTTTGCAGAAGTGGTGGCTCAAATTGATTCCACCTACACCTTGATTGATTCCACGGCAGTTTTTGACACGAACCTTGCATTGCTCACCGATTCTGCCCTCCTCGCCAAAAATGATACCACTTTCGCGGAAGAACCGAAAGGGGGACCGCTGAACGACATCATTGACTACACGGCAAGAGACTCCATAGACAATGATTTAATCAACCGAAAAGTGTATCTCTACGGGGATGCCAAAATTACTTTCGGAACCATTACCCTCAAGGCAGAACGGATTGTTTATGATTTTGAAAAATATCAGGTGCACGCTGAGGGGATCCAAGACTCCTTAGGGGTATGGAAGGGGCTGCCCGAGTTCACAGACGCCGGCGAGGAATACGATGCCTTTACCATGGATTATAATTTTAAAACCAAGAAGGCCTACATCAAGAAAGTTGAGACCGGTGTGATCGAGGGTACCCTTACGGGAAAAGAGGTAAAAATCTTCGACGGCGGGTCTGTAATCTACGTTGCCAAAGGTGAGTATTGCCCCTGCGAGGACCCCAATGCCAAAACCCGCTTTAAAATCGGCAAGCTCAAAGTAATCAAAGACGATAAAATCGTGACAGGGCCCGGGTACCTCTCCTTTTGGGGGGTGCCCACGCCCTTGGCCTTTCCTTTCGGCTTCTTTCCGAATACGGACAAAAAGCAGGCGGGCCTCATCGTGCCGAGCTACGGAAACGGCCGCAGACAGGGATACTTTCTCAATGACTTAGGGTTTTACCTGCCCATCGGCGACAATGTGGACACCAAATTTCTCACCGACCTCTACTCGCGCGGAAGCTGGGGGGTGCAGAACTTCACGCGATACAAAAAACGGTACAAGCACGACGGAAACTTTAATATCCAGTACAACAATCAGCAGCTGGGCGATCGGGAACTCGGAAATTTCTCTCAGGCCACCAACTTTTTTGTGACTTGGCGGCACATGCAAGACCCGAAGGCCAATCCGATGTCAAACTTTTCCGCCGATGTAAACGCGGGAAGCTCCCAGAATTTTCAAACCAACCTGAATGCTTCCCAAAACGACTTCCTCACCAATACCTTTCGGTCCAATATCCGCTACCAGCGCTCTTTCTACGATTCCCCCTGGAATTTGGCAGTAAATGCCGGTCATGACCAAAACTCCCGAACGGGACGCTTTAACTTCACCCTGCCCGATATTGCGATCAATCGGGCGCGTACCTTTCCGCTCAAGGGGCTATTTAACAGCAGTACCAAGCAGCGTTGGTACGAAAAATTCGGACTTACCTATTCCTCGGCTTTCAGAAATACCCTCAACGTAGACGAAAGCGAATTGAGATTTGACAACTTCTCAAACTTGGGCGGGCAGTTTCGAAACGGTGTGCAGCACAGGGCCGCCGTGACCAACTCGCTTAAAGCGGGCCCTTTTACCATCAACCCCACCTTTAACTACACCCAGCGTTGGTATTTCGAGACTTCAGACCGTATTTTTGATCCTGAACAGCAGCAGTTTGTTCGGGATACGGTGCAGGGATTCGCCGTAAATTCTGACTGGAGCATGGGCGCAGCGGTCACCACAAAGCTCTACGGGATGTATACTTTCAAAAAGAGCAAACTGATAAAAGCCATCCGGCACACCCTCACACCGTCCCTCTCTTTCTCATACCGCCCGGATTTCGATACCCGGGTTTTCGGTTTTTACGGACCTGACGGAAGCCTTACCAGCTACTCACCCTTTGAGGACGGAATTTTCGGCATGTCACCGTCCGGGACCCAAGGGGCGCTGTCCTTCTCCCTGATCAACAATATTGAAGCCAAGGTCGCGGGGCGTGATTCCACAGGTGCCAGTAAGAAGGTGGCCATCCTAGAAAACCTTACAATCAACGGTAACTATAATGTGGCCGCCGACTCTCTCAACTTTTCACTCATCTCCGTGGCAGGCCGTACCAAAGTGACCAAATATGCCAATCTGGTCTTTCGCGGATCCTTTGATCCCTATGCCCACGGGATATCAGAGGACGGACGGATTACCAGGGTGAATACCTTCGTCTATGAAGGGGGAGGGGGACTCGCTACCTTCGAATCGGGGAACATTGCCGTAAACGGAAACGGGCTGGGAAGCTCCATGTTTGAGCGCAAAGACAAGAAAGGCGACGAGGTGGTCAGTGAGGATGACGAAGCCGCAGTTACCGACAACCTTATTCAAAAGTTTGTAAGCGGATTTAAAGTGCCCTGGAACCTGAATTTCGGGTACTCTTTTGATGCCAGACGGGTGCGTACGCCTGAGCAACACGCTGAAGGCTTCGCCATTCAAGATTCTATCGCTATTGTACAAAGCATTCAGATGAACGGCAGCTTTGACTTTTTCAAGCGGGTGAAGGTCAACTTCAATACGGGATACGATTTTCTCCGAAAGGAGATTACGCCCACCACGATACTCATCTCAGTCGATTTGAACTGCTGGGAGCTCAATGCCCGCGTGGTGCCGTTCGGCATCCGGCAGAGCTACAATATTTCACTCAATATCAAGTCGTCCATGCTTCAGGACCTCAAGTTGGAAAGAAACCGTAACTTAGGCCGAGACCAAAACTTTTTCATGTAGACATGAGCGAAAAAATAACAATAGGCGTCATTTACGGCTCTTACCGTGCAAGCAGAGAAGGTATCCGTGCCGCCCGAATGGCGATGAACCTCCTCCGAGACCGCTGCATGCCCGTACTGCTTGATGCCGCTGAAATCGACCTGCCCCTTCTGGATAAAATGTACAAAGAATACGACGAAGGCGCCGCCCCCGAAGCCATGGAGGCTGCTGCGGAGACCCTCCGCAAATGCGACGGATTTGTGGTGGTAAGCGGGGAGTACAACCACAGCATGCCGCCCGGCCTCAAGAACTTTCTCGATCATTTCCAAAAGGAGTACTTTTTCAAACCGGCCGGCATCATGACTTACTCTGCAGGTGCTTTCGGCGGGGTACGTGCCGCGGTCCATGTGCGCGCTGTGCTAGGTGAACTCGGAATGCCTACGATCTCCGCTATGCTGCCTGTGCCCAAAGTACAATCCGCTATAGATGAGAACGGAACTCCCGAAAATGAAAAAACGGCCGAGCGGTTCGGCCGCTTTGCAGATGAATTGCTTTGGTACGCACGTGCATTGAAAACAGCCCGTGCCGACGGTACGCCCTACTGACAGCAGATCAAATCTTTTTCCCCTTTCCCTTTTTTTTACCGTCGTCTTCCTCTTTGATTAGCGGGGCCTTTCGGAAAATATCCGCTCGGTCAAGCGGGCGGCGGTATTGCTGCCATGTAAATCCGCCCAGGTAGGCGTTGTCCTTGTCAAAGAGATCGATCGGAATAAATTTTCCGTCCGGACTTACCAAAAACCGTATTCGCTGTACGCGTTTGTCCTCCAGGTAGATGGCGATATTGCTGCATTCGGCCTTATTCACGCCCATCACGCGCTGTACGGTGAGGGGCTTTTTCGGTTTTACAGCGGCAGTGTCCGGCGGGAGTGAATCTCCTGTAAAGACGGAAAGGGTGTCGGGAATTTCCCCCGTGAGGGTGTCGATCCGCAGGTCGGCAGTGTCGGTTTCAATTTCCGTAGCGGCCGCATCCGGATCTTCCGTTGATTCGGTTACGGTAAGGGCGGAAGCAGCCGCGGCGGTATCGGCTGCAAGTCCGGTGGTGTCCTCTGCGACCCGCACCTCCTCCATCGCAAAGTAGAGCGACTGCCCGTTGCCCTGAATGAAGACGTAGTAAAGCTCATTTTTCCGAAAATAGCCTGTGAGGGTGCGGCCCTTGATCTGGTTGTAGCGGTCAGGCTCTACATAATCTATGAGCATGGCATCCCGGTATACCAAAAGCCGATCCAAGCCCTCGGCTTTGTTGATGATCTCCATGGTGTCGCCCGTGATCTGAAGATCGTCAGACCAGAGCACCGGGTCGAAGTACATATAAATGGTGCTGTCGCGCTGTGCAAAATACATCGAGTCTGCCGCGCCTTGCATATCCTTTCGGAAAAAGCGTACGTTCCGGTGGGCAAAGAGCAGATTGCCCCGCTCCGAATCATCTACGGCCTGAAGCGTATCGGCGTGGAGGAAAAGAGAGTCTCTCTCGTCGTATTGAATGAGTTCGGCTCCTACGGTGACTACGGTGCGCTTCTCGTTTTCATAGTAATTGCCCCTTTGTCCGCTGATAATGTAGTGGTCAACGGTATCCGTAATGGATACATCTTTGAAAGCTCGGCCCAGCCCCTCATTGCGGGAGTACCACAGGCTGTCGCCGCGCAGCACCTGTTTTTGGTTGTCCAGGTAGGCGTTTTCGTTGAATTGCGAGAGGTCCGATCGGGTGTCATACCAGCCGTTTTCGCAGTAGATGGTATTTTCATCGGAAAATATGAAGGTGGGTCCTTCGAAATATGCGATCTCCGTGCGGTTGTCGTAGTCGAGGGTGTCGGTCTCTACGGTGTATCCCGGGTTGATGAGAACCACGCTGTCGCGAAAATGGAAAAACTCATTTTGCGCGATATAGTCGCCTTCGCAGGCAATGAGGACATTGTCATTTTTCTCCGAGACAATGGTGCCGCGGTCGTAGAATACAGCTACTTCTGTTCTTCGATTGTAATCGAGAATGTGGGTGGTGAGCGTCATTTCCCCGTCTTCGAGACGCACATTGTTGCGGACCTTCACCATGCGGGTTTCCCCGTTGTAGTTCAGTTTGTCACCGTACAGATAAAGGGTGTCTCCCTGATTGATTTTTACATTTCCGAAAGCGTCGAGGGTATTGCTCGCATCGTAGAGGTAGGCGCTGTCACAAAACATCAGCGCGCCCTGATGTCGGAAGCGTACATCGCCGATCAACCTTTGGGCATCGGCGCCGAACCGCTTGTCGTACTTGAGGTCTTTGGCACCCAGAAGTTCAATCTTGCTCTTGGTCTGTCCGAAAAGGCCTCCTCCGCACACCGTCATCAAGGCGATGAAGGCGGGGATCATTCGGTACCGGAGCGCGTATTTAAGCATGCCTGCGGTCAACTCAAAAACAGTGCCGTTATGAAGCGGCAACCGCTTTACGCACGATGGTCTGTGTCCGGTCCGGTCCGAGCGATACTATGGTAATCGGGGTTTCCAGCGCTGCTTCGAGGTATGCGATGTAGTTGTTTAATGCCTCGGGAAACTCTGCCTCGGAGTGCATGCCCGTAAGGTCCGTCTTCCAGCCGGGCAGGGTCTCATACACGGGTTTCAATCGCTCGGTAACGGCATCGTAGGGCAGGTGGTCGATCACTTCTCCGTCCAGTTCATAAGCCGTGCACACTTTGATGTTGTCAAATCCCGCCAACACATCCGCTTTCGTCATGTTGAGCTGTGTGACTCCGTTGATCATCACCGCGTACTTCAGTGCGGGGAGGTCAATCCACCCGCATCTTCTCGGCCTTCCCGTGGTAGCACCGAATTCATTGCCGGCCTTTCTCAGGGCTTCTCCCGCTTCATCGTGCAATTCCGTGGGAAAAGGGCCGCTTCCCACACGCGTGCAGTATGCTTTAAAGATACCGATGACTTCACCCAGGCGGCGGGGAGCCACTCCGAGGCCCGTACATGCCCCGGCCGATACCGTATTGGACGAAGTAACATAGGGATAGCTTCCGAAGTCGATATCGAGGAGGCTGCCCTGGGCACCCTCGGCGAGTACCCGCTTTCCGGCCTTCACCTTGGCATTGATATAATGCTCCGAGTCAATCACCGTGAGTGCTCTCAGTCGATCTGCACTTTTCATCCATGTCTTTTCTTTCTCCTTGATGTCGAATTCAAAATTGTACTGGGAGAGTATTTTCAGGTGCTTGTTTTTCAAGGCCTCGTAGCGCTCGGCAAAATCTTCTTCAAAAAGGTCACCCACGCGGAGTCCGTTTCGGCCGGTTTTGTCCATATAGGTCGGGCCTATACCTTTCAGCGTGGATCCGATTTTCATTTTTCCTTTCTCAGCCTCAGAGGCGCCGTCTAACACACAGTGGGTGGGGAGGATGAGGTGGGCCTTTCGAGAGAGCAGAAGACGTGCATTTACATCCACGCCCATATCCTCCAAGGCTTTGATTTCTTTGGCCAAAATAATCGGGTCGATCACTACGCCGTTGCCTACCACGTTTTCCTTATCCCCGTGAAATATCCCTGACGGAATGGTGTGCAAGACATGCTTGATGCCGTTAAATTCAAGCGTATGGCCTGCATTCGGTCCGCCCTGAAAACGCGCGATCACGTCGTATTCGGGCGTGAGTACGTCCACAATTTTGCCTTTGCCTTCGTCGCCCCACTGGAGGCCCAAAAGCACGTCGACTCTGTTCTGCATGGTTATTTCTTTGCGGTCTGTTCGAAGTGGGTGAAGGCCTCGTCTACACCGGATTTCATTGTGAATACTGTATCGAGCTTCGTCACCGAAAACAGGGACCTAATACGCGGCTTTACCCCGACAATGACGGCATCGCCGCCGTTGTTGCGTGTTTTGTTCATCACATTGATCAGAATATTGAGCCCGGTGGAGTTCATGTATTCTAAATCTGAAAGGTCGACAATAAAACGTCCGAAACCCTTGCGGAGGGCCTCTTCGGTGTCTGCGCTCACCTCAGTTGCTTCTGCTTTATCTACGAGTTTGCCGCCCATCGTGAGCACTGCAGTGTTTTCTCTTTCGGTAAGTCGATATGTGAATGCCATAAGTTGTGGTGGAGTAGGTGGAAGTGGATCTTTGGTTCAGTGGACGTCAGGGTTTTAATCGCCGCTTTTTCCGGCGTTTTCCGCCTCGGTTTTTTTTTCGGGCGACCTCACGGCGTAAAAGTACAAGCTGTGGTGCATCACTTTTACGTCAAAAATATCTTCGATGGTCTTTTTGATGGTTTCTATACGCGGATCACAAAATTCGAGCACCTCCCCGGTATCGGTGCAGATCACGTGGTCGTGCTGCTTGTACTCGTGCGACTTTTCGAATTGGGCGATATTCTTTCCGAACTGATGCTTGCGGACGAGGTTGCACGCGAGGAGGAGATCGATGGTGTTATAGAGCGTGGCGCGGCTTACGCGGTAGTTTTTGTTCTTCATCGAGATGTAGAGTGATTCTATATCGAAATGACCTTGGTACGCGTATATCTCATGCAGAATGGCAAATCGCTCCGGAGTCTTTCTGTGCCCGTTTTGCTCCAAATAGGCGGAGAAAACCTGCTTTACCTTGTTTTGAATTTCCGGATTTACTGCCATTTCTGTTTAAAAGACAAAACTACATAAAAGCCCGTAATTCGCGCTTTGTCGCCCGTATTTTTAGCAAGCCTTGCCATTTGCGAAACCCGGTGCAGCGCCCGGCATACTGCGGATATATCCGGAGTTTTTCGGGCTATTCGTCTTCCGTGCCGTAGGCTTCACCCCGCGTTACCGTAAGTACGCCCTCAACCTTTCTCAATTTTGACATCAGTGCCTTGAGGTGATCGGTATCGTATACATAGACCGCCACGCGGCCGTCGAATACGCCGTCGTTGCTTTCAAAGCTGAGGGCCTTCATATTGACATTCAGGTCGCTAGAGATAGCCTGTGTGATGCTGTTTACCAAACCGAGGTCGTCGATGCCCTTAAAAATAAGTTCCGCAATGAATTCTTTGTCTTTCTGGCTTTGCCATTGCGCGCGGATCACGCGGTATGCGTAATTCGATCTGAGCTGCACGGCATTCGGACAATTGTTCCGGTGTATCTTGATGCCTTCGGTGATGGTCACGAACCCGAATACATCATCACCGGGTATGGGGTTGCAGCATGGAGCGAGCTTGTACGGTACATCCTTTTCATCGTCCCCGATGATCAGCATGTCCTTGGGAATCGATCTGGACTTGACATCGGTTTTCTTGGCATTCTGCTCGTGCACTTGCGGGGTGCGAAGGTGAGACAGGACGCCGTTTTCAACGTTCAGGCCTTTAAGTTTTTTCAGGCTGATTTTCCCTTTGGAAATGTCTTTGTACATCTCCGTGGTGGTCTTATACCCGTAGTACTGCTCCAGAACGGCTACATTGGCGGAGGGGAATTCTGCTCCCAAGCTTTTAAACTTGCGTTGCACCATCTCCTTGCCGAGCGCAGCGGTCTTCCGTTCCGCTTCCCGCAGCGCGGCCTTGATTTTTGACTTGGCCTTTGCGGTGACGACATAGCTCAGCCAATCTTCTTTGGCTTTTTGCTTTTTGGAGGTGATCACCTCGATTTGGTCACCGCTCTTGAGCACATGGCTCAGCGGCACCAGTTTCTGGTTCACTTTGGCCCCGATACAGGTCTCGCCCACCTGCGAGTGGATCTCAAAAGCAAAATCGAGCGCGGTGGCCCCGGAGGGCAGCGTTTTCAGATCTCCGTTGGGTGTGAATACAAAAATCTCATCGCTGAACAGGTTCAGCTTGAAATCATCGATAAAGTCAATGGCGCTGTTGCTGTTGCTTTCAAGCATTTCTCGGATCCGCGAGAGCCACATGTCCAATTTTGACTCGCCCTCTTGCCGGTCTTTGTACTTCCAATGGGCGGCATAACCCATTTCCGCGATCTCATCCATGCGCTCGGTGCGGATCTGCACTTCTACCCACTTTCCCGTAGGGCTCATCACTGTGGTGTGCAGAGATTCGTAACCGTTGGCTTTGGGGGTGCTGATCCAGTCCCGGAGTCGATCGGGATTGGGTTGGTAAAAATCAGTGACGATCGAGTACACCTTCCAGCAATCGGCCTTTTCCCTTTCGGGCGGTGTATCTAAAATGAGCCGGATGGCGAAGAGGTCGTAAATCTGCTCAAAGGGAATGCCCTTGCGGTAAATCTTGTTCCAAATACTCGAGATGGATTTCGGCCGGCTTTTGATGGTATACTTAAATCCCTCGGCATCCAGCGCGCGCGTAATGGGCAGGGTGAACCGATTGATAAACCGCGTTCTCACCGCCTGCCCCTTTTTCAGCTTGACTACAATATCCTCATACTGCTCCGGCTCTGTGTACTTCAATGAGAGGTCTTCCAGTTCTGATTTGATCGAGTACAGCCCCAGTCGGTGGGCCAGCGGCGCGTACATATACTGGGTTTCGCTCGCAATTTTGAGCTGTTTGTCCCGCCGCATCGACTCCAGGGTGCGCATGTTGTGCAGCCGGTCGGCCAGCTTGATGAGGATCACACGCACATCATCGCTGAGTGTGAGGAGCATTTTGCGGAAATTTTCCGCTTGGATGCTCGCGGTATGGTCAAAGATGTCGGAGATCTTCGTGAGCCCGTCTATAATTTTCGCCACCTTCGGTCCGAAGAGGTGGTCGATGTCTTCCAGGGTGATTTCCGTATCTTCTACCGTGTCATGAAGCAGTGCGGCAATGATGGCCGTGGTACCCAACCCGATTTCCTCCGCCGTGATGCGCGCCACGGCGATGGGATGGTAGATGTAGGGCTCTCCCGACTTGCGGCGCATGTCTTTGTGCGCATCCAAGGCGATATCGAAAGCCTTGCGAATGTGTTTTTTGTCCTCAGCCGACTTGGAATACTTGGCCACGCGCAACAGGCTGCGGTAACTGGCGAGAATCTCTTTTTTCTCTTTTTCCGGGTCGATTTTGAGTTCCATAATATCGAGGCCTTCGGCTTCAGTTGAGCAGGGCGGGGAGTACTTTTGCCCTCACTTCTCCGAATCCGATCCGCACTCCGTCCTTTTTGCAGTTTCCCCGCATGATGACTTCATCTCCGTCATTAATGAATTTTCGCTCGGTGCCGTCGCTGAGGGTCACAGGCTTGCTCCCGCGCCAGGTGATTTCCAGCATAGAGCCGTAGCTGTCCGGCGTTTTTCCGGAGATGGTGCCTGAAGCCATCATGTCTCCGCAGCGCACATTGCACCCGTTTACCGTGTGGTGAGCCAGCTGCTGATTCATATTCCAGTACATGTACTTGTAATTCGATCGACATACCGTCGTTTCCGCACCGTTTTCGGGGGCGATGGCCACTTCCAGGTCAATGTCGATGTTTTTATTTCCGCTGTAGCGCAAATAAGGGAGCACCTCCGGTTCCTGCTCGGGGCCTTCCGCGCGAAAAGGCTCGAGTGCATCGAGCGTAACGATCCAAGGCGATACCGTAGAGGCAAAGTTTTTTGCCAGAAAAGGCCCCAAGGGTACGTATTCCCATTTTTGAATGTCGCGCGCCGACCAGTCGTTGAATAGCAGCATCCCGAAGATGTATTCATCGGCTTCTTCTGTTGAGATGGCTTCACCCGCCGGCTTTCCGTCAAATGTTACAAAGGCGGCCTCCAATTCGAAGTCGAGCAACCGCGTAGGCCCGAATACCGGCGGGGCACTGTCGTCCGGGCGGGTTTGTCCGCACGGGCGCCGCACAGGTACTCCCGAAACGAAGATGGAGGAGCTGCGCCCGTGGTAGGCCACGGGCAAGTGACGCCAGTTGGGAAGCAAGGCGTTGTCCGGATCGCGAAACATGGTGCCCACGTTCGTCGCATGCTCTATGCTCGAGTAGAAGTCGGTGTAATCGCCTACCTCGACCGGCAGCAGCATTTCTGTTTTCTCTGCGGGCTTCACGGCAGCTTTCCTGTGCGGTTCGTTGTCGCGGAGCTCGGGATTGCTTTCTTCAAAAAGTTCGCTGAGCGCATTGCGAAGGTTTCGCATACCTTTCTTGCCGTGCTTCATCAGGGTATTGAGGGACGCACCGGTAAAGTCTGATTGCTCAAAGCCCAAGCCTTCGAGATACCCGGCCTTGAAGAGTTCGCAGAGGTCAATGACCTGATCGCCGATGCGCGTGCAGGCGCGATGAGCGATCTGGTTGTCGCGGTACACGCCGAAAGGGATGTTTTGAATGGGAAAATCTGAATTTTCGGGTACAGAGACCCAAGTTTTTTTAGCCGGATCGTTCGCGCTGATATTCATTGACTTTTCGGTTTTTTATGCGGTTACGGTTTCTGCAAAGAGGGGGAATTCGCGCATCATCGCGTGTACTTCTTTCTTAATTTCTTCGAGCACATGCACATCTTCGCGTGCCGAGAGCGCCCGATCGATGAGGTCGGTTACAGGCTCCATGTGTTTTTCCGAAAGACCTCTGGTCGTAATTGCAGGTGTCCCGATGCGCATGCCGCTGGTCACGAAAGGAGACTTGTCGTCGAAGGGCACCATGTTTTTATTCACGGTAATGTCCACCTTCATCAGGGTGTTTTCCGCTTCTTTTCCGGTAATGCCTTTTGACCTCAGGTCAATGAGCATACTGTGGTTGTCCGTACCGCCGGAAATGATGTTGTAGCCCCGATCCGTAAAGGCTTTGGCCATGGCCTGCGCATTGGCAATCACCTTTTTCCCGTAAGTCTTGAATTCGGGGGTAAGTGCTTCGCCGAAAGCTACCGCTTTGGCGGCAATGACGTGCTCAAGCGGTCCGCCCTGTGTGCCGGGAAATACAGCCGAATCCAAGAGTGCCGACATGGGCCTTATTTGGCCTTTCGGGTTTTTCAGGCCGAAGGGATTGTCGAAATCTCGGCCCATCATAATGATGCCGCCGCGCGGACCCCGCAGGGTTTTATGCGTGGTAGACGTGATGATGTGGCAGTGGGGAAGGGGATCGTTGAGAAGGCCCGCCGCGATCAATCCGCTGGGGTGAGAAATGTCGGCCAGCAAGAGCGCGCCTACCGCGTCTGCCACCTCGCGCAGCCGCGCGTAGTCCCAGTCGCGTGCATAGGCTGATGCGCCGCAGATGAGCATTTTGGGCTTTTCTTTTTTGGCCTGTTCTTCCAGCTTGTCATAGTCGATACGTCCGGTCTCTTTTTCCACGCCGTAAAATACGGGGGTGTAGAGTTTTCCCGAGTAATTTACGGGAGAGCCGTGGGTGAGGTGACCGCCGTGGCTCAGGTCGAAGCCCATGATTTTATCTCCCGGGTTCAGCACAGCGAGCATCACGGCTGCATTGGCTTGTGCTCCGCTGTGTGGCTGTACATTGGCCCACACTGCGCCGAAGAGTTCTTTCAACCTCTCAATGGCCAGAGTCTCGGTTTGGTCTACGAACACGCATCCGCCGTAGTAGCGCTTTCCGGGAAGTCCCTCGGCATATTTATTGGTCATCACTGACCCCATCGCTTCCATCACCTGATTGCTCACAAAATTTTCTGAAGCAATCAACTCTATACCTTCTGTTTGTCGGCGTTTTTCATTTTCGATTATGTCAAATACGGCGGTGTCTCTTTTCATTTAGAATTGTTTTCGTTCTCAGATGTCAAAATTAGCAATTCCCCGCGTAAAGCTTAATTTTGGGCCGATGGATTCAGCGCCGCACAAAGAGGGAGGGCCCCCTTCGCTGCCTCGGGGTGAGGCGG